>NZ_MJWS01000033.1:0-69887 GCF_001762365.1 Campylobacter sp. BCW_6873
TTTGCTTTAGCTTCTTCAAGTAAATCTCAAAGCATTGCTATGTCTGAAAAGGGTAATTTATATGCAGATGCAAGTGATTATATAAAGAGTGATTTAAATAATGGAAGCTATGGTTCTAATAAAGAACATTCTTTATTCATCCTTCCTTATACTTCTTCACAGAATGTTGAACTTTCTTTAAATGAAGAAAGTAAAGGACACACTAAAGGAACCATTATAGGTTATTCTACTTTAAAAGACAGTGGAATATATGGTGTGTATGCAGGTTATGAAGATACAAGAATGGGTTCAACTTATTTTGATATTAATAATAGAACCTATTATGCAGGTTTAAAATACTTTAATACCTTATTTACTACAGAAAAAGGTCAAGAAGTTTATATCAAAGCTCAAGGTAAAGCTGCTTTGATTAAAAATGATTTAACTAAAAAAATAGGAAATAATGAAGCTAAAGCTGAACCTAATTCTTATGCTTATGGAGTCAATACAGCCTTAGGTATGAATTTTATTTCTAATAAAGATATATTCTCCCCTGAAATAGGTCTTGCTTATGAAGGAGGCTATACTGAAGCTTTTTCTATGAAAGACACTATAGGACAAGCAACAGTTAAGGATGGAGAAAGAACCTATGCAAACTATTTAAATCTTTTCTCTACTAAAACAAGCTTTACTTGGTTTAGAGATTGGTTGCCTAATTTAAAAACTTCAGTAGAACTTGGAGCTAAGTTTAATATCAATCCTAAAGTAGAAGCTGAGGCTAGATTTGGAAATATAAAAGTAAGTGATGAGTTTGATTTACCAAGAATACAAAAATTTGTAAGCACTTCTTTTATCGTTCCTGTTAATGAAGCTTTCTATTTTAGTTTAAACTATAATGGAATGTTTGATAAAGATGGCAATACCCATACAGGATTTGCTCAGTTTAATTATCTTTGGTAATCTTATAAAAGATAATACTTAGTTTAATTAGTTTTTACTCTCCTACTTGTTAAAATTTCATCCTGATAATTTTAAAATTATTAGGATGGATGTTGTTAAAGTCGTTAAATTCTTTTTGGATAATTTAAAAATTACATACTGTAGAATTTAGTCGTTTTAAAAGCTTCAAGGCACAATAAATGTGATTTTATATAAATTCAATGATAAATAAAAAAAATAAAATGTAAAAAAATTTTTGAGAATAAAATTTATGCTGTAAGGTTGTTTAGAATTTTAAGAATTTCAAGATAAAATCTTGAAATTCTTACACTAAAAAATTAAAGTGCTTTTTTTGCGGCCTCTGCAATTTTTGCAAAAGCAGCAGCATCATTCATAGCTAGATCTGCTAGAATTTTTCTATCAAGTTCAATACCTGCTTTTTTAAGACCATTAATAAATCTTGAATAACTTAAATCATTAAGCCTACAAGCAGCATTGATACGCACAATCCAAAGACGGCGAAAGTCTCTTTTTTTGCGGCGTCTATCACGATAAGCATAGACTAGACTTCTTTCTAATTGTTCTTTCGCTTTTCTAAAATGTTTACGGCGTCCACTATAAAAACCACGTGCTAATTTTAAAACTTTTTTGTGTCTGCGGCGTCTAACAACACCTGTTTTTACTCTTGCCATTTTTATTTCCTTTCATAAAGTGGCGTCCAAATTTGGAGCTTACCCTTGAAATTTTATCTCAGAGGGGAGTTTGAATGACTTTTAGTCAAAAACTTAAATTCCTAGCATTTTTTCAACAGCTTTTACATTTGTGTTATGCACATATTTAGCTGTGCGAAGATCACGCATTCTTTTTGCAGGTTTTTTAGTCAAAATATGACTTCTAAAAGCTGAGCCTCTTTTGATTTTATTTTTACCTACTTTGAAGCGTTTAACTGCGCTTTTAACGCTTTTCATCTTTGGCATACGCTTTCCTTATTTAGATAAATTTTTATTTTTCAAATTAAAAGAAAAGCTAAATACTATCAAATGTTTTCTAATTTTTGACTGAATTTAATTTTTAAAAAACTTGGCACACCTTTTGCTTATAAAAAATCAGCAATATTTTGGAAAGATTTAAAATGACTATAAATTCGGCAAATCCGTATCAAAATTTAACCTTATCTAATCCTTTACAGAATAGCTCTGCTCTAAATTTAATTAAAGATAGCAAAGCTTTAGAACAAGAAGGAAATGAAAATAGCTTAGAACAATTAAGTTATATTTTTAATAATACCACTTATGCCAGTGAATTTGGATTTAGAATCAATGAAGAAGGTTTTTTCGATAAAGATTTAAATAAAATTGCCAATATACCAGAATCTTATGATATCAATATTAAAAGCGTTAGAAGTATAGCAAAAGAACTCACGAAACAAGATGAAATTTTAAATTATAATAAAATTGATCTACCTTATCTTTTAAATAGCTATCATAGTTCATTAAAATCTATAAATTCAGAATTTTTACAAGATGATAATGCTTATTTAAATCGCGATTTTATTTCAAAACTATCATCAGGTTTTTCAACAGATAATGGAGAATTTTTGGGCCAAATTTCAAGAATTTACAACAATCAAGAAGAAATTGATTTAGCATTAAGCAATATCACAAATTTAAATACTTTAATGTTAGATAATAAAATAACTAATTTTCATTTTAATAAAGCCATAGAAAATACTTCTTCTAATGAAATTTTAAAACCTTATTTAACTAAAAATGCAGAAGTATCAAAATCTGGTCTTTTAATGAATTTTATCTACCATGATATAAAAACCCAAAATGAAAAAGAATTTAACTTTTTTATGAAACCTGTCACTCTAGAACTGAGCTCTCATCAAAATTTACAAAAAATTCTTAAAGGCGAAATGGATATAGAAGATTATATTAAAAAAGAAAATGAAAAAAAGATGAGTTTTGATCTTTATCTTTATGTTAATGGCATAGATAAAAAAACAAGTACTCAAGACAAACTATCTGTATTTTTTCAACAATATATTAACTACCAAAAAGATATGGATTTAAGAGAATTTGCAAATTCAAGCTCAATATTTCAAATTTATATCGATCAAACTCGCAATGATTTTGATGCTTTTAAAAAACAATATCAAAACCAAAGTCAAGACACGCAAAGATTAGAAGAGGTAAATCAACTACGCTCTAATTCTATAGAAAATTTTCTAGATCGTCGCCAAAAACAAGCAAATATAAATAAAATTCTAAACTCTTATATGTCTGTGATGGTTTAAAATAATTTTTACAAAAAATATATAAATTATAAATATTTCAATAATAATAATTTTTATATGATTAATTAATAAAATTTTAAGTATAATAACATTATAATTCGCCCCCGAAAAAATATAAATATAAAAGCACTCAAAACCATGATTTATAGTGAAAAAATTATTTCAATGAATAATGATCTTTTAGATCATCAACATAAAGAACTTTTTGAAATTTCTAAAAAACTCTCTTTAATGAGCCAACGTCATGTTGAAACAAAAGAATTAAAAATTGTTTTAAGAGAGTTGTTGATAATGATCAATAGACATTTTTCAGATGAAGAAGCCTTTATGAGAGAAATAGAATATCCTTATATCAACCATCATACAAGAATTCACAGAAAAATTATCTTAGAAATTGAAGAAATTATCATCAGTGAAGCTAAATTTGTAAATATAATGACTGAAAAGCTAGATCTCGTTGTTCAAGATTTTATCTTTAAACATACAGTCAAAGAAGATTCAAAAATAGTAAAGTATTACGAAGAAAAATTTAAGAAATAGTATTTCTCATTTTTACTATATAAAATCCACAAAATATTTCACTTTAAAATTTTACTTTAACATTTTATTTTTGTTATAATTTTTAACCTAATTTTTATAAATTTTTGTTATTATCCATTTTCGAATAAAGATAAAAAATATCCTAATTAAAGTTAAGGATAAATTAAGGATTTTAAAGTGAAAGTATATTTAGATAACAATGCAACGACGATGCTTGATCCTAATGCTTATGAGTTGATGCTACCTTTTTTAAAGGATATGTATGGAAATCCAAATAGCCTTCATCAATATGGTAGCGCAACACATCCTGCCTTAAGAGAAGCTTTGGATAAACTTTATGCAGGACTTGGAGCAAATGACCTAGATGACATAGTTGTAACCTCCTGTGCGACAGAAAGCATTAACTGGGTGCTTAAGGGTGTGTATTTTGATCATATTTTAGATAAAGAACGCAATGAAGTGATTATTTCTAGCGTAGAACACCCTGCTGTTACCGCTGCTGCTTATTTTTTAAAAAGTCTTGGAGTAAAAGTCATAGAACTCCCTGTAAATGAAGAAGGGGTTTCTACTGTAGAAGATTTACGTAAAGTGATTAGCGATAAAACAGCACTTGTAAGTGTTATGTGGGCAAATAATGAAACAGGTATGATTTTTGATATTAAAGCGATGGCAGAACTTGCACATGAATTTGGCGCTCTTTTTCATACAGATGCTACTCAAGCAGTAGGCAAAATAAAGGTTAATTTGACTCAAGTAGGAGTTGATTTTGCTTCATTTTCGGCGCATAAATTTCATGGACCAAAGGGTGTGGGTGGACTTTTTATAAAAAAAGGACTTAAACTTACTCCACTTTTACACGGTGGAGAACACATGGGTGGTCGTAGAAGTGGAACTTTAAATGTGCCTTATATAGTGGCTATGGGCGAGGCTTTGCGTATTGCAAATACTATGCTTGATTTTGAAGATTCTCATATACGCCGTTTAAGAGATAAACTAGAAGATCAAATTTTAGCCTTGCCTGATACAACAGTGGTTGGAAAAAGGGAACACCGTGTGCCTAATACAATCTTAGCAAGTATTAAAGGTGTTGAAGGCGAAGCAATGCTTTGGGATTTAAATAAAAATGGTATAGCTGCAAGTACGGGCTCAGCCTGTGCAAGTGAAGCTTTAGAAAGCAATCCTATTATGGAAGCTATCGGTGCGGAGCATGATTTAGCGCATACAGCTTTAAGACTTTCTTTGTCACGTTTTAACACTGAAGAAGAAATTGATTATGCAGCAAAACAAATTAAAAATGCAACACAGAGATTAAGAGCAATTTCTTGTACTTATGCTTATAATCCAAATAATTACAAATAAGGATGAAAAATGGGAAAAAATAGTTTAATTGGTGGATCCATTTGGGATGAGTATTCACAAAAAGTTCAAGATAGAATGAATAATCCTCAACATATGGGAGAATTTAGCGAAGAAGATGCTAAAGCACGCAATGCAAAATTGATCGTAGCTGATTTTGGCGCAGAAAGTTGCGGTGATGCAGTAAGACTTTTTTGGCTTGTAGATGAAAAAACTGATAAAATTATCGATGCAAAATTTAAAAGTTTTGGTTGTGGTACAGCTATAGCAAGTAGTGATACTATGGTAGATCTTTGCATAGGAAAAACTGTAGATGAAGCAGTAAAAATCACAAATTTAGATGTGGAATTTGCTATGCGTGATAATCCAGAAACTCCAGCTGTTCCACCTCAAAAAATGCACTGTTCGGTTATGGCTTATGATGTAATCAAACAAGCAGCAGCTCATTATAAAGGTATAAGTCCTGAAGATTTTGAAGATCAAATTATAGTTTGTGAGTGCGCTAGAGTAAGTCTTGGAACTATTAAAGAAGTGATTAAACTTAATGATTTGCATAGTGTAGAAGAAATCACACAATATACTAAAGCAGGTGCTTTTTGCAAGTCCTGTATCAAACCAGGCGGACATGAAAAAAGAGATTATTACCTTGTAGATATTTTAGCTGAAACCAGAGCCGAGATGGATAGAGAAAAACTCAAAAATACAATGAAAAGTGATGTAGCTTTTGATGAAATGACCGTAGTAGGACAATTAAAAGCAGTTGAAAGTGTTTTAGATGCTGAAATTCGCCCTATGCTTCATAATGATGGTGGAGATTTGGAAGTAATTGATATACAAAAGGCTGAAGGCGCAGCAATTGATGTTTATATTCGTTATCTTGGTGCTTGTAGTGGTTGTTCTAGTGGAAGTGGTGCAACACTTTATGCTATTGAAACAATTTTACAAGAAGAATTAAGTCCAAATATACGCGTTATACCAGTTTAAAAAAATAGCAAGATAAAATCTTGCTATTTTATAGCTTTTGCTTGCAAATCAAGGGGTGGTAAATTTTCTATATAAATACTGCGACTTGGGAAAGCAAAGGTTAAACCATTTTTTTCAATTATACGCATAAACTCAAGCATTAAACTTTGTCTAGCTTCTCTAAAATCTTTTCCACCTATTTCTTTGGTATAAAAATAAAGCTCTATATTAATACTACTATCTGCAAATTCGCTTAAAGCCACATAACAAGCATTTTTATAGCCTTCTAAATCGTTAATAGATACAAGATTTTGACGATATTTTGTCGTATGATCACCATATTTTAATGCACTATCCTCATCGTGAGCTACCAAATCACTTGTATCCAAAAATTCTTTCAAATCTTTTACACATTGATCTAATTTTTCAGGAGTAGCATCATAACCAACACCCAAATACATTCTAACATGGCGACCCATGCGTCTTTTACTCCAATTTTTGATATTAGCTCCCATAATAGTTGAATTTGGTAAAAATACGAGACAATTATCAAAAGTTCTAATAGTAGTTTTTCTAAGTCCTATTTCAACTACTGTTCCTTCTATACCTGAAACCTCTACCCAATCTCCTTGATTAAAACTATTATCAAAAAGTAAAAGTATAGAAGCAAAGAAATTTGCAATTATATCTTTCGCTGCTAAAGCAACAGCTAAACCACCAATTCCCAAAGATGCAATAATAGCTGAAATATTAAAACCAAGCTGAGCAAGGATATATAATAAAGCTATGATAATAATAACAAAATATAAAATTTTAATAATTAAATTTACAACTTCTTTTTTTCCGCTTTTTTGAGCAAGCTTAGAAACTAGTACCATTCCATAACCATCAAGCATTTTTAAAATAAGCCATGCAATCAAAACCGCATAAATTATGTGGAAAAAATTACTCAAATTAATACTTAAAGGTGCAGGATAAGTTGCTATAGTAAGACAAATCGAAATAGCATAAACAATCAGAAAAAAACTCACTGGTTTTTTAATATTCTCAATAAAAATAACTTTAATATCATCTACATCATTTTTATTTCTATAAAAAAGCCGAACAAGGAAAAAATATACTATATTTGCAAAAAAACGTCTTAAAGATATAAAAAAAACTAAAACCAAAGCAGAAATTACTATTTTTCCGATATTAACAAAACTTACCCCAATTGCCTCGTTTATACGATCTATCCAAACTTGAAGCTCAAGTAGTGAAAAAATATAATTACTTTCAAGCAAATCTGCATTTGATCGTAAATACTTAAGAATTTCAGAATAAGAATCTAGAGCGTTACCAATATATCTTTCTTTTAGGGTAATTTTTTCCAATTCTTCTGGATTTGTAATTTTGCTTTTAAAACTATCTAAATTTACACTAGAAGAATTTTGTAAATTTTCCATTGCCTTATCAACAGTAGCAATTAAATCTTCACTACTTGCTGTATTTTTAAAAAGTTTTTCCACTTCAAACAAAGAAGAATAAAAACTTTCCACAATGTTAAAATAAACTAGATTAAGAGTGGCATCTGTATAAATGTAAGGCTTATTAATATTCTTTTTTTGAACATCTAGTAATTTTTCTTTTGCTTTTAAAAATCTAGCCACTGCCTCTTCATTAATCTTTTGTCCTACTATCATATCGGGTATTTTTGCTAAAATAGTCTTTTTGTCTTTTTCAAATTCACTTAAAATACCATTAAAAGTGCTTGAATTTTCATCATTGTTTTTCTTAAATTCTTTAATTTGATTGTTAAGATCAACATATTTTTCAACTAAAGCATAAATTCCTTCATCTTCTTTACTAATATTCGCATCAATAAATTTAAATTCTTGTGCTCCAAGGTATAAAATAAAAAAACATAAACTAAAAATAATTTTCTTCATTGAACTTTCCTATCTTGTATTAAAGTAAAAATTTTTGCTTTAAAATCATACTCATAAATTTCACCTGTCTCTATAATATAATACCAAGCATGTACTTCTATTTTTCCTTCATCTAAAGCTTCTTGCACGCCTGGATAAGTAAGTATATTTTGCAAAGAATTTACTAAATTTAATTTTTCTGTAAGCCATGAACGCATAGCCAAATCGTCTCTTGCAAAAATCATCACATCTTTTTTTATCGGATCTAACATAGTAAGCCATTTTTTCACGTTAGGAATTTTATTTAACTCTTCATCAGAATAATAAAGAGCATTGCAACCTCCACAATTACTATGGCCACAAACGACGATATTTTTAATATGCAATGAATTTAAAGCATACTCTATTGCTGAAGTTGTCGCCAAGTAATCTTCTCCAACGCGATAAGGTGGAACTATATTTGCAATATTTCGTATTACAAAAAGCTCACCTGGACCCGTATTAGTGATCAAATTTGGAATTACTCTAGAATCAGAACAACCTATAAAAAGAGTATGGGGATTTTGCTTATTTTTTAGACTTTCAAAAAGTTCTTCATGCTCCTTAAAGTCTTCTTGCATAAACTTAATCGCACCGCTAATAAGATTTTCCATAAAACCAACCTAAAACTAAAATCTTGAAATTATAACAAAATTTCAGCAAAGATTTCATTTAAGCATTAAGATATTATATAAATTAACTTTTTATTTAGTCTAATATGTTAGATTTCGCTCAAGATTTTAAAAAATCTAACAATTTTGCAAGGAGAATTTTATGAGTCTTTATGATAGAGACTACTCAAGATCAAAAGAATTTGAAAATACACGCTCAAGCGAATTAAGTATTTTTATTAAACAAACTTATCAACTTTTTGCTGCTTCATTATTAGCTGCAACAGTAGGTGCATATGTAGGAATTTTTGCTTTAGCATCATTTTTTATACAATCACAAGTAACTTTTTGGATCCTTTTTGCTGTTGAAATCGGACTTTTATTTGCTTTGCAATGGAAAAAAAGAGAGGCTCCATTAAATCTTGTTTTACTTTTTGGTTTTACTTTCTGCTCAGGTTTAACGCTTACACCTTTACTTATTTCAGTTTTAGCTCTACCAGCTGGAGGAATTATCATCGCTCAAGCTTTTGCTTTAACAACGGTTGCTTTTGCAGGACTTAGTGTATTTGCTATGAATACAAAAAAAGATTTTACTGTTATGGGTAAAGCTTTATTTATAGTATTAATCGTTATTGTAGCAGCATCTTTACTAAACCTTTTCTTCCAAAGCAGTATAGTTAATCTAGCTATTTCAGCAGTAGCTGCAATATTATTTTCATTTTACATTCTTTATGATACGCAAAATATTATCCGCGGAAATTATGAAACTCCAATCGAAGGTGCAGTAGCACTTTATCTTGATTTTGTTAATCTTTTCGTATCTTTACTTAATATCTTAAGAAGCTTCAATAGCAGATAAGTTTTTGTGGGATTTTTCTCACAAAAACTTATCAAGTTTCAAAACTTTTCAAGTTTTATTTAGCTAAAATAATCATTTAAAAATTAACTTTTAGGAATTTTCAATGATCACTCTTTTAATCATTTTACAATTTATCATCGTTGTAGTTATTTGTATAGCAGTTTTACTTCAAAAAAGTTCAAGTATAGGACTTGGAGCTTATAGTGGAAGCAATGAAAGTTTATTTGGCGCCAAAGGACCGGCTGGATTTTTAGCAAAATTTACCTTTATTATGGGAATTTTACTTATTGCAAATACTATTGGTCTTGGTTATTTATACAATAAAGCTAGCAAGGACTCTCTAGCAGAGAAAATTAAAGTAGAAAACAACACTACTATTCCAAGCGCTCCTATTGTGCCTGCTACCCCAAACACAAATTCTATCGCTCCAAGTGCACCACAACTTCCAAGCGATGTTAATTCAAGTAAATAATTAAAGGAAATGATAATGCTAAGTGAAATTTTTAACAAACAAAAAACCCAAAGTGAAAAATCTTTAGAAGCCTTAAAAAAAGACTTCACCACTTTAAGAACTGGAAAAGTTAATACCCATATTTTAGATCATATTACAGTGGATTATTACGGAACTCAAACTCCTTTAAATCAAGTAGCAACTGTTTTAGCAAGCGATGCTTCAACTATTAGCATCACTCCTTGGGAAAAACCTTTACTAAAAACCATAGAAAGTGCTATTGCAGCTGCAAATATCGGTGTAAATCCAAACAATGACGGCGAAAGTGTAAAATTATTTTTCCCTCCGATGACTAGAGAGCAAAGAGAAGAAAACGTAAAGCAAGCTAAAGCTATGGGTGAAAAGGCAAAAGTTTCTATAAGAAATATACGCAAAGATGCCAACGATGCAGTTAAAAAACTAGAAAAAGATAAGGCAATAAGCGAAGATGAAGCAAAAAAAGCTTATGATGAAGTGCAAAAACTTACCGACACCTATACAACAAAAATTGATGAGAGTGTAAAAAGCAAAGAAAGTGAACTTTTAAAGGTTTAACGATGAATTTAGAGCAAATTTATAAAGATTGTGGTGCTTATTTAGAAGGGCATTTTTTACTAAGTTCAGGTAAACATTCGCAATTTTATCTTCAAAGTGCAAAAGTTTTAGAGGATCCAAAATTAGCAGCAAAACTTTGTGATGAACTTGCAAAGATTATTGCAAGCTATAAGATAGAATTTGATAGCATTTGTTCTCCTGCTTTAGGTGGAATTTTAGCAGGTTATGAGCTTGCGAGAGCTTGTAGTAAACGTTTTATCTTCACTGAAAGAGTAAATAAAGAAATGACTTTAAGACGTGGTTTTGAAGTAAAAAAGGGTGAAAAATTTATAATTTGTGAAGATATCATTACTACAGGTGGTAGTGCTTTAGAGAGTGCAAAAATCATTGAAAGTTTAGGTGGCATTGTTGTAGGTTTTGCAGCATTAGCAAATCGTGGTTTTTGTGCGGTAGAAAATCTAAAATCTCCAAGAAAAGATAATGCGAAATTACCTGAAAATTTACCACTCTTTACTCTAGGAAATTTTGAATTTGAAATTTATGATGAAACAAATTGTCCGCTTTGTAAAAAAGGGAGCAAAGCCATAAAACCAGGAAGTCGTGGAAATTAAATGAAAACTAAAGCAAAAATTAGCTCTAGATGGTTAAGATTTAGAGCTTTGCTTATAGATATTTTTCTTATTTATGTTCCTATTTTATATTTATTTTATTTTATATTAGGCTCTAAAGAAGCTTTTTTAAACAACCATTTTATCACAACTTTATGTACTTTTTTATTTGGTTTGATTCAAGCTATTTTTTTAACAAAAAAGGCACAAAGCCCAGGTCTTAAAGCATATGATTTATATCTTATTGATATAAAAACGGGAAAGAAACTAAGTTTTCTTAGAATTTTACTAAGATATGTGATATTTATTATAAGTTTTGGCTTACTCTTTGGTTTATTTGTCAGTTTTGTAAGAAAAGATCGTTTAAATTTACATGATATTTTAACTCAAAGTTGTATAGCCACCAAAGCATAAAGAAAGGTTAAAAAATGCAAAGAAAAAGAATTTACAATCCAAGCTCAAACGAAACCCTAGGAGATCGTAAAGTTTTTGATGGTAACCCACATGGAATTTTAAATTTCACTAAGGCAAAATATACTTGGGCTTTAAAACTTTGGGATTTAATGGAGGCAAATACTTGGTTTCCAAAAGAAGTGGATACAACTAAAGATGCACTTGATTATCGCTGTAATTTAACCACAGGTGAAAAAAGAATGTATGATTTAGTTTGGAGTCAGCTTATTTCTATGGATAGTTTTCAAACCAATAATTTAGCAGATAATATCAACCCTTATATCACAGCTCCTGAAATCAATGCGGTTTTAGCACGCCAAGCTTATGAAGAGGCAAACCATTCAAAATCTTACGCTGTTATGGTAGAAGCGATTTGCGATAATACAGATTTGATTTATGAAATGGAAAAGCATGATGAAACTTTGCGTGAAAAAAATGACTTTATTTCAAGCATTTATGAAGAATTAGCAGGCGATGTAGATGATAATAAACTTCTTTTAGCTATGGTGGCAAATCAAATTTTAGAAGGAGTATATTTTTATAGTGGTTTTACTGCTATTTACGCACTTGCACGTGCAGGAAAAATGCTAGGTTCAGCACAAATGATCCGCTTTATCCAAAGAGATGAAATCACACATCTTTTATTATTTCAAAATATGATCAATTCAGTACGCAAAGAAAGACCTGATTTGTTCCATGATGAAAATATCAATAAAATTTATGATATGTTTAAAAAAGCTGGAGATCTTGAGATCAAATGGGGTAAATACATCACTCAAAATCAAATCATGGGCTTTACTGATGATATCATAGAAGAATATATCCATTATCTTGTAGATCAAAGATTAAGCGCAATCAATTTAGACAAGCTATACAATGCAAAACATCCTATTAAATGGGTAGATGATTTTTCAAAATTTAACGATCAAAAGAGCAATTTCTTTGAAAGTAAAGTAACGAATTATTCTAAGGGTAGTATAAGCTTTGATGACTTCTAAAACTTCTTTAGCCTTACTTTGTGATTTTTATGAATTTACAATGTCTCAAGGCTATTTCAAAAACAATAAAAAAGATCAAATTTGTTATTTTGATATATTTTTTAGAAAAATTCCAGATTCAGGATCTTTTGCTATTTTTGCAGGTCTTGAAGATATTTTAGACTTTGTTGAAAATTTGAGTTTTGATGCAGAAGATATAGAATTTTTAAGAAAACAAGGTATTTTTGATACAGAATTTTTAGATTTTTTAGCTAACTTTAAATTTAAAGGTGAAATTTATGCTATGCGTGAAGGAGAAGTGATTTTTCCAAACGAACCTTTGCTATGTATTAAAGCTACAACCATAGAAGCACAGCTTTTAGAAACTTTTTTACTTTTAAGTTTAAACCACCAAAGCCTTATTGCTACCAAAACCAATCGTATCGTGCGTGCAGCTAAAAACAGTAAAATTTTAGAATTTGGCTCACGCAGAGCACAAGGAAGTGAAGCGGCCTTAAAAGGGGCAAGAGCAGCTTTTATAGGAGGTTGCATAGGAAGTGCTTGTACTTTAGCAGGAAAAATTTATAATATCCCTATCAATGGAACTATGGCACATTCTTGGGTGCAAATGTTTGAAAATGAACTTGAAGCTTTTAAAGCTTATGTGAAAATTTATCCAAAAAATCCTGTTTTTTTGATTGATACTTATGATTGTCTAAATAGCGGACTTAAAAATGCAATTAAAGTTTTTAAAGAATTTGGTATCCAAGAAGGCGGTGTGAGAATAGATTCTGGAAATTTATTTGAGTTGAGTTTGAAAATCAGACAAGAACTTGATCAAGCAGGACTTCAAAAATGTAAAATCATAGTTTCTAACGCCCTTGATGAATGGAGCATTAAAAAACTCAAAGAACAAAACGCACCTATTGATATCTTTGGTGTAGGCGAAAGATTGATCACTGCTTCAAGCGATCCTATTTTTAGTTGTGTTTATAAACTCGCAGCCTTAGAAGATCAAGGTATAAAACCTAAAATAAAAATCAGTGAAAATAACGAAAAATCAACCCTACCTCATTTTAAAAAACTTTTTAGAGTTTATGATAAAAACACGCAAAAAATCCTTTTTGATGAGCTTTATGTTTTTGACGAAAACCCAAATCAAGATGAAAATTTAGAACGCAAAGAACTTTTAGAATTAGTCTACAAAGAAAAAAGACTTCTTAAAAAGTCATCTTTAAATACTATTCAAGATTATACAAAAGAGCAAATCTCAAAACTCGATGAGAGTTTTTTAGATCTTGATCGTTTTGTGAAATTTGAAGTAAAACTCTCGCCTAAACTTCAAAATATCACTGAAGATCTTTTAAAAACTCGTTTTTAAAATCCACATAATTTAAAGCGGATTGTTTTAGAAAGCTTATTTCTTCATCGTTTAATTCACGCACAAATTTTGCAGGATTTCCAAGTATCAAAGAGCGTGGCGGAAATTTTTTACCCTTTGTTACAACGCTTCCAGCACCCACTATGCTATCTTCTTCTATCAAAGCATTATCCATGACAACAGCATTCATTCCGATTAAAACACGATTTTTTATCACACAAGCATGGATAACGCAATTATGTCCTATGGTTACATCATCTCCTATTATTGTAGGAAAACCAGCATCTTTTAACTTTCCTTTTTCGTCAAATTCCCTATGCCAAACATGCACCGTGCTAAGATCTTGAATATTGGTTCTTTTGCCAATTTTTATAAAATTAACATCAGCTCTTAAAACACAATTAAACCAAATGCTACTTTCATCTCCTATTTCTATTTCTCCTATGATTTTAGCTCCCTCTGCAACAAAAACATTTTGACCTAGTTTGGGACTATGATTTTTAAATTTTATAAGCATTTTTTTCCTTTTTATTTAAGTATAGCTAAGTTTAACTCTATTTCAACTTTTTTAGTTACAATTTTTATTTAAATTTATAGGAGAAGTAATGAACGCATTTGAACAAAAAAGATGTCAAAATATGGCTGAAGAAATTGCACAAAAAGTTTTTATCAATGAAGAGCTTTTTAATGCTTTTTGTCAAATTCCGCGTGAAATTTTTTCTCCTTTAAAAGCCCATGCTTATCGCCTTGATGCTTTGCCTTTGGCAAATTCTCAATGGATTAGTTCACCTTTAACTGTAGCTAAAATGACTATGGCTTTAGATTTTAAAAATGCTGATAGTATTTTAGAGATAGGTTGTGGAAGCGGCTATCAAGCTGCGATTTTAAGCAAAGTCATAAGGCGTGTTTTTACCATAGAACGCATAGAAAATTTAGCCAAAAAAGCCGCTCAAACTTTCAGAGAATTAGAACTTTTTAATATCAATGTAAAATTTGATGATGGACAAAATGGCTGGAAAAATTATGCTCCTTATGATAGAATTTTATTTTCTGCTTATGCGACACAAATTCCTGAAATTTTACTCGATCAATTAAGCGATGGCGGGATTTTAGTCGCTCCTATTTTACACAATGGCAAACAATTCATCACACGCCTTAGAAAAAATGGCACAAATTTACAAAAAGAAATTTTAGAAGAATGTTTATTTGTGCCTATAGTAGATGGAAAAGAATAAACTTTTTTTACAAAATTTATTAAAAACTCTTTAGAGCCTTTCTTAACTTTTCACTCATTTCATCAATATGTTCTTTTTGCGAAATCAAAGGAGGTAAAAATCTCAAATCATTCTCCCCGCAACTTATCAGCAAAAGTGCATTTTCTTGGCATTTTTGAATGACCTTGGACACTTTTACACTTTTATCAAGACTAAGCCCTTGCATAAACCCTAAGCCTTTGCGTTTTTTACAAAAATCAAATTCTTTTATCAACTCATCTAAACTTTGCTCTAAATAAGGCGTGAGTTTATTGACATTTTCTAAAATTTTTTCTTCTTTAAAAATTTCAAAAACTGCATTCACTCCTGCGCAAACCAAAGGATTTCCCCCATAAGTGCTACCATGATCGCCTGCTTCTAAAGAATTGCTTGCTACTTTTTGATTTATTACAAAAGCACCCACACTAAGCCCACAACCTAAGGCCTTAGCTGAAGTCATAATATCAGGCAAAATTTGTGCGTGCTCATAGGCAAAAAATTTTCCACTTCTACCCATGCCACATTGAATTTCATCAGCGATTAATAATATATCTTTTTCATCGCAAAGCTTTCTTAAGGCTTTGTAAAAATCTTTATTTGCAGGATTTATCCCACCTTCTCCTTGCACGCTTTCTAAGATAATGGCGCAAGTTTTTTCATTTACTAGTTTTTCAACGCTTAAAATATCATTATATTTTGCAAATTTAACCCCTGAAATTAAAGGTTTAAAAGGCTTTTGATATTTTTCATTAGCAGTAAGCGATAAAGCCCCTAAAGTACGCCCATGAAAAGAATGCTTAAAAGCGATAAATTGTCCGCCCTTAATACCTTTGTTAAAGGCGTATTTTCTAGCTGTTTTCATCGCTCCTTCTATACTTTCTGTGCCAGAATTTGTAAAAAAAACACGCTCTAAAGCACTAGCTTTGGCTAAATTTTTAGCTGCAGCGGCTATGTTTTCATTATAATATAAATTGCTAGTATGTAAAAGCTTATCCACTTGAGCTTTGATTTTAGCATTAAATTTAGCATGATTATATCCTAAAGCACAAACGCCTATACCACTTGAAAAATCAAGATATTTTTTAGCCTTATCATCAAAAAGATAAACCCCCTGCCCTTTTTCTAAAACTATATCAAAACGCTTATAAGTAGGGATAATATGACTTTGTTCTTTATAATCCATTTTCATTCTTTAACCCACCAAAGTGCCTATACCTTCATCAGTAAAAAACTCAAGCAACAAAGAATGCTTCACGCGCCCATCTAAAATATGCACCTTTTTAACTCCATTTTCACAAGCATCAATGCAAGATTTTAATTTTACATGCATACCGCCTTCTATTTTAGGAGCTAAAATTTTAGCTTGTTCAAGACTGATTTTAGAAATCAAAGAATTTTTATCATTAAAATCCTCATAAAGCCCTGCAGTATCGGTTAAAAAAGCAAGTTTTTCAGCCCTTAAAGCCTTAGCAATCGCACAAGCTGCGTCATCAGCGTTAATATTATAAGTATTAAAATCCTCATCCATGCCAATAGGAGCAATGATAGGTAAAAAATCTTTTTCTAAAAGCTCTTCTAAAATTTTCGAATTTACCTTTTGTATCGTGCCAACAAAAGCTAAATTTACATCTTTTTTCACACATTCTAAAAGTGCACCATCTTTACCACAAAGCCCTATGGCTTTAACTCCTAAATTTTGCAAACTATGAACTAAATTTTTATTGATATGATTTAAAACCATGCTTGCTACTTCAGTAGTGGCTTTATCACTAACTCTAAGACCGTTTTTAAACTCACTCTTTACGCCTAATTTTTCACACATAGCAGAAATATCTTTTCCTCCGCCATGTACAATGATAGGCTTTAAACCCACGAGTTTTAAAAGAGCTATATCTTGCATCACACAATGCTTTAGCTCTTCATCTTCCATAGCTGATCCACCGTATTTTATAAGTATAATCTTAGAATTAAATTTGCGTATATAAGGTAAAGCTTCGATTAAGACATTGGCTTTTTCTAAATATTTTTGCATGATCATTCCTTAAACATTAAAGCTAGTTTGATTATACTCATTTAAAGAAAGATCGTAATAATTCGCATCTTCTCTTAAAGTAAAACCATAATGTTTCCAAAACTCATTGCCCAAATCATTGTTTTTAAAGGTGATTAAGGCGATTTTATTGATCTTTTGAGCTTTTAAAGCCTCAAGACAAAATTTCGTCATCTCGTGTGCTATACCCTTTTTTCTATGATCTTTATGTACACATACATGATAAAATCCCCCTGTGCGTCCATCATGCCCGCAAAGTATACTTCCTACAATTTCTTCATCAATCACTGCTACAACGCTAAGATTTGGGTTTCTATCTAAAAAATTTTCTATATTTTCTTTGCTATCATCAATGCTTCTTATCCCAAAGCCTTTTATCTCGCACCAAAGCTTATAAACGACTTCATAATCGCTTTTTTGCATAGCTCGTATTAACATTTTTATCCTTTACAAATTTGCAAAGAATTTAAGTCCTTCATCTTCATCAAAATCAAACATTAAATTCATATTTTGAACAGCTTGTCCTGCTGCGCCTTTAATTAAATTATCAATAGCACCAAGCACAATAACACGCCTTGTGCGTTGATCTATACTAACATTGATATCCGCAAAATTGCTTGATTTAACCCACCGAGTCTGCGGAAACGACTGCGGCGGTAAAAGCCTTATGAATTTATTGTTTTGATAGTATTTTGTATAAATATCGCGTATATCTTGTTCTTGCAAATTCTCTTTTAAATTTGCATAAGCACTGATTAAAATTCCTCTTTGCATAGGTACAAGATGAGGGGTAAATTGTAAAGTGATTTTCTCTTTGGCCGCATAGCTTAAATGTTCTTCAATTTCAGGAGTATGACGGTGTGAAGCCAAACCATAAGCTTTGATATTTTCATTAACTTCACAAAAAAGATTTTCCACCTTTGCACTTCTTCCTGCTCCGCTTACCCCACTTTTTGCATCAATAATAACTGAGTTAAAATCAATGATTCTTTCTTTAAAAAGCGGATAAAGACTTAAGATCGAACAAGTGGTATAACAACCTGGATTTGCCACTAAACTTGCTTTTTTTATCTCTTCTTTATAAAGCTCGCAAAGTCCATAAACCGCATTTTGCAAAAGCTCTTGATTAGGATGAGTGAATTTATACCAAAGCTCATAATCTTTAGGATTTTTAAGACGAAAATCTGCGCTTAAATCAATGATTTTCATCTTTTTTAACAAATTCTCATTTAAAAGCTTAGCGCTAAATTCATGCGGAGTAGCCAAAAACAAAAGATCAAGTTCAAGCTCATCTAAATTTTTATTTTCAAAACATAAATTTAAAGGGATATTAGGATAAAGATCTTGATAATTTTGCCCCACGCTAGAACTCGAACATAGATAAGAAATTTCAACTTTGGGATGATTAAGCAAAATGCGTACAAGCTCATTACCTGCATAACCACTCGCTCCTAAAATCCCAACTTTTATTTTCATCTTTATCCTTCAAATGTAAAAGCAAGTATTATAAACAAAAAAAGTTAAAAATTTTAACTATTATTCTCTTTAACCTTATCTTTATTGCTCGAAAATCAAAACATCTGAAAAAATAAAATTAATTTAATCATGCAAAATAAAAAATAATTTTAGCAACAAGAATTTAATTTTTAACTAAAATATAAAGTTGTTCATGAAGATGGATATTACGATTTTTAAGATTGCGAGAAGCTCTAAAAGTATTATATTTTTGTTCTAAAATCCGACATTTTCCAAGAGTACTTAAACGCTTTAAAAAAATTTCTTTTTTTACAAAACCTTCACAATTATAAGAAAGTAAAATCACTCTTGCTTTTAAATCATTAATAAGTTCAAATAAAGCATCTTGGGCAAATTTTGACTTATTAAAAGTACTACGATTCCAATCTTTTGGAATGCCACTGATTTTAGAAATTTCTTCAGGTTTTTTATAATTTGCGATTAAATTTAACATAAAGTAATTAGAGCTATAAGGATGTTGATTATAAGGAGGATCAAGATAAACCACATCAAAAAAATCAAGTTCTTTTGCAAGCATGCTTGCATCCTTTTGCATCACTTCAAATTCACAAGAAAAATTTGAAAAAATAGGCATTTTAAGCTCTATTTCCCCTTTAATGCGTTTAAGTGCATTTTGTCCTTCGCCACCAAATTTTCCGATGCCATCCTTACCCTTATAAAAACCTTTAAAAACTCCACTAGTATTTGAATGCACACTAGCTTCATAAATTAAAGGGGCTATAAAAAAATGCTTTAATTCTTTTGGAATTTCATTTTCAATTCTTTGTCTCATAGTATCAAGATATAAAGCATTTTTAAAAGTATAAAAAACCCTTTCATTTTTTTTAATATTATCATCATCTTTTGGAGCATAAAGCTCACTGATAAAACCTTTTTGAAAATCTAAATTTTGGGTTAAATTTTTATAACACTTTTTTAGATTTTGGAGCAAATCTTTATCTTTATTAGCAAGATAACACTTATTGATAAGTTTTGAATAATCTTCTAAATCATTAGCTAAAATATAACTCGAGTATGCCTTTGCAAAACGACTGACAACACCTGAGCCACTAAACATATCACAAAAACTAAATTTATCCTTGCCGAGTTCTTTTTTAGCTACATTAAAGCCCTTATTTAAAAAACTTAAAAGTGCTCTTTTATTTCCAAGATAAGTTATGATTTGCTCTTTTAAAAAAAAAGGATTTTCTTTCAAAATTTAAAACCTTTAAAAGCTTTATCCACAAAAATGGATTAAGCTTTTTTTGGAGTTACAAGCATATTTACATAGCGACCTTCAAAATTTGGCTCTTTATCACGATTAGCTTCATTTTCTATCATGATCCAAATTTTTTTAAGTAAGGCTACACCTGCTTCAGGAGTTGCCATTTCACGACCTTTTAAGAATACACGAAATTTCACATGCTTACCTTGTTCTAAAAATTCTAAAGCATGTTTTACCTTGTAATTAATATCATTTTGAGCAATTTTTACAGAAAGTTTGATTTCTTTTATATCAATCACTTTTTGTTTTTTCCTTGCTTCTTTTTGTTTTTTCTCTTGTTGATAACGGAATTTACCATAGTCCATGATCTTGCAAACAGGCGGCTTAGCGTCCGCGGCTATCATTACAAGATCAAGCCCTAAACGGTTTGCAATTTCTAAAGCTTCATTGCTACTGATAATACCATAAACCTTACCATCATCGCCAACACATCTGATTTCATCCGCTCTTATTTCTTCATTAAGCAATACTTCTTTTTCCTTACTCAAAAGTGCACCTCACTCATTTTCTCCTTAACTAATTTAATAAATTCGTCCAAGCTAAGATTTTTTTGTTCTTTAGCTCTTCTATCTCTTAAAGCAACGCTACGCTTTGTCACCTCATCATCACCTAAAACTAGAATCATAGGTAATTTTTGTTTTTCAGCGATACGAATTTTTTTACTCAAGCTCTCATTTTTTTCATACACCTCACTATCGATATTAAGCTCTAATAATTCTTTTTGAATTTCTTTTGCATAAGCAATATGTGCTTCGCCTATTGGTACTATACCCACAGCAGTTGGTGCAATAAAAAATGGAAACTCGCCCGCACAATGCTCGGTTAAAATTCCTATAAATCTTTCAAAAGAACCTAAAATCGCACGATGCAACATTACAGGTTGTTTTTTTTCATTATCACTATCAGTATATTCGAGTTTAAAACGACTTGGCAGGTTAAAATCTACTTGTATGGTTCCGCATTGCCACTTTCTTTTTAAAGCATCGGTGATTTTAATATCGATCTTTGGACCATAAAAAGCCCCACCACCTTCGTCAATACCGTATTTTAAACCTTGTTCATCTAAAGCTTCTTTTAAAGCCTTAGTTGCTACTTCCCAAATTTCATCATCACCTATGGCTTTTTCAGGTTTAGTTGAAATTTCCATCTCATAGCTAAAATCAAATAATTTCATCAAATTATCCACAAAAGCTAAAATTTCTAAAACCTGCTCTTTAATCTGACTTGGCATACAAAAAATATGTGCATCATCTTGAGTGAATTCTCTCACTCTAAAAAGCCCATGCAAAACCCCACTTTTTTCATGACGATGTACCACGCCATATTCAAAAAATTTCAAAGGCAAATCACGATAACTTCTTACATCACTTTGATAAATTTTAATATGTCCCACACAGTTCATAGGCTTAATGCCATATTCTTGTTCATCAATTTGTGTAAAATACATATTTTCTTTATAGTTTGCATAATGCCCACTGATTTTCCATGCATCTGCTTTTAAAAGTTCAGGCCCACGCACAGGCTCATAACCATGTAAACGATGGATCTTATAAAGCATATGTTCAAGTTTAGATCTAAGTCTTGCACCGTTACTCAACCAAATAGGAAGACCTCCTCCGATCTCATCATCAAAAGTAAAAAGCTTAAGCTCTGTTCCAAGCTTTCTATGATCGCGTTTTTTAGCTTCTTCGATAATGGTTAAATACTCTTTTAAACTTTCCTTATCTGCAAAAGCGGTACCATAAATTCGAGTAAGCATTTCTCTTTTTTCATCGCCACCCAAATACGCTCCTGCAACACGAGTGAGTTTAAAAAAGCGTAAAAATTTCGTATTTGGAACATGAGGACCACGACACAAATCTTCAAATTCACCTTGTTTATAAATACTTACAGCTCCATCAGGAATACGCAATAAAACTTCTTGTTTTAAATCATCATTTTGAAATTTAGCCAAAGCTTCGTTTTTTGTGATTTCATATTTTAAAATTTCAATCTTTGCTTCAGCAAGTTCTTTCATCTTTTTTTCAATTTTTACTAAATCTTCTTCGCCAATCTTACTTTCCACACGAAAATCATAATAAAATCCATCTTCTATAACAGGACCAACGAAAAATTTAGCCTCAGGATACAAACTCTTAATCGCCTGTGCCATTAAATGCGCACAAGAATGACGGATTACTTCTAAACTTTCTTTAGAATTATCAAAATAAATTTCTTTTAAATTTGTATTTTTCACACTTTGAGAGTCAATTATTGTCTCATTGTCCAAATACGCAATAACTTCTTTTTCCATATTTTTAACCCTTTGTCGCTCACTTACCCTGTGAGTGTTTATAAAGTTCTAATTTTAACTTTCTAAGACTTAATTATTTTTGAAATTCAGCTTATTTTTAAAAAAATCTTAGAATAAATTTAATATTTATTTATAGCTTAAATTCACTTCCAGCATTTAAAATCCCACTATAATACAAATAAAAGAAAACAAATCCTAAAATAATACGATAAATTCCAAAAGGGATAAAGTCGAATTTAGAAATAAATTTTAAGAAAAATTTTATAACTAAAACTGCAACAATAAAAGCAGTGATAAAACCTATGCCTAAAGGAATTAAAGAATTTGCATTGCTAAGAAGCTCAGGCTCTTTATAAATGCTATAAGCTGTAGCGATAATCATCGTTGGAATGGCAAGCAAAAAACTAAACTCAGCCGCAACTTTTCTATTAAATCCTAACAAAAGCCCACCAATAATACTTGCTCCACTCCTTGAAGTGCCAGGAATCATGGCTAAAGATTGAAAAATACCTATACAAAAAGCTTGTTTAAAGCTTATTTCTTCTAAAGAATTGATACGATATTGTTTATTTTTGTGCGCAAGTTCTATAAGAATAAGCACAACACCACCAAAAATGAGCATTCCAACCACAACCCAACCATTAAATAAAGCATTTAAGTATTTTGCCACAAAAAGCCCTATAACTCCAGTAGGAAAAAATCCCACTGCAAGTTTTAACCAAATATCAAGCCCTTGAAACAATTTACGCCAAAATACAAAAATTACCGCCAAAATAGAACCAAGCTGGATAATAATCAAAAAACTTTTCCAAAACTCATCTATATCAATACCTAAAATAGTCGTACCTAAAATCATATGTCCTGTTGAAGAAACAGGTAAAAACTCAGTCAGACCTTCTATAATTCCAAGTATTAAAGCATATAAATTTTCCATTTTAATCCTTGAATGATAATTGCAAAAGAAAAATTATATCAGAATGGATTAAATGGGGTTTTAACCCCAAAAATTAAGCATCTTTTTTAACAATACGCTTAATGAAATATAATACAACTCCCACAAAAAAGATAAGTGCTAAAAGCTCGCTATCATGAAAATTTGTTAAATTTAAAGCTAAAGGATTTTCACTACCACCCATGCTTACTGAAAATACAGTAATTCCTGCGATAATTACCCCAAAAATACTTTCACCCACTATAAGCCCTGAAGCAAAAAGCGTGCCTCTTTGCTCACAACTTGCAAGTTTTTCTTCTTTATGAGAATTTTTTGCATATTTTTTAGTTAAGTATTGCATTACAATATATTTTAAAATTCCGCCTATAACTAAAGGTATATTTACAGCAGGTGGAAGGTAAATACCTATTCCAACGGCTAAAGGTGGCAAAGACATCTTCTGTGTTCTTCTTAAAATTTTATCTATAATAATCATTAAAATTCCTACAAATACACCAAAAGCCATATAACCCCACTCTATATTGTGATGAAAAATTCCTTGAGCGATAGTACTCATTAAATTCGCTTGCGGTGCTGCTAAAGCCGATGAAGCATCCATACCTTCTCTTGGCATTGCCCCAACAAAACCATAGGCTTGATAAAGCAAATTTAAAACAGGAACTATAGCCAAAGCACCAAAAACACAGCCTACAAGTAAAGCAACTTGTTGCTTCCAAGGAGTAGCTCCGACTAAATGCCCTGTCTTTAAATCTTGTAAATTGTCATTCGAAATAGCAGCTGTAGCCAAAATAACACTAGTAGTAAAAATAGCTAACGCTACTGCAAATTTAGAAAGCATAGGATCTTGAAAAAGTTCCACACCTAAAACCAAAAAAACAATAGAAGAAATAATAACACCAATAAGTCCGATTCCAGAAATAGGACTAGAAGAAGATCCTACAAGTCCTGCCATATATCCGCAAGCTGCTGCAACAAAAAAACCTATTAAAACAGAAACTAAAGTTCCAACAAATGAAAATAGCATTTGATAATAAATGCTTAAGTTAGCATCTTCAACAAAACTATAAAAAGTAATAAATAAACCCACAACCATTAAAACAAAAAGTATAAAAATACTTTTTAAAGAAAGATCTATATTTGTTCTTTCATTTTTTTCTTGATTAGTAATTTTAACATTTTTAACAATTTCTTTAATACCTTCAATAACGGGTTTTAAAAGTTCTATTAAAGTCCAAAGCGCTGCTATAGCAATAGCTCCTGTTCCTATAAGCCTTACTTTAGAACTCCATACACTAGAAGCTAAATCTACGGCATTTTTTGCACTATCGAATTCAAAATTTGAAAGATAAGGAGTAAAAATACCCCAAGCTAAAAACATACCTACAAAAAGAGCTATAGCACCTGCTAAACCGACTAAATAACCTGCTCCTAAAAGTGCCAAAGAATATCCCATAGAAAAACCAAAAGCCATTTTATTCCAAATGAAAGCAAAATTACTCTCACTTGCAGTGAGTTTAAAACCATTGCTTAATAAACTAAAAATAGCAGCTATAAAAGAGCCTAATGCTATTTCTTTAATACCTTGTTTTCCTTTTTTATTACTCTGATCTTTATTGGCTACTTTTAAAATTTCAGCTGCGGCCCTACCTTCAGGATAAGCAAGTTTGCTTTCAACTACCATAGCCCTTCTTAATGGTATAGTAAAAAGCACTCCAAGTCCACCACCACAAAGACATATCATAAAAGTTTGCCAAAGTGGAAATTCACTCCAATACCCACACATAAAAAGTCCTGGGATAACAAAAATAACTGATGATAAAGTTCCTGCTGCTGAAGCTTGAGTTTGAACCATATTATTTTCTAAAATATTTGAAGTCTTAAAAAGACTCAAAACCGCCATGGAGATGACCACAGCTGGAATTGATGATGAAAAAGTAAGTCCCACTTTTAACCCCAAATATACATTTGAAGCTGTAAAAATAATAGTTAAAATACTTCCCAAAATCAAACCCCTTAAGGTAAGTTCTGGTAAATTTTGTTTTTTGTACATCATTTCTCCGTTTTAAAATTTACTTTCAACGTTAAAAAATATTCTTATAAGTTTAAATTTATAATTTTTCTCTAAAGCAAAATAAAATAATACAAAAAAACGCTTATATTTTTATAAATTTTTGACTCAAAAATATCATAAAACAATGAACCAATCATTGAAAAATCAAAAGTTTTTTTATTTTAATTATATTATCCCAGCTACCTCAGCAAAAATCAAGCAAATAATACTTATACCCCATATATAAAAAAAGCTTCTTTTGATATGATCTTTAATATTAACCTCTGCTAAACCGCAACCTAGCAAAGTTGCAGGCACAACAGGAGAAATAAATGTCGCACAATTTCTTGCTATCACCATGATAATAGCTATAGTCAAAGGTTCAGCGCCAAAAGCCTTAGTTACACTCAAAACTATAGGCATCACTCCATAAAAATAAGAATCTGTACAAAAAATAATTGCCATTGGAACAGCTAATATCCCTACCATCAAAGGAATATAAGCGCCTAAATAATCTGGAACAAAATTTAAAATCAAAACACCCATTTTCTCCATAATACCACTTTTATCAAATACGCCTATTAATATCCCAGCACCAATTAAAGTAATATACATAAGCATTGCACCAGCACTTGCACGATCTAAAACTTTTTTAGCTATTTTTAAATTAGGATAATTAAGCGGTAAAATTATTGCAAGTCCTATCATAAAGCAAATATAACTAGGAAAAATACCACTAATTAAAAGCCCAATAACCCCAATAGCTACAAGTAAATTTAACCAAAACCATTTTTCATTATGGTGTTCGCTTTTTTCTATATTTAAATTTATTCCCGACAAGTTACCTGCGCCTGCACCTCTTTTTATTTCTATCTTAGCAATCCAAATTGCCAAAAGAAGGGATAATACCAAACCTACAATCTGAATAGGTATAATATGGTGCCAAAGCAAATTTGCATCCATTCCTATATTAGTAGCCGCTCTTAAAGTAGGACCACCCCAAGGAATAACATTCATAACCCCCATAGCCGAAGTAATAATCAATAACATTGAAGTCTTTCTTATACCTAAACGCTCATAAATAGGTAATAATGCAGGTATTACAATAAGAAAAGTAGAAGCACCTGAACCATCTAAATGCACAGCAGCAGCAATAAAAACAGTAAGAATGCAAACTTGATATACATTAGCTTTCATTTTTGATAAAAATGCATTTAAAATTTTAGTAAAAAAACCACTTGCATTTAAAACACTAAAAAAGAGTATAGAAAAAACAAACAAAGCTGCCGTATCCGTTACGCTTTTGACTCCATCTTTAATAAAAGCAACCAATGTTTTAATATCAAAAACACCTCCTTTAACCCCTAAAGCTGCACCCACGCCAAAACCAAGTTGTTCAAGAATAAGTAAAATACAAGCTACACTAATACTTACACTTATAAAAGCTAATGCTGGAGTAGTATAATCTTTTAGCAAAAGCCAAACTATCAATCCTAATGAGAAAAAACCCAATAAAGCTAAAAAAATTTCCATATCCTATCCTTTTGTATCATTTTTATTCGATAATAAAATAGGATATTTTAAGTCCAACTTATATGTGTTTAAATTTATAGCTTTTTGGAAAAAATATATTTTTTAATGTAACCATTTTAAACAAGAATAAAAAAATAATTTTTAATTATTTTTGATAAAGTATTCACTCTTTTAAATTTACAACTAGAAGTAACGATAGTCAAAATATAATAAGTTGCATAATATTATCAAAACTAAAAAGTCAAAATTTTAACTTCACATTCACTTCACTTAAAAAGTTTATAATGTTATCACTTTACATTGAAGGAGAAATAATTATGAAAAAAAGTATTTTATTTGCATCAGCACTTTTAGCTAGCTCAATGCTTTTTGCAGATAGTCTAAAACTTGAAGGTACTATTGCACAAATTTATGATAACAATAAAACCTTGCTTATTGACTCGATTTATGGCGGACAAATGGCTATAAAAGTTCTACCAAATACCGAAATAGAAATGGATGATTGTGGTATTTTTGGAACAGATAAAGATGGAACTTTTAAAGATTTAAAGGTTGGAAATTTTTTAGAAAGTAAAATTTCTTATGGAACACCTGCTACGCCAAATACTCAGGCTATTCCAGTAGCTAGAAAAATTGAAATTCAATGTTATAAAAAAGCTTATTAATATAAATCCCTTAACAAGGGATTTATAAAAATCATTCTTTACTAAACTACTTCATCACTCTTAAATAAAAATTTAAACTCTTTTTTAACAAGCAATTTATAAAATAACACTTATATTTTCATCTAAGGCAAATAATGAAAAAATGGATTTTTATTGTTTTTTGTTTTATATTAGGTTTTATTATTCATATATTTTATATAGGATACACTAACGAACTTTTATTTAATAAATTTATTAAAAACAGCAATCCTGATTATACAATTACAGATATTTACTTCAAAAAAGGTTTTTTAACTTCTAAAGGAAGTTTTACTTTAAATCACTCTCATACACAGCTTTCAACCAAAATCAACCTTAAATTTAATAATTATTTTTTCTTAAATAAAATTATAAAAGGAAATTTTACAAATCCTTTTGATTTTTTAGATGAAGCATTAAAAAACAATAAATTAGGAACTTTTACTCTTAAATTACACGATAACAACTCTAAAATATTTCTAAATATTAAAGATATAAATTTAAGCAATGAAGGTGGAGATACCATCATAAACGGCGGATATATTGAAGCTTTAATGAATAAAAATTTAGAAATTAAAAACATTAAAATACATTTTGATATGATTGATTTTTCTCAATTTTATACTAAATTTGTATTGCAAAATTTAAATTACGAACAATTTTTTAACAATCCTGTACAATTTTATGAGTTAAATTTATTTAGCGATAGCCAACAAGAGATCAACTTTGATTATCTTGTGCTAGATAACAATAAAATCAATTCTTTTTATAGCAAAAACCAAGTAAATTTTAATGAAGAAAATTCAGCAATAAACTTAAACATACAAGGAAAATCCAATGAAATTAATATTGATCTTAAATCTTTATTGGGTCAGAATTTGAATTTTAACAAAACAAAATTTAACATAACCATAAATAAATTTCTTAACTCAAATTTCAATATCTCTCATTTTATTCAAAAAAATCTTGATCTAAAAATACAAAATTTAATTCTTGAAAAAAATAAACAAAATATCAGTCTACAAGGCAATTTAAATATTAACAACTCTTATCAAGCAAAATTACAAGTTATCAGTTCAGATGAGCCAGATGAAATTTTTCCTTGGACAAAGGATTATGGAGGTTTAAATCAATATTTTTTAAAAGAAAATAATAACTTTTTTCTAAATTTATCTTATGATAGCTTAGCCAATCCTCAGCTAAAAATTAATGGTAGTGAATTTTCAAATATGGATTTAAATTAATGAGCCTAGCTTTAACCTTTCGCCCTGAAAATTTTGATGATATTTTAGGACAATATGAGCTTATAGAAATTTTCAAAAAATTTACTGCTTTACAAAAACTTCCTCATAGTATTTTTTTTGGAACAGCAGGTTCTGGAAAAACAACTTTTGCTAGAGTTGTAGCCAAAGAATTTGGCTTAGATTTTTATGAATTTGATGGAGGAAATTTTAAACTCGAAGAACTAAGAAAAATTTTAGATAATTATAAAAATAGTCTTTATAAGCCTTTAATTTTTATTGATGAAATTCACCGCCTTAGCAAAACCCAACAAGAAATGCTTTTAATTCCTATGGAAAATTACCGTTTAATTTTAATCGGCGCAAGCACTGAAAATCCCTATTTTGTTTTAAGTTCTGGCATAAGAAGTCGTTCCATGCTTTTCGAATTTAAATCTTTAGGGGTAAAGGAACTTGAAACTTTACTTTTGCGTGTACAAGAAAAAATGAAATTTAGTATTGATAAAGAAGCTAAAGATTTTCTACTTAAAAGTGCTGATGCAAGAGCTATGCTAAATTTGCTTGAATTTGTCTTGGTTTTAGATGAAAAACATATCAGTCTTGAAAATCTTAAAAAACTTCGCAACACCATAAATAGTGAAGGTGTTAGCTCAAAAGATACACATTATATTTTAGCAAGTGCAATGATAAAAAGTTTACGCGGAAGTGACGTTGATGCAGCTATTTATTATCTTGCAAGACTTATTGATGCAGGAGAAAGTGCGGATTTTATCGCTAGGCGTTTGGTGATTTTTTCAAGTGAAGATGTCGGAAATGCCGATCCAAATGCTTTAAATTTAGCGGTTTCGACTCTAGAGGCTGTTAAAAATATAGGTTATCCTGAAGCAAGAATTATCCTAGCCCAATGCGTAGTTTATTTAGCAAGCACAATCAAATCTAATGCAAGCTACAAAGCTATCAATGAAGCTTTAAACTATGTAAAAAATAATGAAGCTTTAGAAATACCTAATTATCTTAACAACAATCATCAAGAAAAACAAAACTATCTTTATCCACATGATTTTGGTGGCTGGGTAGAGCAAAAATATCTTAGTAAAAATTTAAAATTTTATCATAGCAAGGGCTTAGGAGAAGAAGCAAAATTGTTAGATAATTTATATAAATTAAAAAATTATAAAGCTTAATTTTATTATTTAAAATTTACAAAATAAATGCTAAAATCAATATTTTATTTTCAAGGAAAAAGATGATTAAAATAGGAATTTATGGCGCTAAAGGACGCATGGGAAAACAGATTGAAGAATGTTTAAAAAGCGAAACGCAAGCACAAATTTCGATACTTTATAATAAGGGTGGAAATTTAGAAGAGCTTTTTGAAAAAAGCGATGTGATTATTGATTTTTCTTCCCCAAGTGGAACTCATGAGCTTTTAAATTATGCAAGAACTATGCCTAAACCTTTGGTAATAGGTACAACAGGACTTGATGAGAAAATTTTACATTTGATGCAAAGTGCTAGTGAAGTGATGCCGATTTTTTATGCGACCAATATGTCTTTAGGTGTTGCAGTTTTAAACTATCTTGCTAGTAAAGCCAGTCAAATGCTAAGAAATTTTGATATAGAAATTTTAGAAATGCATCATCGCCATAAAAAAGATGCACCAAGTGGTACGGCTATGACTTTAGCCCAAAGTGTAGCAAAAGCTAGAAATTTAGAACTTGAAAAAGTAAGAGTAAGTGGAAGAGATGGCATTATAGGTGAAAGAAGCAAAGATGAGATTGCCGTGATGAGTTTAAGGGGTGGCGATATAGTAGGACGTCATACAGTAGGTTTTTATGAAGATGGGGAATTTTTAGAACTTAATCATACCGCTACTTCAAGGGCGACTTTTGCTAAAGGTGCGATTAAAATCGCTATTTGGCTTAGTAAGCAAGAAGCAAAAATGTATTCAATCAATGATTTTTTAGGAATTTAAAATGTGTGCAGTTGTAGGAGTTATCAATTCAAAAAATGCTAGCACTTATGCGTATTATGCGCTTTTTGCTATGCAACACCGTGGGCAAGAAGCAAGTGGTATTAGTGTGAGTAATGGTAAAAATATTAAGACTATTAAAGCTAAAGGTGAAGTGAGTCAAATTTTTAATCCTGATAATCTAAAAACTTTAGAAGGTGAAATCGCTATAGGGCATAATCGCTATTCTACAGCAGGAAATTCAAGTTTAAACGATGCTCAGCCCATAGTGGCTACTTCAGTTTTAGGTGATATTGCTTTAGCACATAATGGAAATTTAGTCAATAAAGAAGAAGTAAGATCAAGACTTATTCAAGATGGGGCTATTTTTCAAACCAATATGGATACAGAAAATGTTGTTCATCTTATTGCAAGAAGTAAACAAGAAAGCCTAAAAGATAGATTTATTGAGAGTTTAAAAGAATGTATAGGGGCTTATTGTTTTGTTTTAGCAAGCAAAGATAAACTTTATGTTGTAAGAGATCCTCATGGGGTGCGTCCTTTATCTTTAGGCCGTTTAAAAGATGGAGGCTATATAGTTGCTAGTGAAACTTGCGCTTTTGATCTTATAGAGGCTGAATTTATTCGTGATGTTAAACCAGGGGAAATGCTTATTTTTACTCAAGGAAATGATAAATTTGAAAGCATAGAACTTTTTTCTCCAACTCCTAGAATTTGTGCTTTTGAATACATTTATTTTGCTAGACCTGATAGCATAGTAGAAGGCAAAAGCGTGTATGAAGTGCGTAAAAAAATGGGTGAAACTTTAGCTAAAAAATTTACTTATAAAGCAGACTTTGTTGTTCCCGTGCCAGATAGTGGAGTAAGTGCAGCTATAGGTTTTGCACAATATTTACAAATCCCTCTTGAAATGGCAATAGTAAGAAATCATTATGTAGGAAGAACCTTTATAGAGCCAACTCAAGAGCTTAGAAATTTAAAAGTAAAATTAAAGCTTAATCCTATGCGTAAAGTTTTAGAAGGTAAAGAAATTGTAGTCATTGATGATAGCTTGGTGCGTGGCACTACTTCTAAAAAAATAATTTCTTTGCTTCGTGCTGCAGGAGCAAGCAAAATCCATCTTGCCATAGCTTGTCCTGAGATCAAATTTCCTGATACTTATGGCATAGATACTCCAACTTTTGAAGAACTTATCAGCGCAAATAAAAATACTGAAGAAGTGCGTGAATATGTAGAAGCTGATACGCTAAGTTTTTTAAGCATAGAAGAATTAACCCAAAGCATAGGCGATGAAAGGAAATATTCTTTAATCAGTTTTGATGGAGATTATTTTATTAAATAATTTTATTTTAAATTAGGATTAGGCAAGGTTGCACTTGCACTTCCTACATTTATATTTTGAGTTGGTGGCAAAGGAGTATTTGGTGTATCAATTTGACTTAAAAGCTCTAAAGTTTGATTAAATTCAAAACTTTCTTCAGGATTTTGCCCTAAGAATTTTTGCATAAATTCTTTTTTAGAAATAGCTTCATCAAGTTCTTTATCACTTCCTTTTTGATAGGCGCCGATGCGAAGCAATACTTCATTTTCTTTTAAAAGCGAGTTTAAACGCTTAAATTTTCTTGCCCAAAGTTTATGCTCAGGACTTATAATATCGCTCATTACCCTTGAAGCGGAGTTTTGTATATTGATAGGAGGATAAATTCCAAAGTCTGTTAATTCACGACTTAAAACAATGTGTCCATCTAAGATAGAACGACTTTGATCGGCGATTGGATCACTCATATCATCGCCATCCACCAAAACGGTAAAAAAGGCCGTTATAGTGCCTTTACCTTCTTCTTTACCCGTTCTTTCCATGAGTTGAGGCAAAAGACTTAAAACACTTGGTGGATAACCTTTGGTTGTAGGAGGCTCCCCAAGAGCTAGTCCTATTTCTCTTTGCGCCATAGCAAAACGTGTTACACTATCCATGATAAAAAGTACATCTTTACCTTGTTCTTTAAAGTACTCTGCCACACTCATTGCGCAAAAAGCACCGTATTTACGCATTAAAGCACTATCATCACTTGTAGCAACAATAATCACTGTATCATCGAGCTTTCCACCTAAATTTTTTTGTATAAATTCAGGAATTTCACGCCCCCTTTCTCCTATGAGTGCCACTACTTTTATAGGAGCTTTGGAATTTTTAACTATCATTCCCATAAGAGTGGATTTTCCCACTCCGCTTCCTGCAAAAATACCAAGTTTTTGCCCTACACCACAAGTTAAAAGTGCATCTATGGTTTTAACCCCAACAGGAAAAACTTCTTCTATAAGCCCTCTTTTCATCGCATCAATAGGTGCACGCATTATAGGCATATATTTACTTACTTCTATAGCTCCTTTACCATCTTTTGGACGCATAAAAGGATCTACTACCCTGCCTAAAAGTTCATCGCTAACGCCTATTTGCATACCTGCATCACTTATGAAAGCACGATCGCCTATTTTAAAACCTTCTATAAAAGAAAAAGGGCTTAAATAGCTAAATTGTTCTTTGATTTCTACAACCATAGCTAGAGTGTTTAAATTTTCATTTTCATTGGAAACTAACTTCACTATATCTCCAACCCCTGTTTTAAGCCCACGAATTTCTATACTTGTAGCAGAAATTTTTGTAATCTCTCCAAAAATAGCACTTAAATTTTCTTTACCAAGTTTGGAACGTAGTTTTTCAAGATTCATTAAAATCTTACCTGTTTAGCAGAGTTTATGAGAGAAAAAAATTCCTCTCTAGTTTTTTCATTTTTCAAGAAAATTCCACGCAAAGCTGAAGTTGTAGTGGTGGAATTAGCTTTTTGTACTCCACGCATTTCAACACACATATGTCTTGCTTCTATGACTACACCCACACCTTTTGCATCGACATTTTCCATTAAAGCTTGTGCGATTTGTTCGGTAAGTTGTTCTTGAATTTGAAGTCTTCTTGCAAACACTTCTACAAGGCGTGGAATTTTGCTTAAACCTACTACTTTTTTATTAGGGATATAGGCTACATGAGCACGCCCAAAAAAAGGTAAAAGATGATGTTCGCAAAGACTGTAAAATTCTATATCACGCACCAAAACCATTTCATTATTAGAGCTTTCAAATAAAGCATTATTTAAAATATCTTTGACATTTTGCGTATAACCACTAGTAAGAAATTCATAAGCTTTAAAAACACGATTTGGTGTTTTAATCAGTCCTTCACGATTTGGATTTTCTCCTATAATTTCAAGCATAGTTTTAACACAATCTTCAAATTTTTTTTGCAAACTTTTCTCCAAAAATATTTTTATTATTTTAATAATAATGTAATATTGCAATTTTATCATAAATTACTTTAAAATTTTATGCAAGTAATAAGGAAAAATTTGCTATGATTGAAAGCAAATTTTATTTTATAAGGAAAAAAACTATGGAAGTAAAGGCAAAGCAACTAGATTCTGTTAATGCGACTGCTAGTGTAAAAATTCCTTCAGGAATCATTAAAAATGAAGTAGAAAATTTAGCAAAAAAAGCTTCTAAAAGCGTAAAAATGGATGGGTTTAGACCAGGAAAAGTTCCTGTAAGTGCTGTGCTTAAAAGATATGAAAGAGAACTCACTCAAGACGCGGAACAAAATCTTTTTAAATCTGCTGTAAATAGTGCTTTACAAGAACTTAAAAAAGAAAGTAAAGAGCTTGTAGGTGAGCCATATTTTGAAAAATTTGATCGTAAAGATGGAGAAATTATTGCTGAGTTAATACTTTCTTTTAAACCTGAAATTAAACTTGAGGGTTATGAAAAACTCATCCCTGAATATCAAACTCCAAAAGTAAGTAAAAAAGAAATTGATGAGAAAAAAGACGAACTTTTAAAGCGTTTTGCTACTCCTGAAGCTATAAAAACAAAAAGAGCTTTAAAAGAAGGTGATTTTGCAAAATTTGATTTTGAAGGTTTTGTAGATGATAAAGCTTTTGAAGGTGGTAAAGCTGAAAATTATGTTTTAGAAATTGGTTCTAAGCAATTTATTCCAGGTTTTGAAGATGGTATGATAGGAATGAAAATAGGTGAAGAAAAAGATATCAAAGTAACTTTCCCTAAAGAATACGGTGCAGCGCATTTAGCGGGTAAAGATGCGGTATTTAAAGTAAAACTACATGAAATTCAAGAGCTTAAAATTCCAGAGCTTGATGATGAAATGCTTAAAAAACTTTTACCAGGAGAAGAAAAAACTAGTGTTGAAGTTTTAGATGAAAAATTAAAAGAGCAAATCAAAAATGAAAAACTTTTTAAACTTGTAAATGACGAATTAAAAGGTAAATTTGCAGATGCTTTGATTGAAAAATATAATTTTGATTTACCTAAAGGGATAGTAGAACAAGAAACTGATATGCAAATGCGTGCAGCTTTTAATACTTTTAGTGAAAAAGAAATTGAAGAGCTTAAAGCAAGTAAAGAAAAATATCAAGAAAAACGTGATTCTTTTAAAGAAGAAGCGCAAAAAAGTGTAAAACTTACTTTTATTATTGATGAGCTTGCAAAATTGCGTAAGATTGAAGTAAATGATCAAGAATTGATCCAAGCGATTTATTTTGAAGCATATCGCTATGGTATGAATCCAAAAGAGCATTTAGAAAACTATAAAAAACAAGGAGCTTTACCTGCTGTGAAAATGGCTTTAATTGAAGAAAAACTTTTTAATGATATTTTTATGCCAAAAACAGAAAAATCGGAAAAAGCGAGCAAAAAAGAGAAAGAAGATAAATAATGTTTATTCCTTATGTTATTGAAAAATCCAGTCGTGGTGAAAGAAGTTATGACATTTATTCACGCCTTTTAAAAGATAGAATTATTATGCTAAGTGGCGAAATTCATGATGAACTTGCTGCTTCTATCGTAGCACAACTTCTTTTTTTAGAAGCTGAAGATCCTACAAAAGATATTTATCTTTATATTAATTCTCCAGGCGGTGTCATTACAAGTGGTTTTAGTATTTATGATACTATGAACTATATCAAACCTGATGTTTGTACGATTTGCATAGGACAAGCTGCTTCTATGGGAGCATTTTTGCTTAGTTGTGGCGCAGAAGGAAAACGTTTTGCTTTGCCTAATTCACGCATTATGATTCATCAACCTTTAGGTGGAGCTAGAGGTCAAGCCACAGATATTGAAATTCAAGCTAAAGAAATTTTAAGACTTAAAACTATACTTAATGATATTTTGGCAAAAAATACTAAGCAAAAAGTTACAAAAATAGCAAAAGATACAGAAAGAGATTTTTTCATGTCAGCACAAGAAGCTAAAGAATATGGACTGATTGATAAGGTTTTGGAAAAAAGTTTTAAATGATTTCTTTGGAGATCATTTAAAACAAAGGTTTTTTAATGGTTAGAAAAATTATCACTTATCCTAATCCTAGACTTTTTTTAAACTCTGAAATTGTAAATAAATTTGATACAGAACTTCACACCTTGCTTGATGATATGTATGAAACTATGATAGCAAGTAATGGAGTAGGTTTAGCAGCTATTCAAGTGGATATTCCTTTGCGTGCTTTACTTGTGAATATTTTTGATGAAAATGATGAACAAAAAAAAGAAGATTTGCTAGAGATTATTAATCCTGAAATTATTCCTTTAGATGAAGAAATGATCACTTGCACAGAAGGGTGTTTGAGTGTGCCAGATTTTTTCGAAGAAGTAAAACGCTATAATCATATCTTACTTAAATATCAAGATCGCTTTGGAGAATTTAAAGAGCTTGAAGCAAAAGGTTTTTTAGCTGTGGCCATTCAACACGAAAATGATCATTTAAATGGACATTTATTTATAGAAAAAATTTCTTTTGCTAAGCGTCAAAAATTCGATAAAGAATTTAAGAAAAAGAAGAAAAATCATAAAAAAGAGAAATGAAAAAACTAAAGTGCATAAGCTTTCATGAAGGCTTAGACATTATAGAGGTAGAATCCACTTTTACAAGAGGTTTGCCAAATTTAAGCATAGTAGGACTTGCAAGTGCAGCGATTAAGGAAAGTATCGAACGCATCAAAGCCACGCTTTTAAGTTGTGATTTTGCTTTTCCTGCTAAAAAAATTACTATCAATCTTAGTCCTTCAGGCATCCCAAAAAAGGGATCGCATTTTGATTTGGCTATTGCTTTATTAATCCTTTTGCAAAATGAAGAATTAGATGACTTTTTTGTAGTAGGAGAATTAGGACTTGATGGAAGTATTAAAAGCACAAATGAGCTTTTTTCTTTACTTTTGTTTCTCTCTGCTAAAATTAAAAAAGCTAAAATCGTTGTTCCAAAAAGCATAGCGCAAAAAGCTTCCATGATACCAAATTTGGAGGTTTATGGACTTGAAAATTTAAATGAAGCAATAGAGTTTTTTAAAGAAAAAAATTATGAAAATTTTCACTTCTCGCACAATCATCCTTTATTTACAAACCCTTTGCAAATAGAAAATGAAATTTTTTTACAAAATATGGATTTTAAACTTGATTTTAAAGACATCAAAGGGCAGGAAAAGGCTAAAAGAGCTTGTATGATAGCTGCTTTAGGTATGCATAATATCTTATTTGAAGGAAGTCCAGGAAGTGGTAAAAGTATGTGTGCTAAACGCCTTGTTTATATCATGCCTCCTCAAAGTTTAAGTGAAATTTTAATGCAAAATGCTTATATGTCTTTAGATTCAAAAGATTGTGAATTTACTAAAATTCGTGCTTTTCGTCATCCTCATCATACTTCTACAAGAGCAAGTATTTTTGGCGGAGGAACAAAAAATGCTAGAATTGGAGAAGTCGCACTTGCAAATGGTGGAGTATTGTTTTTTGACGAATTTCCACATTTTAACAAGCAAATCATAGAGAGTTTAAGAGAGCCTTTAGAGGATCATAAAATTCATATTTCAAGAGTAAATTCCAAAATCACTTATGAAACAAAATTTAGCTTTATAGCTGCTCAAAATCCTTGTCCTTGCGGAAATTTATTTTCTAAAAATCTTTCTTGTGTTTGTAGTGAAAATGAGATTAAAAAATACAAAAATCACATTTCAGCTCCTATTATGGATAGGATTGATCTTTATGTAGCTATGGATGAGATTAGTAAGGATGATAAAACAAGTATAAGTTCTAAAGAAATGAGTGAAAAAATTTTGCAAGCTTTTATTTTTGGTAAAAAACGAGGGCAAAAAGAATTTAATGGGAAATTAAAAGATGAAGATTTAAGTCGTTTTTGTGTATTGGAAAAAGATGCTAAAGATACGCTAGATTTAGCAATTTCACGTTATAATCTTTCTTTGCGATCGCTCAATAAAATTTTAAAAGTTTCAAGAAGTATAGCGGATTTAGAACAAAGTTTTAATATTAACAAAACCCATATTTTAGAAGCTTTAAGCTTTAGAGCAAGGAGTTAAAATGGAAAATAAAAGTATAGCTATCTTTATAGATGCAGAAAATATCCCTGCAAAATATGCTAAAAGTATTTTTGATATTGCTTCAGATTACGGAGAGGTTATCATTAAACGCATTTATGGAGACTGGACTCAAAAAAATATACAAGGTTGGAGAGAGCAAATTGCTGAATATTCTTTAATCGCTATGCAACAATTTAATTTTGCAGCCAATAAAAACTCAAGCGATATGTATTTAATCACTGAAATCATGTCTATATTTTATGAAAAAAACATAGATATTTTTGTTATTGTTTCAAGCGATAGTGATTATACTTCACTTATTCAAAAATTAAGAGAAAATAAAAAACAAGTTATAGGAATGGGGCTTGAAAAGTCTATAAAATCCTATGTAAATGCTTTTAGTGAATTTTTTTATTTAGATAAAGATGAGAGTAAAAAAGAAGATATTTTAAGTAAGGATTATTTAAGAGCTTTAATCAATATCACCGAACAGCTTATCGATGAAAAAGGGCGTGCCGAATACGCACAAATCCGCACTAATATGAACCGCAAATACTCAGATTTTCATCCGCAAAATTATGGTTTTAAGAATTTTCGTGCTTTGATCCAGAAATTTTTACCTAAAATGAAAAAATTTGAAGAAGAAAGAGAAAAAAATATATATTTTTTGGTGAAAAAAGATTATGAAAGCTATTATTGATAATATAAAAATTTTAGAACAAAATGCTATAAATAAAGGCTTAGATGAGCTTATTTTAATGGAAAATGCAGGATTAAATTTAGCCAAGCTGATTAAAAAAGAAGCTAAAAAAATCTGCATTCAACGCAAGATTAAAAAAGTAAAAATACTTTTTTTATTAGGCGGGGGTAACAACGCTTCAGATGGCTTGGTGGCTTTAAGAAATTTAAAACACGCTAAAGCTTATAAAATAGGCTTTAAAGAAAATACGCTTTTTAAAAAACAAGAGCAAATTTTACAAAATTATGCTTTTAAATTTTGTAAAAAAGAACCCAATTTTAAAAAATTTCATATTATTATTGATTGTATTTTAGGCACAGGCTTAAATCGTTGTTTAGATGAAAAAACAAGTTTAATAATTCAAAAAGTTAATCAAAGCAAGGCTTTAAAAATAGCTTGTGATATGCCTACAAATTTGGGATTTTATCCTTGTTTTAAAGCTGATATTACACTTTGCATGGGAGCTTTAAAGGAAATTTTACTTGAAGATTTTGCTAAGGAATTTGTAGGAAGGATTAAAATAGCCAATTTAGGCATTAGCTCTAAGAAATTTTACCCTAATTCTCAAGCTTTTTTGCTTGAAAAAAAAGATTTAAAAACTATAGATAGAAAAATCAACGCTAATAAAGGAAATTTTGGCCATATTTATATAGTTGCCAATGCAAGCGCTGGAACTTTAGCAGGACTTGGAGCCTTAAATTTTGGAGCAGGTCTTGTTTCTTTAGTAGCACAAAAAAGCTTCTCACCTCTTTTGATGTTAAAAGAAAAAATTGAAAATAATGCAAGTGCTATTGCTTTAGGTATGGGGCTTGAAAATTTGGATTTTCTAAAAGATGAAATTTTGCAAAACACTCCTTTGATCTTGGATGCAAACTGCTTTTTAAGTGAAGCTTTGCTTTGGTATTTAAACAGAAAAGATATTGTTATAACCCCTCATCCAAAAGAATTTATAAAACTTTATAAAATGTGCTTTGATGAGAATTTAGATATAGAAACATTGCAAAAAAATCGCTTTTTCTATGCTAGAAAATTTTCACAAAATTATGATTGTGTTCTTGTTTTAAAAGGAGCAAATCCTATTATTGCACAAAAAGAAAAATTATTTGTTGTAAATTTAGGAAATCAAGCCTTAGCTAAAGGTGGGAGTGGAGATGTTTTAAGTGGAATGATTGCTGCACATTTAGGTTTTGGTTTTAGCGCTTTAGAAGCAGCAAAAAATGCTACTTTAGCTCATGGACTTGTTGCAAAAAAATATAAATTTAATAAAAATAGCTTTGACGCTTTAAAACTTATCAAAGGATTAAAATGCTTGTAAAATTAGCTGTACTTTTTAGTGGAAATGGAGGTAATTTAGAAAATATTTTAGAAAAACTTCATAAAAAAACCATAGGGGAAAATACCTATGAAGTAGTACTTTGCCTTTGTAACAAAAAAGATGCTTTTGGTATACAAAGGGCAAAAAAATTTGGTCTTGATACTGCCATTGTTGATCATAAGGCTTATAATACTCGTGAAGAATTTGATACGATTTTGGTACAAAAAATCAAAGAAAGTGGAGCAAATCTTACTGTATTAGCAGGTTTTATGAGAATTTTAAGTCCTGTTTTTACAAAAAATATTAAGGCAATTAACCTTCATCCTTCTTTATTACCCCTTTTTAAAGGAGCACATGCGATTAAAGAAAGTTATGAAAGTGATATGAAAGTGGCTGGTGTGAGTGTGCATTGGGTCAGTGAAGAACTTGATGGTGGAATGATTATAGCTCAAAAAGCTTTTGAAAAAAGAAATTTGAGTTTTGAAGAATTTGAAGAAAAAATTCATAGCCTAGAACATGAAATTTTACCCTTAAGTGTGATTGAAATTTTTTCTTAAAGAATTAAAGGTATTTGCTTTAAAACTATAAAATATCGCTTTAAAAAATTTTAAAATTTTCAAGGAAATTTATGTTTGAATGGATATTTAGTATTGATGCTTGGATTACTTTAGCTACTTTAAGTGCTCTTGAAATTGTACTAGGGATAGATAATATCATTTTTTTAGCTATTTTAGTAAGCAAACTACCCCCTGAACATCGTGATAAAGGACGTATCTTAGGTTTAGCTTTTGCAATGATTACAAGAATTTTACTTCTTTTATCTCTTTTTTGGGTGATGAAACTTGTAACACCTTTGTTTAGTGTATTGGGCAATGAAATTTCAGGAAGAGATCTAGTTCTTTTACTAGGTGGGCTTTTCTTGATTGTAAAGTCTATTAAAGAAATTAAAGAGCAAATTTCTCATCAAGAAGAAAGTCAAAGTCATTTTAAAGCAAGCAATAAACTTTGGATAGTTGTAGCTGAAATTGCTGTGATTGATATAGTATTTTCACTTGATAGTGTTATTACCGCAGTAGGAATTGCTCAAGATGTAACCATCATGATTATCGCTGTTATTATCGCAGTAGCTGTGATGCTTTTTGCTTCTAAACCTATAGCAGATTTTGTTGAAAAATATCCAAGCATTAAAATTTTAGCCTTAGCTTTTTTGGTGTTAATAGGCGTAGTTTTAGTTGCTGAAAGTTTTGATATTCATATTGATAAGGCATATATTTATACTGCTATGGCTTTTGCTTTAGTGGTGCAAATTTTAAATATTTTAGATCAAAGAAAGGAAAAAAATGGCTAAAGACGCTAATGGAACAGAACTTAACGCAGGTAATAGCGTGAGTGTAATAAAAGATCTTAAGGTTAAAGGCGCAAGTACAACTTTAAAACGTGGAACTACTATAAAAAATATTAAGCTCACTTCTAAAGAAGGTGAAATTGAGGCTAGAGTAGATAAATTTGGCGTTATTGTTTTAAAAACTGAATTTTTAAAGAAAATCTAGGCAAAGAATGTGCGAATCTTACTTGTTTTAAGAGGGAATTATTACGCAGGACAAGAAGAATTTATCAAAAATAATAAACTTCAAAATTATACACTTGATTTAAATGCTTTGCGTCTTTTATCAGGAAGCGTTAAAAATATAGTCAGTGAATATAAAATTTTAAATGTTAAAAATGATGAAGATTTGAGTAAAATTTTACTCAAACTTCTAGAAATGCGTATGCAAAAAGGTGAGTTTTGCATCATAAACGCTTACAATGAAACATTAAAAATTTACAAAGACTTAGCTAAACAATATCGCTATAAAATGTATGTTATTGTTTTTGATAGCTCTTTAAAACAATGTCAAGAAAAAAATCTTTTAGAAGCTAAAAAAAATGGATATATCATCCCTTATGCTCTTTTGGAAAAAACTCAAGATTTACTCAAAAAAAATCCAAAAAAATACCCAATTTTAGACTCGAGCGACTGGAAAAAATGTCTTTACCAAATGCCAAATTTAAGCAAATATAAAAAAATTCATCATATAGGAGATTTACAAGGTTGTTATAGTGTTTTAAAAGAATACATTAAAACAATCAAAGAAGATGAATTTTATATATTTTTGGGAGATTATATCAACAGAGGTATAGAAAATGGCAAAGTAATAAAATTTCTTTTAAAAATTTGCGAAAAAGAAAATGTATGCTTATTAGAAGGAAATCACGAAAGACATCTTATAAAATGGGCTAATGGAGAATTGTCAAATTCCAAAGAATTTAATGAAAATACTTTAAAGGACTTTAGAAAAGAAAAACTTACTCCAAGAGATGCTAGAAAACTCTATCCTCATCTAAAAGAATGTTTATACTACAAATTCCAAAATAAATTCATATTTTGTTCACATGGAGGAGTAAATTTTATACCCTCCAAACCTGAAAAAATAAGTTTTATACCAAGCCATGATTTTATTTATGGTGTAGGTGGATATGAAGACAGTCAAAAAGTAGCAAATCAATTTTGTAATTTCACCTCGGACAATCTTTATCAAATCTTTGGACACAGAAATAAAGAAAAACTTCCTATGAAAATAGCCAAAAGAGTATTTTTATGCGAGGGTAAAATAGATGGTGGTGGATATTTACGCGTAGTTACACTAGATAAAAAAGGTTTTGAGTGTATAGAAATTAAAAACCAAATTTACAAAAAGAAATAAGCCTAAAGAGGCTTATTCTTCATCTTTATTTGTTTTTTTAACCACCTTAACACGCTCTATAGAATTCCCGTCCATTTTTTTAACTTCATAGTAACAAAGTTCATCTTCAATGCGATCTCCTACCATAGGCAAGCGTCCTAAAAGATTAAATACATATCCACCTATAGTAACTTGTTCTAAATCCTCATCATAGTTTATTACAAGCATTTCTTCAACAGTTTCTATATCGCATCGTCCTTGAAATTCATAGATATTTTCAGCAAGTTTTTTATAGCTGTCTTCTTCATGCTCGCTTTTAATTTCGCCAATAATTTCTTCCATGATATCTTCCATGGTTAAAATTCCAGCAGTTCCACCATACTCATCAACTACTAATGCAGTATGAGAGCGTTCTTTATTCATCATTACAAGTACTTTTGAAATACTGATATTTTCAGGAACCAAAATCAAAGGTTTAACAAAAGTATCTAAATTTTGACTTTTATGGCTTAATTCATTTTGTATTATATCTCGTATGTGTATCATCCCTAAAATAGTATCTTTAGAACCGTCAATATAAGGAAAGCGAGTATGTTTATATTCACAAATGATTTGCATATTTTCTTCGTAACTTTTTTGTTTATTTAGACAAATCATATCTTTTCTAGGAGTCATAATCTCTTTAGCAACAGTATCTGAAAAATCAACAGCATTGCGTATGATCTCTGTTTCAAATTCATCTAAAACTCCACCTTTTTGACTCTCACTTGCTATGATTTTAATTTCTTCTTCGCTATGAGTTAGCTCGCTTTCTTTAGCAGGTTTTATTCCAAAAAGTTTCAAACTTATAGCTGCTAAAAAATCGAAAATTTTAATACAAGGCAAAAAGAGTATCCAAAACCAATGAAGAGGTCTAGCTATAAATAAAACCGCTTTATCTGCAACTGCAATAGCTATACTTTTTGGCACAAGTTCTCCTAAAACCACATGTAAAAGAGTAATAATACTAAAAGCAATAATAAAAGCTATAGTATGGATAATAACAGTGCTAAAACCAAGATTAATAAGCGGAATTTCTAGCATTTTTGCAATAGCAGGCTCACCTATCCAACCAAGAGCTAGAGAACTTAAAGTGATTCCTAATTGACAAGCACTAAGATAAGTATCAAGTCTTGAAGTAACCTCCAAAGCTTTCTTGGCACCAGCTTTTTTTTCTTTTACCATCTCTTCAAGCTTGGAACGACGTACTTTAACAATACTAAATTCAGACAAAACAAAAAAACCATTTAAAAACACTAGAGCAAGTGCAACAACAACCATAAGTATAGAATATCCTGCATCAAAAGATGCTGTAGAAGTTTGGTTTAAATCCAAAACCTGACTGGGGTCCAATGAAGCTCCTTAAGAAATAAAATATTATTAAACCTTATTATACACAATTAAAAGTAAATTTAATATTTGAATTTTTTCTTGTATTTTATAAGAAAAAACTAAGACTTATAAGAAATATTTTTCTCAAATTCTTTTAAACGCTTATATATACTTCTAAGTTGAGTGATAGTTGTCCAGTTTGTGATAAAAACACTAAAAGAGCTTCGTACTTGATCAAAAGCATTGTTAATCTGCATTACAATACCAAGTCCTATAGCTCCAGCAAAAAGCCCTGGTGCCATGATTAAAAATGGCACTATAACTATCATTTGCTCAAATAAAATGAGCCAAATATTAAAATATCCATAATGTAAAAAAAGTCTTTTATAGTTAAATTTAAGCCCTGTAAAAAGCTCTATCATAGTCTCATTTTTAGCGTATTCTTTGCGATTATCCTCAGCATAAACAAGCTCTTTTCTAAAAGCTGCTTCAGCTTTTTGATTGTTATATTCAAGTCCAGGAAGTTTAATACCTACAAACCATGACACAACCAAGCCTCCTAAAGAAATCAAAAGTGCAACATAAACAAGCAAACCATCAATATTTTTTAAAAAATAAAAAGAAGAATTTTCGCTTAAATTTGCAAATAAAGCTTTACTCACAACATCACTTAAACTCCATAAAATCGGAATAAATGCTACAAGGGTCATCAAAGCTTTTATAAAACTAAGTCCTAAACTCTCTACGATTTTGGAAAAATTATAAGTATCTTCTTGAATTCTTTGCGAACTTCCTTCTATATTGTCATCTTTATTTTTCCAAAATTTTAAATAAGAAAAAGTCATAGCCTCACGCCACTTAAAAGCATAGACACTAGCAAAATAGATATTAATCGTAGCGATTAAAACATAAGGAATAGCAATAGCCAAAAAAACTAAAATCAAAGCATAAAAATCATTTGCTGAATAATTTGGCTTTTCAATCATAGCCCTAGAGTTGAAAAAATATTCTAATAAATTTTGATAATAATACAATGCGCCTTTATTGATAAAATTAGCTTTTTGGAAATTTTGCTCAGCTCTTTGATTAGCCTCTTGGATTAAAGTGGCATTATTTTCGAAATTAGTTTCTATTTTTTGCGTAGAATTAGAATCCAAAAGTTCTATTTTTGGCTTTTGTAAAACATTGTAAAAATCACTATACCATGAATTTATAGCAACATTAAGACTTGTTTGAATAAAAAGAAAAAATAAGAGTAAAAAAAGTCCTAAATAAGCCCATAAAGCCCATTTTTTACTTTTAAAAAATGAAGAAAACATGCTACCACCTTTTAAAAGAAAAATTTTAATCAACTTTATTTAATCAAGAGTTTATTAAAAATCATAAATTTATCAATATATGTGTCAAAAATAAACCTCTTTATTCTTTAAAGAAATATAAAAATATAAATATTACGTCATATTTACTTTTTAATATTAATATTTCTTATCAAAATATCTAAAAAAGGAATTAATGTCTATGAAAAAAAATAATTTTATTTTTACTATGCGTTGGCTTTGCTTTTGCTTGCTCTGAACATTCTCATACTGATTTTAAAGATCTTAATAAAACCAAGTATAATTCTCAATAAAGGATAAAATATGAAAAAAATCTTCTTTATGTTTTTAACGGCTTTTTCATTGTTAGGTGCTAGCGAGCTTAATATTTACTCAGCAAGACATTATGATGCTGATTTTGAAATCATAAAAAAATTCGAAGAAAAAACAGGCATTAAGGTCAATCATACTCAAGCTAAAGCTTCAGAACTTATTAAAAGGCTTTCTCTTGAAGGAAATAACTCTCCTGCTGATATTTTCATCACAGCTGATATTTCAAATCTTACAGAAGCTAAAAATTTAGGACTTTTATCCCCTGTTTCATCAAAATATTTAGAAGAATTTATACCTGCTCATTTAAGAGATAAGGATAAAGAATGGTTTGCGATTACAAAAAGAGCAAGAATTATTGCTTACAATAAAAACGCAAATATCGACATTATCAAAATGAAAAATTATGAAGATTTAGCAAAAGCTGAATTTAAAGGAGAAATTGTCATGAGAAGTGCTACAGCTCCTTATAGCAAAACTCTTTTAGCATCTATTATAGCTAATGATGGAAGTAAAGAGGCTAAAGCATGGGCTAAAGGTGTACTTGAGAATCTTGCGACAAACCCAAAGGGTGGGGATAGAGATCAAGCCAGACAAGTATTTGCAGGCAAAGCTAAATTTGCAGTTATGAATACTTATTATATAGGGCTTTTAAAGAATTCTAAAAATCCAAAAGATGTAGAAGTGGGGAATTCTTTGGGTATTATTTTTCCTAATCAAGACAATAGAGGAACGCATATTAACATTAGCGGTATTGCTATGACAAAATCAAGTAAAAATCAAGATGCGGCTAAAAAATTTATGGAATTTATGTTAAGTCCTGAAATTCAAAAAATTCTTACTGATAGTAATTATGAATTTCCTATAAGAAATGATGTAGAATTAAGCCAAACGGTAAAGGATTTTGGAACTTTTAAAGAAGATCAAATTCCTGTGAGTAAGATAGCAGAAAATATTAAAGAAGCTGTTAAAATTTACGATGAAGTCGGTTTTAGATAATGTATAAAACCTTAAAATACTATAAACTCGGGGCAATTTTACTTGCCCTTTTTCTTGCTTTGCCTATTTTTGGTATTTTTGCTGAACTTTTTTATATTTTATTTCAAAATTTTAACACAAGTGATTTAACCCAATTTTCATCTATTAAAGAAAATTTGAGTCATTTTTTTGATTATTTATTTTTAAAATTCATCAAAGATACTTTTATAATTAGCGTGGGAGTATTGTGTTTAAGCTTGATTTTGGGTGTGAGTTCTGCTTATTTGATCGCAAATTATGATTTTTATTTCTGTAAAATTTTAGAAAAATTACTCATTTTACCCTTGGCCATACCTGCTTATATTTTAGCCTTTGTTTATGTGGGAATTATGGATTTTCAAGGATTTTTTCATGAAAATTTTGGCTTTAGGATAGATTTTTTCAATCATTATGGTGTTATTTTTGTTTTGGCTATTTCTTTATATCCTTATATTTATTTATTTGCTAAAACAGCTTTTAAAAGTGAAGCTAAAGAGGCTTATGAAGTAGCTAAAATCATGAAATATTCTGAATTTAGAATTTTTACACGCGTGGCACTTTTGAGTGCAAGACCTGCCATTTTTTCTGGAGCTTTATTGGTTTTAATGGAAACTTTGAGTGATTATGGTGCAAGTGCTTATTTGGGAGTGGATACTTTTTCGGCTGGAATTTTTAAACTCTGGTATGATTTGAATGATTCTTATTCTTCTAGTGTTTTATCGGGTATTTTAATGCTTTTTGTATTTTTGATTATGTATGTGGATTATTATTATAAAAATAAACATCATTATAGTTTTAATCAAAATTTAGCTCTTTTTATCAAAAAAAGAAAATTAAATCCTATTAAACAAATTCTATCCTGTATTTATTGTTTTATGATTGCTTTTGTAGGTTTTATTTTACCTTTTATTTGGCTAGTTTATTGGGGACTAAAAGATCATAAGCTTTTTGAATCGCAATTTTATATTATCAGTTTTCAAACTATAATCTTAGCTTTAATCACTGCTTTAATTACCACTTTTTTAGCTTATTTTTTGATGTTTAGCTCTAGGATAGTTAAAAATCATTTTTTTAATTTATTTATTTTAAAAATAAGTTCTTTGGGTTATTCTATACCTGCTGCTGCTTTAGGGATTAGCATTATAGTGCTTTTTGTATTTTTGGATAAATTTTTTCACATGAGTTTATTGGAAAATTCTTTACTTGTTCTTGTTTTTGCTTATATAATTCGTTTTTTAGCGAGTGCAATTTATTCTTTAGAGGGAGGATATAATAAAATTCATCTAAATATTGATGAAGCAAGTTTAAATTTAAGAACGAGTTATTTTATTTTATTTTTTAAAATTCACACACCTTTAATGAAACATTTTTTATTTTTGGCTTTTATTATTGTTTTTATTGATACGATTAAAGAACTTCCTTTAAGTAGAATTTTAGCACCTTTTGGCTTTGAAACTTTAAGTGTTAAAGCTTTCTGGTTTGCAAGTGATGAAAGAATTTATGATGCAGCTTTGCCTTCCTTGTTTATCGTTTTTCTTTCTTTAATGGTTGTTGTTTGGATGGATAAAATCACAAGGAAAGATGATGTTAGAAATTAAAAATTTATCTAAAAATTTCGGAAAAATACAAGCTTTAGAAAATATCAATCTTCATATCAAAGAAGGAGAATTTTTAAGCATTTTAGGAGGTAGTGGAAGTGGAAAAAGCACGCTTTTAAGGATTATTGCTAAGCTTGAACAAGCTAGTTCTTATGATTTGTTTTCTTGCAAAGGTGAAGTGGCTTTGATGTTTCAAAATTATGCTTTATTTCCTCATTTAAATGTTGAGAAAAACATACTTTTTGCACTTTACGATAAAAAAGATAAAAATCAAATTTTAAATCATTTGCTTAAAACTTTTGAAATTGAAGATTTAAGATATAAAAAAATCGATGAAATTTCAGGAGGGCAAGCGCAAAGAGTGGCTTTTGCTAGAGCTATAGCAAGAGGATGTCAGCTTTTGCTTTTAGATGAACCTTTTTCTAATTTGGATCAAAATTTAAAACAGGATTTAAGAAGAGAATTGAAAAAAATGATAGAAAATCAAGGCATTACGGCTATTATGGTAACTCATGATATTGAAGATGCTTATTGTATGTCTGATCAAATCGCTTTTTTAGAAAAAGGAAAAATTTTAGCTCATGCAAATCCTAAAGAGCTTTATTTTAAGCCTGATTTTAAAAGTGCGCAAATTTTACCTGATTTAAATATCATAGAAGAAAAACTTGATTTAGAAGATGAATTTTTTGCTTGGATAGCTTCAAAAAATTATATTTTTGGTTATGCAGAACTTAAAATAGGAAATCGCTTTGAGGCTAAAATTTTACAAAAAGAATTTTTAGGGGCTTTTTATAGACTTAAGTTAAGATATAAAAATATAGAATTTTTTATGTTATTAAGCTCAAATTATAACTTAGAAGAAAAAATAAATTTTGATATTATCAATTTTTAGTTAAAATTCCTAAAAATCTTTTAAGGACAAATTTCATGAAAAATCTTTTAATCATAGGCGCAGGTGGAGTAAGTCGTGTGGCTACTGTAAAATGCGCAATGAATTCTGATACTTTTAGCAAAATCACTTTAGCTAGTAGAACAAAAAGCAAATGTGATGAAATCGCTACTTTTATCAAAGAGCGTTTAGGGGTTCAAATTGAAACAGCGCAAATTGATGCTGATGATAGCAATGCGGTTGTAGAACTTATCAAGAAAATAGGAGCGCAAATTTTACTCAATGTTGCTTTGCCTTATCAAGATTTGAGTTTAATGGATGCTTGTATAAAAGCAGGGATTGATTATATAGATACGGCAAATTATGAACATCCTGATTTAGCTAAATTTGAATACAAAGAGCAATGGGCGAGAAATGATGAGTTTAAACAAGCAGGAATTTTAGGACTTTTAGGAAGTGGATTTGATCCTGGTGTAACTAATGTTTTTTGTGCTTATGCACAGCAAAATTTATTTGATGAAATTTCTTATATAGATATTTTAGATTGCAATGCGGGTGATCATGGCTATGCTTTTGCGACCAATTTCAACCCTGAAATCAATCTACGTGAGGTTTCTGCTAAAGGGCGTTATTGGGAAAATGGCAAGTGGATAGAAACAGAGCCTATGGAAATAAAAATGGAGTGGGATTATCCAGAAGTAGGTGTGAAAGATAGCTATTTGCTTTATCATGAAGAACTTGAAAGCTTGGTAAAAAATATCAAAGGTTTAAAAAGAATACGCTTTTTTATGACTTTTGGACAAAGTTATTTAACTCATATGAAATGCCTTGAAAATGTTGGAATGCTAGGGATTAAACCTGTGATGCACCAAGGAAAAGAAATCATTCCTATAGAATTTTTAAAAACCTTACTTCCTGATCCTGCAAGTTTGGGACCACGCACTAAAGGTTATACCAATATAGGTTGTGTGATTCGTGGTAAAAAAGATGGAAAAGACAAGCAAGTTTATATTTATAATGTTTGCAATCATGAAGAATGTTATAAAGAAACTGGTGCACAAGCTGTGAGCTATACTACAGGTGTTCCTGCTATGATAGGTACGAAATTAATCGCTAAAGGGATTTGGCAAGGAAAAGGCGTGTTTAATATGGAAGAATTTGACGCTAAGCCTTTTATGGAAGAGCTGAATTCTCAAGGACTTCCTTGGAAGATTATCGAAATGACTCCAAGCTTAGGAGAGTAAGTGCTAGAGCACTTACTTTTGTCCTATATAAATAAAGTGCTCCACACTGCCTTCAAAATTATATAGATTAATTAATTCATAATCTCCCCAAAATAAAGGTTTAAAAGGTTTAAAATCTTCTTTTAATTCTTCTATGTCTTTAGTAAAGCGTATATATGAAGAACCGCTCAATCTACCACTTGGACATCCTTTTACTTCACGTAAGCCATTATCCATAAGTTCTCCTCTTTCATACATACTATAGCCTTTATCACTCATCATAGTTGCAAATATAATAGCTCCTTCATTGCATAGTTCATAAAATTCTTGCACAGCTTCTTTAAAAGCTTGTTTTGTAAGATAATATAAGCTTTGATTTGCAAATATAAAATCCATTTTTGTATTGAAGAGTTTTTTAAAGCTAGAATTAGGAGATATGATGTGAAAATTTTTAGAATCTAAGCAAGGATCTTTTTCCCAAACTTTTTTTAAACTAGGAACTATATCAATGCCATAAGGCTCTATACCCCCCCCCCGTTATATTTTTAAAATACTTAGAATGCACTCCATTTCCACAACCAAAATCAAGTAATTTTCCACTTGTTTTACTTAGTTTGTATTTTAAGATTCTCTCGTAAAATCTTATAACATGACCATCAGGATATTGAAGTCCATAACCTTCTTTGTCATATTTTTGAGTATATGCAGATAAGGAATTATCCATTTTTTGCTCCTTTTCGTATAGAATTTTGACATTAAGCCAAAATTCATTCTAACACAAAAAGGATTAAAATTATTTTACAGGGTGAAGTTCATTTGCATAAAAACTAACTGATCCCATACCTTCTTTTAAAGCCCATTCATAAGCTTTTGCAACAAATTCCCAATTGATATGAGCATAGAATTTCTCTAAATAAGCAGGGCGTGCATTACGATGATCTACATAATAAGCATGTTCCCAAACATCTACAACAAGTAAAGGAACTTTATCTTCAGTAATCGGTGTAGCTGCGTTTGAAGTGCCTACAAATTCTAGTTTTTGATTTTTAGTATTATAAACTAACCAAAACCATCCTGAACCAAAAACTCCTGTAGCACCTTTGATGAATTCAGCTTTGAAATTTTCTAAAGATCCAAATTCTTTTTCTAGTGCCGCTTGTAAATTAGCATCTATACTTTGACATGAACCGCCACAACCACAGCCTGTACTTGGCTTAATGCAATCAAAATAAAAATCATGATTATAAACTTGAGCTGCGTTATTAAATACGCCCCCATTTGAAGTTTTGATAATACTTACAAGATCTTTACCTGCAAATTCAGTATCTTTAATAAGATTATTTAGATTTGTAACATAAGTATTGTGATGTTTTCCATGATGATAGCTAAAAGTTTCAGCACTCAAAAAATCACCAAAAGCATTGGTATCATAAGGTAATTTTCTTAATTCAAACATAATTTCTCCTTTATTTTTAGTTTGATATTGAAAATATTACCATAATAATATTAAAAAGAGTAAAAATATCTTAAAAGCTTAGTGGGTAAAATTTCTATTTATTTAATCTAAATAAAATAAGATATATTTATAATATATTTTAATAATAATTTAAATGTATATAAAAAATTATATTTTTTTGAAATATTTTTACAAAAAATATCTATTTGTTGGTTTTTAATAATTACAATTAATTTGCAACTAAAAATTATTCATAAGGAGGAAAATATGAAAAAAGTTGTACTAATCTCAGCATTACTAGGTGCTCTCGTAGCTAATGTTTTTGCAGCTAATACTCCAAGCGATGTGAATCAAACACATACAAAAGCTCATCATTCAAAAGCTAAAGCTGATAAAAAACATGAAGCTAAAACTCACAAAAAAACAAAAGAGCAAACACCAGCTCAATAATGCCCAGCCTTGATATAAGTCTATAATAGACTTATATCAAAAGCTATCCGTATTCTACAAAATAAATTATTAATATTTATTAAATTTTAATAGAAAAATGAAAAAATAGTTATTTTAAAAGAAAAATTAAAAAGTGGTGACCCATACGAGACTCGAACTCGTGTTACCGCCGTGAAAGGGCGATGTCCTAACCGCTAGACGAATGGGCCACTTTTAAGGAGTAAAAAATAAAAATGAAATTGAATTATATATATTTATTTCTTAAAATTTAATTAAATATATCAAAATTATGTGATTTTTATCTTTGTTTGATTATAATTTCATCTTCAATTTTTTATAAAATTTTAGGATTTATTATGGATTTTTATAGTCTTATTTTTTTATCCTGTGCTTTAGGAATGGATGCTTTTGCTGTATCACTATGCAAAGGTTTTAGTGTTAAAAAACTACATTTAAAACATTATCTTATTGTTGGAATTTATTTTGGTGGATTTCAAGCCTTGATGCCAACTATTGGTTATTTTATAGGTATAACTTTTGCATCTTTTATTGCGAGTATTGATCATTGGATAGCTTTTATTTTACTTTCTTTAATAGGATTAAAAATGATCAAAGAGTCATTGGAAAATGAAAATTGCGATAGTAATGCCAACCAATTTGGCTTTAAAACCATGCTAGCTTTAGCAATTGCTACGAGTATCGATGCACTAGCAGTTGGTGTGAGTTTTGCATTTTTAAATGTAAATTTATTATTAGCCATATTTTTAATAGGTATTATTACCTTCATTTTATGTATCATTGCTCTAAAAATAGGAAATAAATTTGGAATTTATCTTAAAAATAAAGCTGAACTTTTAGGCGGATTGGTTTTAATTATATTAGGAGTAAAAATTCTAGTAGAACATTTATTTTTCGATTGAAAATTTCATTCTTAAAGTAGCTAAAGCTTTATCAAATTCCAAGGCTTTACTTTGAAATTTTTTATTAAAAGTTCTTTGTCTTTTGGCAAGTTGCGTAGTATGTATCGTGATTAAATTTTCAAGCTCTTTAAAGGAAATTTCTCCATCTAAATATTCTTTACACTCTTTCAAACCTATAGAATTTAATGCTTTAAGCTTATGATCAAATTTAGAAAAAAGAATTTTTGCTTCATCTAAAAGTCCATTATCAAGCATTTCTTTTGTTCTAGTTTGAATACGTTTTTTTAAAATTTCTTTATCCCACTCAAGCTCATAAATTTCTATATCTTTAAGCACCCCAGTTTTTTGTGTTCTTTTTAAAAATTCACTAGGAATTTCTCTTGTTTGCTCATAAATACCCAGCCATTTTTTTAATCTATAAGTATCATTTTTTTCTATTTTATAGTTTGGATCAATATTTAATAAAAGAGCATAAATTTCATCGTTATTTAAAGAACTCTTTGACTCTAAGGTTTTTTCACTTAAACCATCTATCATAGTTTTTAAATAAAATCCAGTTCCACCTACTATAATTAGAGGTAAATTTCTAGCTAAAGCAAATTCTTTTGCTTTTTGATATTCTCTTATGAATAACTCAACATTAAAATGTTCATTCACGCTCAATAAATTTACCCCAAAGTATTTTATACTCGCAAGATCATCTTGTGAAGGCTTGGCACTTGCTATATTAATCTCTTTATAAACACAAAGACTATCAAGACTTAAAACAACAGCATTAAATTCTCTTGCTAAAGTATTGGCTATGTATGTTTTTCCACTCGCGGTTGTTCCTATTAATGCTATTTCAAAAAACATTTTAATATTTATCCTAAAATTTATAAAAATTTTAGTAAAATCATAGCAAAAAATATTTTAAAGTAGAAAAATGAACACATTCTGGATAAAATTTAAAGATATTTTAGAACTTGTAGTATTTAAGCATTCTATTTTTGCTTTGCCTTTTTTATTTTCCTCTATGATTGTAGCATCAAAACTTGCAAATGACACTGCTTGGTTTGGTTTTAAGGCGTTGATTTTAGGCATTATTTGTGCAGTAAGTGCAAGAAATTTTGCCATGGCTACAAATCGTTTAATGGATGAAGATATAGATAAGGATAATCCTCGTTGTGCAAATCGCCCTAATGTCAGTGGAAAAATAGGTAGAAAAAGTGTATGGATTTTTATTATTATTAATGCACTTATTTTTATATCATGTTCTTATTTTATTAATACCTTGGCTTTTTATTTGTCTTTTCCTGTGCTTTTGGTATTGGCTATTTATTCAGCTTTTAAGCGCTTTAGTTCTTTAGCACATTTAGTTTTAGGATTTTGTTTAGGACTTGCGCCTATTGCAGGAAGTGTTATAATTATGGGTGAAATTCACATTTATAGCGTTATTTTATGTTTAGGTGTAACTTTTTGGACAGCTGGGTTTGATCTGCTTTATTCTTTACAAGATATGGAGTATGATAAAAAAATAGGACTTCACTCTATTCCTGCTAAATTTGGTTCAAAGGCTACTTTATTTATATCATCTTTTTGCCATATTTTAGCGGTATTATTTTGGCTTCTTTTTGTGTGGGAAGTTTGGGGTGTAGCACTTGGAAAAATAGCACTTATTGGGGTAATTATAAGCGGTATTATTTTAGCCTTGGAACATAAAATTGTTCATAAGAATTTTGCTCATATTGATAGAGCATTTTTTACTCTAAATGGTTATTTAAGTATTATCTTTTTTATTTTTATTTGGATTGATTTATTATGGAATTAGCACTTTTTAAAGCAGGATTTGAAGCTCATTTAGAATGTTGTGAAATAGAAAATAACCGTTTTCTTGGAGAATACCTAAAACTTGGAGCAATTTCTCAAATTTTAAAATGGAAAAAACTTGCTTTACGCATTGATTTTGACGAGGGTGAAAAAATTATTTTTGATCTTCTTTTAAGTCTAAAAGAAGATATTTTAAGACTTGAAAATTCTTTAGATAAAAATAAAGAACTTATACCACTTAAGCAAAAAGGGGTAATAGAATCTTTAAATTTTGAGTATCTAAATTTTTTGGATACTATTTTAGAAGAAGATAAAGAATATTATTTAAGATTTGATTTAAATAATCAAAAAATAGCTATTTTTATCAAAGCTCAAAGTCAAACATTGGCAAAAATTATCAAAATTAAGCCTGAAGACAAAATGGCTTTTGATGCTTTTGTTGTTGAAATCCAAAGAAATATGATAAGAAATAAGAAAGGCCAAGAATGAGTGATGATGTACTTTATTTAGTTTTTATAATTGTGCTTTTAATTGCAATGCTAGCCTACATGAATATCAAAGAAAGAGAAAATAATGCAAAAATAGCAAAACTTCAAAATGTGATAGAAGATATTACCAAAGAACTTCATTATTTTCGTAAAGAATTAGGAGTTAAAGATGATAGCGAAGAGGATGAAGACTATAAAACCTCTCTTTTAAAAGAAGAAATTATGATTGAACTTGATAAACAAATCAGTTCAAAAATCACTCCTGTTTTAAGAACACTAAAAACTATGGAACATATCATAGAAGATTTTCAAAATGAACAACAAAATCGTCTTTTAAATTTGGAACAAAAAGCACAAAGCATGGCTAAACTTACACCAAATTACGATACAGAAGAACAAAAAATAGAAAATCTTTTCAAAGAAGGAAAAAGCATAGAACAAATCGCTAAAGATTTACGCATTGGCACTGGAAATGTAGAACTTGTCTTAAAATTTAAGAAATTAATAAAATAGAATGGAAAATAAATGCTTATAGATCAATTCGGTAGAAAGATAAATTATCTTAGAATTTCAGTTACACAAAGATGTAACTTTCGCTGCCTTTATTGTATGCCAAAAATTCCTTTCGATTATCAGCCAAAAGAAAATTTATTAAGCTTCGAAGAACTTTTTTTATTTGTTAAAGCAGCTATAGACGAAGGAATTGAAAAAATCCGTATAACAGGTGGAGAACCTTTATTAAGAAAAGATTTAAGTATTTTTATAAAAATGATTAGCGATTATAAAAGCGATATTGACCTTGCTATAACTACAAATGGATTTTTACTAAAAGACTTTGCTAAAGACCTAAAAAATGCTGGACTTAAACGACTTAATATTTCACTTGATACCCTAGATCACAAAAAAGCAAAAACTCTTGCGCAAAAAGATGTATTAGATAGTGTTTTATCTGGAATTGATGAAGCTTTAAATCTAGATTTGAAAGTAAAACTTAATACTGTAGCTCTTAAAAATTTAAACGATGATGAACTGATATCTCTTTTGGAATTTGCAAAATCAAAAAAAGCTCAAATTCGCTTTATAGAATTTATGGAAAATACTCATGCTTATGGTAAATTACAAGGATTAAAAAGAGATGAAATTATACAAATTTTGAGTCAAAAATATCAAATTCAACTTATAAAAAAAGATGAAAAAGCACCTGTGAGTATTTACAAGGCAGATGATTATGAATTTGGAATTATAGATCCTCATAGCCATGAATTTTGCGATTCTTGCAATCGCATACGCTTAAGTGCTGAAGGCTTGTTAATACCTTGCCTTTATTTTGATGAAGCATTAAGCATAAAAGAAGCGGTTCGAAAAGGTGATATTAAAGCCGCTGTAGAAATATTACAAGAAGTATTAAGAAATAAACCAGAAAAAAATAAATGGAGTGTTGTTGATAATGAAACCTCATCTCGTGCTTTTTATCAAACTGGAGGTTAATTTTGCAACTTGTTGAAAGTTTCTTAAGCATTCAAGGAGAAGGCAAATATAATGGAAAATTAGCTATTTTTATGCGTTTTGCTGGTTGCAATTTCAACTGTTTAGGTTTTAATGTAAAAATATCAAAAAACGATAAAACTCTCATTGGATGTGACACGATAAGAGCTGTTTTCACAAAAGATTTTAAAGAAAGTTATGAAACTTTAAATGCTAATGAACTTTTAAAAAGAGTGATAAAATTAAAAAAAGACTTTGATCCTATAGTTGTTATCACAGGTGGAGAGCCATTAATCCATTATGAAAATCCTGAATTTATAGAATTTATCCAAATGTTATTAAAAAATAAATTCGAAATACACTTTGAAAGCAATGGAAGCATAGAAATTGATTTTGATAGATATCCTTTTTACAAAGAATGTATTTTTGCTTTAAGCGTTAAACTCCAAAATAGTGGGATAAAAAAAGATAAACGATTAAATTTTAAAGCTTTAAAAGCATTTAAAAATTACGCAAAAGATAGTTTTTATAAATTTGTTTTAGATGCCAATACTCTTGATAATTCATTTTTAGAAATCAATGAAATTCTAAAAGAAGCTCCAAATCAAATTTTTTGTATGCCTATGGGTGAAAATGAGCAAAACCTTAAAAAAAATGCTCAAAAAATTGCTGAATTTTGTATTAAGAATGGTTATAATTATTCTGATAGAATTCATATTCGTCTTTGGAACGATAAAGAGGGTGTATGATTATAAGAAAATTATTTGAATTTGAAAACGCACACATTGTTAGATTTTGTTCTTCTAAGCGTTGCAAAAGTAGCATTCATGGACATTCTTACAAAGTTGAAGTTTTACTTGAAAGCAAATATTTAGATAATGCTGGAATGGTCTATGATTTTGGACTTTTAAAAACCTATATACGCCAAATTATTGATAGTTTTGATCATGCTATCACTCTTTTTAAATATGATGACGCAAAATATTTAGAAGAAATGAAAAAATATTCAAGTCGTTGGATTTGCCTGCCTGTTAATGTAAGTGCTGAAAATTTTTGTCGTGTATTTTTCATACTTATAGATGCTTTATTAAAACAAACAAAAATGGTAAATGGAGAACAAGGAGTGACTTTACAAAGCATCATTGTTCATGAAACAAGAACAGGCTATGCACAAGGTTTTAGAGAAGATGCCTATAGTGAGCTAATGCCAAAAATTTCACTTCAAGACATAGAATTTTCCAATGGCATTAAAGCAGAATGGAATGATATAGATTTTTATAACAAATTAAAAAATGAAGAAATTTTTATAAATCCAAAGGAGATTTAATGCAAAAAGCTAAAATTTTAATTGCCTTAAGTTTTTTTTTATTAGTTTTATCTGCCTGTTCTAATGATGAAAAAAATATTTCCAAGACTCAAAATACAGATCAAGAAGTAGTCCAAATAGAACAAAACGATGAAAAAACAGAATTAAGTGACTCCAACCTGCCTTTACCTGTAGATGATGAAGCACAAAGTTCAAATGATGAACATGAAGTCAATCCTAGTATTATCAACTCTTTATATAAACAAAAATGCGCCACTTGTCATGGAGAAAAAGGGGAATTAAAACCTAAAAACAGCACGGCCATTAAAACCTTGAGCAATAAAATTTTTATACAAAAAATAAAAACGATAAAAGATAAAAACCATAGTTTTTTAAGTGATGAACAAATTCAAAATTTAGCTGATTTTATAAACAAAGGAAAATAATGGATCAAAGTTACGAATTCTTTTTAGCTTTACATCTTTATAGTCTTTATGCGAGCGGTTTTTTAATGCTTTTTTATCTTATACTAACACAAGGAAATTTTAAAACCGAATTCATTTTTATTCGCAGAATACGATTATTTTTACCAATTTATTATTTATTTTTAGCTTTGATTATTTTTACAGGTTGTTTGTTATCAGCAATGAAACAATTTCAAATGAATGTCAATATCTGGGTAATGATTTTTTCTTGGATCTTAATTTTTGCCTTAGCAATTTTTCACTTTGTTTGTTTTAAAAAAGCAAGAAGATTTAGAAAATATGCCACTTTTAGATGGATTAGTTGTTTGATTTTACCTTTTGAAATTTTTTTATTGTTTTTGCCTTTTTTAATAGAAAGATATCTATAAAATGCAATTTTTGTATAACAAGCAAGCTGGAGAAGAGTTTATACAACTTCAAGGTGAAAACTTTAACCATTTAAAAGTAAGAAGAGTAAAGGAAAATTCGGAGCTAAATCTTAGAAATTTACAAGATAATTTTCTTTACAACTATACAATCACAAATTTAACAAGAAATTCTTGCACTTTAAAATTTTTAAACAAAAAATCACAAAATATAAAACAAAGTGAATTAAACTTAGCCTTAGCCATTATAGATATTAAAATTTTAGAAAAAACTCTACCTTTCTTAAATGAACTTGGAGTAAAAAAGTTACATTTGGTTTTTACAAATTTTTCACAAAGAAATTTTAAAATCGATTTAGAAAGATTTGAAAAAATCATTATTTCTTCTTGTGAACAATGCGGTAGAAATACTAAAATGGATTTAATTATCCACCAAAGCACTCAAGAATTTGTTCAAAAATTTCCAAATGCAATTATGGTTGATTTTCAAGGAGAACAACAAAGTCATTTCGATGAAAAAGAATTATATTTTATAGGTCCTGAAGGTGGATTTAACAATGATGAGAGATTATTGTTTAACCGGAAAATCTCTCTTAAAAGCTCTAATATTCTAAAAAGTCAAACAGCTATTATAGCTATAGCTTCAAAAATTTTGCTTTAACTTTTCTTAAATTAATCTCTTTTTTATGTTAAATAATTTATAATCACGGCTTATTGTTTTAATTTTTAAGGAAAACTAATGAAAAAAGAAATTCACCCAGAATATATAGAATGCAAAGTAAGTTGTGCTTGTGGAAATACTTTTACAACAAAGTCAAACAAAGCAGAATTAAGAGTAGATATTTGTTCAAATTGCCATCCTTTTTTTACAGGCAGTGAAAAAATTGTAGATGCTGCAGGTCGTGTAGAGAAATTTAAGAAAAAATACGCAATGCAATAATTATGCTTTATTTTATTCCTACTCCCATAGGAAATTTAAGCGATATTTCTTTTAGAGCCTTAGAACTTTTAAAGACTTGCGATCTTGTGTTTTGCGAAGATACAAGAGTAAGTAAGTCTTTGATTTCGTTATTAAATACCAAATTTCACACTGATATACATATTTCTAAATTTATAGCCTTACACTCCCATAATGAAAAAGAAGTTTTAGCAAGTATTGATTTAAAGATATTTGAAAAAAATGTAGCTTATTTAAGCGATGCAGGAATGCCAGGGATTAGCGACCCTGGAAAGGCTTTGGTAGAATTTGCACAAGAAAATAATATCACCTATGAAATTTTACCAGGTGCAAATGCAGCCTTAGTTGCTCTTGCAAGCTCAGCATTTTGTCAAAAAGAATTTATCTTTATTGGTTTTTTAGCAAATAAAGGCAAAGAAAGACAAAAAGATATAGAAAAAATTTTAAACTTTCCTTATCCAAGTATTATTTACGAATCCCCCAAGCGTATTTTATCTTTGATAGAACAAATTATGATTCTAGACAGCCAAAGAGAAATTTTTTTGATTAAAGAAATCAGTAAAAAATTTGAAAATAAATTTAAAGGCAATGCCAAAGAGCTTTTTGAAATTTTAAAAAAGTCTAATTTAAACGGCGAATGGGTTGTAGTACTGCAATCAAAAGAACAAAATTTTTTGCAAAATACTCTTTGTGAAAAAGATATTATGGATTTAGAGCTGCCTTTAAAAGCAAAAGCAAAATTATTATCAAAGTTCAATGGAAAAAATGCAAAAGAAATTTATCAAAAACTGCTTTTAAGTCAAGATTAGGTAAAATTTTAATATGATAGTTTATGGGAAGCAAATATTTTTTTATATTTTAGAATATCATAAAGACTATATCAATGAGCTTTATTTAGCAAAAGAATGTGATAAAACTACTTTTTCCAAAATCGCAAAATCAGGTTTTAAAATCAAAAAACTTGATTTTAAAACTGCTCAAGCTTATGCGAAAGGTGGAAATCATCAAGGTTTTTTGCTAGATATTAAAGAAAGTTCTTTTGCGAATTTAAATGAGATTAAAAAAAATGATTTTATTGTTATGCTTTATGGAATTAGCGATGTAGGAAATATAGGGGCTATCACGCGTACAGCTTATGCTTTAGGGGTTGGGGCTTTAATTTTTATTGGTGAAAAATTAGCCATGGAAGGAGTAATTCGCACAAGCAGCGGAGCGGCTCTTGATTTACCTATTGTGATAAGCAACGATGCTTTAAGTGTAATAAATGAACTAAAACAAGTGGGTTTTTATTTTTATGCGAGCGATGGCTCGGGAAAAGAAATTCACAGTGTAAAAATAAGCAATGGTAAAAAAGTTTTAGTTTTGGGTAGTGAGGGTTTTGGTTTAAGCTCTAAAATTGTAAAAAAATGCGATGAATGTGTGGGCATTGCGATGAAAAATAATTTTGATAGTCTTAATGTCAGCGCTGCTTTTGCAATACTTTGTGATAGGATGTTAAATGCTTAATTGGAAAAAAATACAAGAATTAAATTTAAAAGAAGTTGCAGCAAAAACGCAAATTGAACTTGATTTTCTTGAAGCTTTAGCAGAAAAGAATTTTGCTGTTTTAAGTCGTTTTAATGTTAAAGGTTTTGTTAAAATTTTAAGCAGAGAATACGAACTCGACTTTAGTGATTTTAATGAAGAGTATGAAGCTTATCTTAACGAAAACAATCCTACTCCACAAACAAAATCAAAAATGATAACCCCAAAACTAGATGCTTATAGTCAAAAATCCTCTAATGCTTGGCCTTTTTTGATTGTTCTTATTGTTTTAGTGATTATAGGAAGTGGAATTTATTATTTTGATACACTTAAAACTTTTTTCAAAGATGAACAAAATAATACTAGCACAACAGTTATAGATATCATAGGACAAGCACAAGAAAATTTAAAATCTTTAGGTGGAAATAATGTTGTTGTTATAGACAACAATAAAGCACAAGAAACAAATCAAACAGAGAGCGTTTTACCAAGCCAAAACATCTCGTTACAAGAAAATGATAAAAACATAAGCATAGAAAATAATATCAGTGAAAATAACACAACCTTACTCGATGAAGAAAAAAATACCCAAATCCAAGAAGACATAAATACACCAAAAACTAATTCTTTAAAAGAAGCACATTTTAAAACCTCTACCAAGATTTGGATAGGTTTGATAGATTTAAAAAGCCTTAAAAAAACAAGCTTTGTTAAAGAAAAAGATTTTAATATTTCTTTAGATAAAGATCAGTTAATTTTAACAGGAGCTGCAGCTTTAACAATATTTGATCAAGAAAATAAAGAACAAAAATTTCCTGCAGGAATTTCAAAACGTTTCTTGATTAAAGACGGAAAAATTACAAGTATTTCAGCTGCTGAATTTGCAAAATTAAATAAAGGTAAAGAATGGTAAAAAAAATTATTATTCTTACTCTTTATGTTAATATATCTTTTGCAATCTCAAGTCTTGATTTGGCAAAAAATTTAATAAACAATCCTAGTAAAAATTCTCAACTAGAATTATTATTTTCAAATAATTCTTACATAGATAATAATGGAAATTGTGATATTGCAAAAATATCTCAAATATTAAAAACCAACTCTTTAATTACCTTAACACTATCAAATCCTCAAAGTCTAAGACTAAATTTTAAAGCAAAAGCTGATGAAGTTATGTTTTTTAAAATTTTATCCGATGTTTTAACAGATGCCGGATATATATATTTTATCCCTACAGATTTGATTTTAAGAGAAGGAAATATTGACTATACCATACAAGTAGAATCTCAATATGTTTTAGATCCTGGAACGCTTTACAATCTCTTAAAAGAAAATTCTGTCTATATAAATAATATTAAGCGTATTGGGGCATATGATTATGAATATGATTTAAATTTTTCCAATGCTGTATTAAAAACCAATACAAATGTTAATTTAAATACTCCAAAATCATTAGAAAAACCCCTTAAAGACTATGTGCTTGATTTAAAAAATGCTACAAATTTGATTATTGATGCAAATGATTTAGACAATTGGTTTCCTAAAATCTTCTTTTTAGATAAAAATCTAAATCTAATTAAAGCAGTAAAAAGTGAAAATAAAAATAATCATTTTTCAGAACTTATTCCAAATGGTGCTATATATGCTATTGTAAGCGATATGTATAGTTTAGATAATATACGCAGGGGTTTAAAAATCACACTTAAAAAATAAAGGATTAAGAAATGTTTGATGAAATCCGTTTTAATACCATAGAAAGACTTCCAAATTATGTTTTCGCAGAAGTAAATGCGATAAAAATGGCAGCAAGACGTGCTGGAGAGGATATCATCGACTTTTCAATGGGAAATCCCGATGGTAAAACTCCACAACACATTATAGATAAACTTTGTGAAAGCGCTAACAAAGATAAAACCTCGGGATATTCTACATCCATGGGGATTTATAAACTTCGCTTAGCAATTTGTAATTGGTATAAAAGAAAATATAATGTCAATCTAGATCCTGAAAATGAAGTTGTAGCTACCATGGGTTCAAAAGAGGGTTTTGTAAATCTTGCAAGAGCGATTATAAATCCTGGAGATGTTGCTATTGTGCCAACTCCTGCTTATCCTATACATACTCAAGCTTTTATTATAGCAGGAGGCAATGTAGCAAAAATGCCTTTAGCTTATAATGAAAAATTTGAGCTTGATGAAAATCAATTTTTTGAAAATTTACATAAAACTTTAAATGAAAGCATCCCGCGTCCAAAATATGTCGTTGTTAATTTCCCGCATAATCCAACAACAGTAACTTGTGAGAAAAGTTTTTATGAAAGATTGATAGCAACGGCAAAAAAAGAAAGATTTTATATTATTTCAGATATTGCATATGCAGATTTAACTTATGATGACTATAAAACTCCTTCTATTTTGGAAATTGAAGGTGCAAAAGATGTAGCGGTAGAAACTTACACTCTTTCAAAATCTTACAATATGGCAGGCTGGCGTGTAGGTTTTGTAGTAGGAAATAAACGCTTAGTCAGTGCGCTTAAAAAAATAAAATCTTGGTTTGATTATGGTATGTATACGCCTATTCAAGTATCAGCTACCATAGCTTTAGATGGAGATCAAACTTGTGTGGATGAAATCCGTGCAACTTATGATAAAAGAATGCACATTTTACTTGAAGCTTTTGAAAACGCAGGCTGGAAACTTCAAAAACCAAGAGCAAGTATGTTTGTTTGGGCAAAACTCCCTGAAAGCAAAAGACATTTAAAAAGTTTAGAATTTTCAAAGCAACTTTTACAACGTGCTAGTGTTGCAGTAAGTCCTGGGGTAGGTTTTGGCGAAGCAGGTGATGAGTATGTAAGAATTGCTTTAATTGAAAATGAAAATCGCATACGCCAAGCTGCACGCAATATCAAAAAATATTTAAAAGAGTAAGTTATGAAAGTAGCAATTCTTGGTTATGGCACTGTTGGAAGTGCAGTGGTTAAATTTCTTTTAGAAAACAATAAACTTATTCGTGCGAGATGTGGGCAAAGCATAACTCCTGTGATCGCTCTTGCTAGAAGTCCTAAAAAAAACGCTTTAATTCCAATTACTCATAGCGTTGAAGAAATTTTAAATGCTGATGTAGATGTTTTTGTAGAGTTAATGGGTGGAGTGGATGAAGCTTTTAAAATAGTGAGTGAAATTTTAAAAAAGAAAAAAGCTGTTGTTACTGCAAATAAAGCTATGCTTGCTTATCATCGTTATGAACTTGAAAATTTGGCTAAAAATTTAGCCTTTGGTTATGAAGCAAGTGTGGCTGGGGGAATTCCTATTATAAAGGTTTTAAAAGAAGGTTTAAGTGCAAATAATATTTTGGCTATAAAAGGGATTTTAAATGGTACGAGTAATTATATTTTAAGTTCTATGAGTCAAAAAAATATGAGTTTTAAACAAGCCTTACAAATAGCTCAAAATTTAGGCTATGCAGAAGCTGATCCAACTTTTGACATAGAAGGACAAGATGCAGCTCATAAACTGCTTGTTTTATCAAGTATCGCTTATAATCTTAAAGCTAAACCTGAAGATATTTTGATCGAGGGTATTAGCGAAATTGCGCCTGAAGACATGTATTTTGCTAATGAGTTTGAATTTACCATAAAACTTTTAGGTATAGCCAAGGTGCGTGAAGATAAAGTAGAATTAAGAGTGCATCCTACTATGATAGATAAAGAAAAAATGCTTGCAAAAGTCGATGGAGTGATGAATGCTATAAGTATTAATGGAGATTTGTTGGGTGAAAGTTTGTATTATGGAGCAGGAGCAGGAGGAGAGGCCACTGCAAGTGCTGTGATTTCAGATCTTATGGATATAGCAAGAGATCAGGTAAAAGCACCAATGCTTGGTTTTGTGAATACTTTAGAATACGAGCTTTTAAGCAAAGATGAAATTTATACAAAATATTATTTAAGGGTGAAAGTTGAAGATAAAATAGGGGTTTTATCTAAAATCACACAATTGATGAGTGAAAATAATATTTCTATCGATAGTTTTTTACAAAAACCTAAAAAAAATGATGAAAATTACAGCACTTTATTTTTTACTACGCATTTAACTTATGAAAAAAGCATACAAAATTTGCTTGAAATTTTGCGCAAACAAGATTTTATAAAAACCAAGCCTTTTATGATGCGTATAGAATAATGGGTGTAAAAGCTTATTTAGATGGAATTTTAGGTGAAGATAAGGCTTGTAAATTTTTAAAAAAACAAGGCTTTGAAATTTTAAAAAGAAATTTCCATTCTAAATTTGGAGAAATCGATATAATAGCCAAAAAAGATGAAATTTTACATTTTATAGAGGTTAAATTTACTCAAAATGATTATGAAGTTTCTGAGCGTTTGGATAGAAAAAAACTTGAAAAAATTTTAAAAACTATAGAATTTTATCATCTTAAAAATGGAATTTCATCGGATTTTCAGATTGATCTGATTTGCATTAAAAATGATGTGATACAATTTTGCGAAAATATAAGTTTTTAAGCTGATATTTAAAAAAATAAAATACAATTAGACAAAAATTAAAGAAAGGAAAAATTATGGGAAAATATATTGAATTAACAAGTGATAATTTTGCTCAAGCAAAAGAAGGTGTAGCTTTAGTTGATTTTTGGGCTCCATGGTGCGGACCTTGTAGAATGCTTGCTCCAGTTATTGATGAACTTGCAAACGACTTTGATGGTAAAGCTAAAATTTGCAAAGTAAACACAGATGAACAAGGTGATTTAGCAGCTGAATTTGGTGTTCGCTCTATTCCTACGCTTATTTTCTTTAAAAATGGTGAAGTTGTAGATCAACTCGTTGGTGCACAATCTAAACAAGCAATTAGTGATAAACTAAACTCTTTACTATAAACTAAAGGCTAGTATAACTAGCCTTCTTCTTAAAAATTTCAAATTTATACTAAATAATAATTTTTATTAACTACTATTAAGAATAATTTTTATATCATTATTAATAATAAAATTCAATATAAAGGAAATGTAAATGTTAGATGTAGCAATCATAGGTGGAGGTCCTGCTGGACTTAGTGCCGGACTTTATGCAACTAGAGGTGGTCTTAAGAATGTAGTAATGTTTGAAAAAGGTATGCCTGGCGGACAAATTACCTCAAGTTCTGAAATAGAAAATTATCCAGGTGTAGCCCAAGTTATGGATGGAATTTCTTTTATGGCTCCTTGGAATGAACAATGTATGCGCTTTGGTTTAAAACATGAAATGGTTGGAGTAGAACAAATTTTAAAAAATAGTGATGGAAGTTTTACCATCAAATTAGAAGGTGGTAAAACAGAACTTACTAAAGCTGTGATAGTTTGTACAGGTTCAGCTCCAAAAAGAGCAGGTTTTAAAGGCGAAGATGAATTTTTTGGAAAAGGTGTAAGCACTTGTGCAACTTGTGATGGATTTTTTTATAAAAATAAAGAAGTTGCAGTTTTAGGTGGTGGAGATACGGCTTTAGAAGAAGCTTTGTATCTAGCAAATATTTGTTCTAAGGTTTATCTTATCCACCGCAGAGATGAGTTTAGAGCAGCTCCATCTACAGTAGAAAAAGTTAAGAAAAATGAAAAAATAGAACTCATTACTAGTGCAAGTGTAGATGAAGTATATGGTGATAAAATGGGTGTTACTGGTATAAAAGTAAAATTAAAAGATGGTAGTATTAGAGATTTAAATGTTCCAGGAATTTTTACTTTTGTTGGTCTTAATGTAAGAAATGAAATTTTAAAACAAGACGATGGTAAGTTTTTATGCAATATGGAAGAAGGTGGGCAAGTAAGTGTTGATCTTAAAATGCAAACTAGTGTTGCTGGACTTTTTGCCGCAGGAGATCTTAGAAAAGATGCACCTAAGCAAGTGATTTGTGCTGCAGGTGATGGAGCTGTAGCTGCATTAAGTGCTATGGCTTATATAGAAAGCTTGCATTAAGATTTTATAAAGTTGCTAAAAGCAACTTTATTTTTATTTAGCTTCCTATCACTCCACCATCAAGTTTTCTTATCATCATTACACTCGATCTTGGCGTTTTTCCATAAGGAAAAGTACTACCTTTTAAACCTTCTCCTGGATGTTGTATGCCTACAAACATTGTAGTATAATCCTCACTAAAAGCAATCCCTGTTAATTCACAAGCAATAGGTCCTGTTAAAAAGCGTCTGATTTCCCATGCCTTCGTATTCATCTTTATTAGAATAAGATCCATCTATTTGTATCCAAAGTCTTCCATCTCTATCAAATTTAAGTCCATCAGGAGAATTAAATTTATTTTCACTTGTAATATTATTTGAGCCTTTATATAAGCCTTGTTGGTTATCAGGATTTCCAGCAAGAGCAAAAATTTCCCAAGTAAAATCATCGTCTTTATGAGAATTTCTTGGCATCCATTTTAAAATTTGTCCATAAACATTTTTAGTTCTTGGATTTGCTGCATTAGGTTTTTGGCGATTTTTGTTGTTCGTTAGTGTTGCAAATACCTCTTTAGAACCACTTTGTCTATAGCTTGCTATCCATTCACATCTATCCATGGGAGTTGCACCTACAATGCTTGCGGCAAGACGCGTATTGATGAGTACTTGAGCTTGAGACTTAAAACCATTTTTTTCATCTAGGTCGTTTTTGCCATATTCTAAGGCTATCCATTTTCTCTGTCCTTTAAAATCTCCCACATTGCCGTTAAACTGTCCTACATACAAAGTGCCTTCATCTAAAATTTTACTTGTATCAGCACCTTTTTTGTATTTATGTTTGCTAACAAATTTATAAATAAATTCATTCATCTCATCATCACCCATATAAACTATAACAGAACCATCTTTTTCTACGATAATTTCTGCATTTTCATGTTTAAAACGCCCTAAAGAAGTTCTTTTAACAGGTGTGCTTTTTGCATCAAAAGGATTGATTTCCACTATCCAACCAAAACGATTGGCTTCATCGATATTTTTAGCTCAATCGAATCTTTCATCAAATTTTTCCCATCCATAAAGACTAGTTTTGTTAAATCCATAGCGCTTAAAGGCATCATTAAATTCTAGATTTTCATCTGAACTTCCAAAAAATCGTCAAAATTTTCTTCACAGGTGATATAAGCTCCCTAAGGTATTTGTCCATTTGCATAATTTGCAAAAGTTCCATGAATAAATTTTTCATTTTTTAAAACTTCTTTTTTAGCTGCTCACTTACTTGCATTTTAGTGTTTACATCGATTCTGTGGTTATACTTAGAGTCTAAAAACAGTCCAATCATCATCTTTTTTTCGATTTCTAAGATACTCACACCCACACTAGCTTGCTCATATAAAAAAATATCTTCTTTGCTTAATTTTTACCATGATGATTAAATATGATTTCAGGATTTATATATTCATTATTAACGGCTAAAATTCCTCTGTTTTTTGAAAGTGGAAAAAATTCATACCATCATCATTATCTCCAAAAAACCAAATGAGCATTTTTAACCGCATTCATATCGATGATTTTATTTTTATCATAAGGTTTTGCTTTGCTAAAAAGTGGATCATCTCAAGAAATTAAAACCCTTGCTTCATAACCTTGTGGTGCTATAACTTTATCTTGTGTGCTTGCATCAACAACTTTAAAACCTAGAAAATCCTTATCCTTAAGCATAGCAGCACTTAAATTTGAACTTAAAAAAAGCCACCACAGAACCTAAAGCTGAACCTTTTAAAAACAATATTCTTTCCATTTATTTTTACTCCATTTAAAATTTAAAACAATGTCTTGAAATCAAAAGTGTTTCAAATTGGCAGAATTTATGTAAGAGTAAAAATCAAATTTTAAATCAATAAGTAAATTTAGAGATAACTAGCTTTTTAGCTAGTTATCTAAGGTTAAAACCTCTTCTTCTTAACATCTTCT
>NZ_MJWS01000034.1:0-937 GCF_001762365.1 Campylobacter sp. BCW_6873
TTTGCCCTGTATAAAAGTTAGGATCTAGGTATTGGGGTTTATAGTCTTTGTAGGGGGAGTTTCTTAATATGCGATCGGCTTCAAAAAGGGCTTTGGAATATTCTTCGGTATAATCGCCTGTTGGCTTAGCACTTCCTGAAAAAATGATTTTATTAGTGTCTTTATATACATCCATTATTAACCCATTGGGTGTATAAATCTCATAAGTTTCACTCATTATCTATCCTTTCTTAATTTAACCCATGTATAAACCATCTTCTATAATTATAGTAGTGGCTAGTCTGCCTATGAAATTAGGCGGAGTTTTTGTTTCTGATGCGATATCAGCATTTGCACTTGTCTTATTGGTCATATCTTCTTTACCTCTACTTGTATTAGAAGTTTTATCTCTATTTCCATTTATCCCCATATACATAGCCTTAAGATTGTTTTGTCCTATGATATTGAGTTTTTCTAGTAATCTTCTGGTTTTATTTTTATCTTCTATATATCTTCCTGTTTTATCTTTACTTGTATTGTAAATTCCATTAGCAAAATCTTGTAAAATTTGTAAAGCTTCATTGTAAGCATGAATAGGACTATCTTCATCCTTTTTAAAAGCACTAATTTGCTTTTCTTTATTTCTAAACTCTTTAAACAAAGGATGATTACAAGGAAGTTGATATATAGTGCATTTTTTAAGTTCTAAAGATTTTAACTCTTTAAAATAAAAAGTATAATCATCTATAATATATTTTTGTTCTTTTATATCCTCTAAAGCAGTTGCATTTCTTTTCTCATCAATAATCAAATAAGATAAAAGTCTTTTTAAAAGAAATTCTTTATTTTCTTCAAGCTTTTGATCTATTTCATAATGAAAGGAAAAATGAGTGTCAAAAACTCCTGTGCAAAGATCTATGCCATAAAAAATTTTCTTTAAATCAAAGCTAATGAATTT
>NZ_MJWS01000035.1:0-1427 GCF_001762365.1 Campylobacter sp. BCW_6873
GAACCTATATCAGCTCTAATTTGATCAAGGTTAGTTATAGCAGTTTCAGCTATATCCATCACAGCCATAGCACCTTTAAGAGTGGTTACACCCGCAGTTTCATCAGTAGCACCTACAGTTGATGTTCTTAAGGCAGCAAATTGAGAATTTCCTGAACCTGATGAAAAACCTGAACCTGCTGAAACTATATAAGTACTGCTTATAGAAGCTGCATCTGAAACAATTTGCACTGATCCAGATAAAGCTGTAGAATATCCTTTTCCACTACCCACTGAAAAACCTGAACCTGCTGAAAAACCTGAACCTGCTTGAGACATAAACGCTGAAATACTAGAAGCTTGGATAATTTGCTTATCTCCGCCACCATTGTAAGAATTAAAACCCATAGCATCAGCATTAGCTGCTGAAATTTGACCTTTTGATTCTCTTAAAGATACTGAAGCTTGAGAAATCATATCTGCAGCACCCATACCTATAGCACTAAGATTAGTTCCACTTATATTGATATCTCTACCATCATTTTTAACCAAAGATAATCTTCCATAATTTTCAGTTTTTAAAACACCAGCACCAGCACCTATACTACCTGTAATTTTAATGCCTCTACCATCAGCTGAAGTAAGAACAAGTTTACCATTCTCATCTTTAGAAGCTTGAACTCCTGTTGTGTCTTTAACAGAATTTATAGCTGAGATTAATTGGCCATTATTATCTCCATCTTTATAATTAATCTGACCAATTATAACCCCATTGATAGCAAAGTCTTGAGAAGTACTTCCTTCTTTTATAGCATAAGCTCCTACAGTTTTTACATCATAAGTTGCTCTAACTCCTGTTTTATCAGAGCTTTTATTAATCTCTTCGGCTAAAGCTCCAAGTCCTGTTCCAACTGAAGTTGAAATCACAACATTATCAAATTTAAAATCTTCTATACCATTATAGTTTTTGATAGTAAGTCCTACTACACCTGAACTCACACTTTGTGAACCTGTTTCAAATCTTGTAACACCGATTTTTGAAGACTGGGTTGGCCCAATGCTTGCTTTTATAGTTTGATTTGAACTTGAACCGATTTGAAATTCTTGATTAGTAAAATTTCCACTTAAAAGTTGCTTGCCATTAAAAGCCGTAGTGTTTGCGATATTATCAAGCTCCTCCATTAAGCGGTTTATATCGGCTTGAAGCATGGTTCTTGTTTTTAAACTTTGACCATCTTGAGCGGCTTGAGTTGCCTTAGTCTTAATAGTATCTAAGATCTTAAGTTGCTCATCCATAGCCTTATCTGCAGTTTGTAAGATACCCAAAGCATCATTACCATTTGATATAGCTTGACCTAGAGTATTTGCTTGAGATCTTAAGCTATCTGCTATCGCCATCCCTGAAGCATCATCTGCTGCGGAGTTAATCCTAAGACCTGAACTAAGTCT
>NZ_MJWS01000036.1:0-752 GCF_001762365.1 Campylobacter sp. BCW_6873
TATTTTAGCTCGAAGTTCTTGCGGAAAATTATATCTATATATGGCAGGAATTCTTGGATCAAGTTTAGCATCTAATTTGTGTTTTTTATAATACCATTCTAGATTTTCAGGGGTAAAATAATAAGGTGCATTAGGATAGCCTTGAGGAGGAGTTAGGGCTGCTAGTTTGGCATGTAGTATTAAAGTATCATTAAAAAGTTGTGCTTCTTCTTCACTCCAATCATTAGGTGTATCTGTTCCATAGCCTTGCAGCATGCCATTTTTATACCCTCCCCTATGACGATCAAATTCCCTTCTGCTTTCATAAGTAGAATCTATATCCCTTGGATCTTTTATTTTACCCTCAACTATATCACTTCTTAAGGCTTTGTATATATCCCCAGATTCATCACGAGCAATTCTATATTTATTATAATCAATCACCCAATCTACTCCCATAATCTCATCTATAAAAGGTAGCATACCAAATTCATCAGGCTGTATAGTTTTAGCTAAATCTTTTACTAATTTAGCCCTTAAAGGATTTTTATGTATCCCTGCCATACCTATTTCTAAAAGATTATCAGCATAATTATAAATTCCTCTTTTTATACCTAATTCTTCATATCCTCCACCTGTGAGTTGAATATATAAAATAAAACATTGTATCATTCTGGCATTAAAGCCATGATTTTTAGAACGCACAAAATATTCAGGTTTTCCTAGTATTCCTGCTGCTATACCCCATTCTTGTCTAAAAAGAGAAGATTTTA
>NZ_MJWS01000037.1:0-1910 GCF_001762365.1 Campylobacter sp. BCW_6873
CAAGATTTATTCGATGTTTTAAATGAAGATTTTACCAAAGAATATGAATTCATAGATAGTCCTACTTTAGATGATATGGTAAAACACAAACAAAGTGATGAAGTTTTTAAAGTGTTTTATAAAAAAGATGATAAAATAAGATTGCTTAGAGTTAGCAATATGCAAGCTTTAAATCGTTTTGATAAACTTAAAGGTGCAATGACAAAAATAATTTTAGATAGTGGTTTTAAACCTGATAAATAAAAAGGATTAATATGTGTAAAGATCAAGAATATATAGAGCAAAGAAAGGTTTTATGGGAAAAAAGTTTTGAAGCCTTTAAAGATGATAAAGTGTATCAAAAAGAACAGCTTGAACTTGCAGAAGCAGGAATTAATGATGGCTTAGAGGAGGATTAATTATATAATTAGCCATATATTTATATTAGTTTTTTTAAAAAACCGTTTTTACTATTCTTTAATCTTTTATATTGTATTTTGATTGTCTTATTTATGTAATTTTATATATAAAAAAAGTTTTTTCCAATTTTACAACAAAACCCTTTATGGTATAATAAAAATAAAAATTATATAAGAAAGGATACAAATGGCTATAAAAATTGAAATTAGCGGATTTGATAAGGATTTTTTACCTGTTTTTGAGAGTTTAGCTAAAAGCCTAAAAGCTACTTATTGTTTGTTAGAATGTGATACTCCAGAAGAGAAAAAACAAAGTTCCATGAAAAAGGCTTTAGAAGAAATGAAAAATGGAGAGCATGAAACTTTTAAAAACTTTGATGAGTATAAAAAGGCTATGCGTGAAATATGAAATTAGAGTTTTAAAAGAATACAAGAAAAACTATAAGAAGCTAACGCTAAAAGAAAAAGACTTAGTAGATGAAATAGTCTATCGCTTATCTAACAATGAAACTCTTGAAAGAAAATACAAAGATCATAAACTAAAAGGTGAATTTAAAGAGCTTAGAGAGTGTCATGTAAAACCTGATTTGCTCTTAATTTATCAAAAACAAGATGATAAACTTATTTTAACATGTATTAATATAGGTTCTCATAGCGAGTTGTTTTAATAATTGAAGTTAAATTAATCAAGTTTATAAAAATCCATAACTACATATTAAGTCATTTATATCATAATAGAAAGAAAAAAGAAAAATACTATGAAAAAATTATCCCAAGAAGAAATACAAAAAGCTATGAGAGAATGTGTAGTAAGTTCTTATACTTATGATCCAGTTAATCCTAATGGTTATTTCTCAAGATTTATTCGATGTTTTAAATGAAGATTTTACCAAAGAATATGAATTCATAGATAGTCCTACTTTAGATGATATGGTAAAACACAAACAAAGTGATGAAGTTTTTAAAGTGTTTTATAAAAAAGATGATAAAATAAGATTGCTTAGAGTTAGCAATATGCAAGCTTTAAATCGTTTTGATAAACTTAAAGGTGCAATGACAAAAATAATTTTAGATAGTGGTTTTAAACCTGATAAATAAAAAGGATTAATATGTGTAAAGATCAAGAATATATAGAGCAAAGAAAGGTTTTATGGGAAAAAAGTTTTGAAGCCTTTAAAGATGATAAAGTGTATCAAAAAGAACAGCTTGAACTTGCAGAAGCAGGAATTAATGATGGCTTAGAGGAGGATTAATTATATAATTAGCCATATATTTATATTAGTTTTTTTAAAAAACCGTTTTTACTATTCTTTAATCTTTTATATTGTATTTTGATTGTCTTATTTATGTAATTTTATATATAAAAAAAGTTTTTTCCAATTTTACAACAAAACCCTTTATGGTATAATAAAAATAAAAATTATATAAGAAAGGATACAAATGGCTATAAAAATTGAAATTAGCGGATTTGATAAGGATTTTTTACCTGTTTTTGAGAGTTTAGCTAAAAGC
>NZ_MJWS01000038.1:0-2699 GCF_001762365.1 Campylobacter sp. BCW_6873
CAAGATTTATTCGATGTTTTAAATGAAGATTTTACCAAAGAATATGAATTCATAGATAGTCCTACTTTAGATGATATGGTAAAACACAAACAAAGTGATGAAGTTTTTAAAGTGTTTTATAAAAAAGATGATAAAATAAGATTGCTTAGAGTTAGCAATATGCAAGCTTTAAATCGTTTTGATAAACTTAAAGGTGCAATGACAAAAATAATTTTAGATAGTGGTTTTAAACCTGATAAATAAAAAGGATTAATATGTGTAAAGATCAAGAATATATAGAGCAAAGAAAGGTTTTATGGGAAAAAAGTTTTGAAGCCTTTAAAGATGATAAAGTGTATCAAAAAGAACAGCTTGAACTTGCAGAAGCAGGAATTAATGATGGCTTAGAGGAGGATTAATTATATAATTAGCCATATATTTATATTAGTTTTTTTAAAAAACCGTTTTTACTATTCTTTAATCTTTTATATTGTATTTTGATTGTCTTATTTATGTAATTTTATATATAAAAAAAGTTTTTTCCAATTTTACAACAAAACCCTTTATGGTATAATAAAAATAAAAATTATATAAGAAAGGATACAAATGGCTATAAAAATTGAAATTAGCGGATTTGATAAGGATTTTTTACCTGTTTTTGAGAGTTTAGCTAAAAGCTTATCTCAAAAGCCTATTTTATCAATGTTTTTTCTTGTTTTTTGAGCAAAAACTTACGCATACCCTTTTTTCATTTTTTGTTTCTTTAACCTCTCAAAAAAAATTTGTGCCTCATTAAAACTTGGAAATACATTATTTTTTCTTCCTGTACAACTTTTAAAACGCACATTTCCGTAAACTCTCTCAACCATATATTCCTCAAATAGAGTGGCAATAATTTCTATGCTATAATAGCGAATGTTTCCTTTCTCAGTTATTCTGTGCAACAAAACATTATTCATAAAAAAACCTAATTAAAAATTATTTATTTTATTCAAAAAATCATTTTTAAACATTTTTTCTATAGCAAGCTTAATCATTTGATTAATTTTCTCATTTTCTTTATTTGTATTAGAAATTTCATCTTTGTAAGTAGGAATCATCATTTCTATCATTTTTAATGTTTTTTCATCAAATAATACTCTTTTTGGAATTAATATTTCATTTTTTTGAATATTTTCATTATTTATTGCATTTTTTTCCATTTTTATCCTTTATTTGTTAAAATATATAAATTATACCATAATTTTAATAAAAAATTGTATAAATAGACAAATAATGCAAAAATATAAATATTTTTATGGTATAATTTAAAATATATAACATAATCTTATATCAAAATAAGCCTATTAAAATATATATTTTGATATTAACACAAGCAAATAAATATAACATAATGTACCATTATGTTATAAAAAAAAGGATATAAATAAAATGAAACTTAAAAATACTACAATAAGCGAAGATTTAGAGCGTTGGATAGAAGCTTATTTGAAACATATTCAAGCATTATCCTATTCAAATAATACTTTTTTACTTTATAGGCGTATTTTACTAGAATTTGTAGAATATTCTTTAAATTATCAAGATGAAATGCAAATAAACGATATAAAAACGACTTTTTTAGTCAATTTTCTTAATTATTTAGAAAATAATTCAAAAAATGGCAATAAACTATCAAAAAAAAACAAAAATAACTTATTTGAGAGTATTAACTAGCTTTTTTTATAAGCGATAATAATGATGATTTGTTTATTTTTTCCTTTGATATGAAGAAAATTAGATTTAGAACAGAAAAATCAGAAGAAAAATTAAATTATCTTAATGAAAATGAAATTATAAGGCTAAATAATGTTTTAGAGAAAGAAAAAGCAAAAAAAGAAGTTTACAATAGTTTTAGAAAAAACTTATGCTTTATGGAGGACTTAGAATTTCTGAAGCTTTAAATGTAAAACTTTGTGATTTTGAAGAGGTTGATGATGAAATATTAAAAATATCCATAATAGGCAAGGGCGGTAAAGAACAATTTGCATTTATTAAAAAAGAAGAAATTGAAGACGAGCTTGAATATTTTAAAGAAAATATCCAAGATAGTGATTACATAATGCAAACTAGCACAGGAAAACATTTAAATAGAAGCAATGCTTTTTTGATTGTAAATAATATTTACGCTAAAGCTTTGATCAGCAAAAAAGGACTTCATTTGCTTAGACACACTTTAGCCATGAGATTAACAGCCAAAGGAACAAATCTTGTGGTCATACAAAAAATTCTAAGACATGCAAATCTAAATACTACAACTATATATGCCAAAGCAACAAATGATACAATAAAAGCTGCGTTATCGAATAATTAATTTTTCTAAAATTGAGTATTTGCATAGACTTCAAGAAGAAGTCTATGTGTTTAAAATTGTTCTAATAAAAGTTTAGGTTCTCCGCCAAGTATTTTGATGAAATTTGCAATTCTTGATTGTATTATTTCTACGGAATACATACCTCCTAAACCGCCTAAAGCATAAAATAATTCTTCGAAAATGTCTTCTTTGTTAAATTCAAGTTCTTCTATATCAATAAGATCAGGAGTTCGGCTACATTTTTGTAAATTTTGATATATTTTGACTAAAATCTTGATTTTTTGTAGATTACTTTCAGCCTCTAAATAAGAATTTAAGTGTATTATTAGGGTTTTTATGAGTTTTTCTCTATTTTCTTTATTTTCAA
>NZ_MJWS01000039.1:0-2032 GCF_001762365.1 Campylobacter sp. BCW_6873
ATGGAAGGGTTAAGGTAAGGATTAATCTTTATGCCAATCAAGAAGAATTAGATGAAAAAGAAAGTTTATATCATCACACTCCTTTTTTAAGAGTAGCTTCAAGTATAGCAAGTAATCATTCAGGTTTTTATCATACTCCAAGAATAGGAGATGAAGTGATTATTTCTTTTTTAGATGATGATATAGATAAGCCTTATGTAAGTGGAAGTTTGTATAATGGGACTACAACTATGCCTCAATATAATTATCCAAGATATCAAAGAGAGATTGCCACTAGCACTTTAAGTTATTTAAGCGAAGTTCCTATTATGATCAATCAAGGCTTAGATACCTTAAAACTTCAAGAAAATACAGATTATGAATTAAGCTCTATTAATAATCATTATCTTACTTTAGCAAATTCCACAGTAGGAGTGGATAACACCGATGCAAGAGCAAGGAATGAAATTACCCTAAAAAACGACAAAGACAAAGAAGAAATTTATATCCTAGCACAAAAAGATTATAAAGAAGAAATAGGTAATAATTATGAGCAAACCATAAAAAATAATAAAACTTCAGAAGTAGGAGCCTTATATACTGAATTTATCACTTTAGGTCATATGCAAAATATCGCAGGATTTAAAAATGTCAATGTAGGAGCTGAATATTTAGAAAATACTTTACTCTCTAAAGATACCAATGTGGGTTTAAGTAATACTTTAAATGTGGGGATTAGCAATGAAATAAACATAGGGCAAAACCACGAAGAAAAAATAGGAAATGACAAAAGAGTCTTTGTAAATAATAATCTAGAACAAGATATTAAAAATGATTCTATTTATAGAGTAGGACATAATAAAAATGAAACCATAAGAGGTTCTTATGTGCTCCAAACTAACCACTCTGTAAAATTTTATTCCAAAAAAGATATGACCTTGGAAACAAATGAATATATTAAAGCCGAAGCAGATGATTCTATTAGTTTTAAAGCTAGAAAAGATTGTACTTTTGCAGCTGATAGAGTTAATACTTTAGCAAACAAAGATAGCGTTTTAGTAGCACAAGAACATATTGTTTCTAGGGTAAAAAATACAATCATTTCTCAAACAGAAGATAAAATTGTAATACAAGTAGGTAAAATGCAAATTATTATAGACGATAAGGGCTTAAGGATCAAAGGCGGTGATCTAAGAGTGGATTAAAACTAATTTTTTAAATTATAACAACACAAGGAAAAACAAATGAAAACTTTAGAAGAAATGCAAGCTATGGATGAAGAAGCTATAAGGGAGTTAGGTTGGGAGTTTTTTAGACTTGTTAAAAATAATAAACTTAAAGAAGTTAAAGAGTTTTTAAAAGATTATCCCGTGCCTGAAGTATTTTTAGAGAAACGTCGTAAGGTATATTGGTGTAATCATCCTATACCTTTTTTTAATCCTAGTTCTACTTTAGCTTGGGCAGGGATTGCTTATGATAAGAGTCAAAGTTTTGAAATGATGGAGTATTTTGAGAGTTTAGGACTTAAAGCTGATGATGAGTGTTTAGGAAATAATGCCCTTACTAGTTATATTGGAGTAGGTGGAAAAAATAAAAAAATGATTGATTATTTTTTTAAAAAAGGATGTAAATTTGAAGTTTATGATGAAAAAGGTGCCACCCCTTTGCATTCTTGGATATTGCTTGGTGATCCTGAATCTGTAAATTTTTTAGAAGTGGCTTTACAATTTGGTGCTGATGTAAATATGAGAAGGATTGAAACAGAACATGAAGATAGTCATATCGATGCCGGGGAAACTCTTTTACATATAGCTGCAAGATCTGAGAAAAAACCTATTGGAACTTGTTTGGAAATTTTGATCAAATATGGAGCTGATGTCAATGCTGCTAATTGCACTATCAATGAAACTAAAGATGATAAAATTGATTATTTTGAACCTGCTACTCCATTAGATAGAGCTATTTCTTTTGGGATAAATAAAAATAAAACAATCTTAAAAAAAGCAGGTGCTAAGACTTGGGAACAATTGGTTAAAGAATACAATATTGATAC
>NZ_MJWS01000040.1:0-648 GCF_001762365.1 Campylobacter sp. BCW_6873
CTTGATTCTATCACTAACACCTCTACTTCTGATACAGGTATAAGTGGTTCCATCACTAACAATAGTGATAATAAACTTGAAATTTCTAATGGAGAAGGTGCTACTATAGGTGGAGGTATTACAAATAATGGTAATGCTGATTTAGTTATTTCCAACCAAGGCTCAGTAGGTAAAGATGATCATGGTAATACAGTAACTAACAATGGTAGTGGTAGTGTTGGAATTAAAGATTGGGTTGTTTCTACAGATAAAGAAACAGGTAAATTAGACACTGTGGTTGTAGGTGGAAGTGGTAAAGATAATGTAAAAGTAGAAAACATCACTGTAGATCAAAGCAATGTTAATCTTGATGAATTAGGCAATATAAACAATATCATCTCAGGTGTTAATCAAGGCAATATTGGCAATATAGGAACCAATGGAGGTGGAGAAATATCTTTAAGCTTTGATCCAATAACAGGAAAGCTTACTACAGATTTTAATCTTAATGCTTCCATATCAGGTGCAACCTTTAGATCTTTAATCTCTACTACTACAAGAAGATCTACCTTTATAGACAATGTTATGGGTAATTCTATGCAAACTTTTGCTTTAGCTTCTTCAAGTAAATCTCAAAGCATTGCTATGTCTGAAAAGGGTAATTTATAT
>NZ_MJWS01000041.1:0-371 GCF_001762365.1 Campylobacter sp. BCW_6873
CAAGATGGCGCAGCGGACGGGGCTCGAACCCGCGACCTCCGCCGTGACAGGGCGGCATTCTAACCAGCTGAACTACCGCTGCATCCAAAGTAAAGAAGTAGAGATTATAAAACCTATTTATGATTTTATAAAATGGTGGTCACTATAAGACTCGAACTTATGACATCCACCTTGTAAGGGTGGCGCTCTACCAACTGAGCTAAGCGACCTATGATTGGCGACCCCTAGAGGATTTGAACCTCTGTTTCCACACAGAGAGAGTGTTGTCCTGGGCCACTAGACGAAAGGGTCATAACCCTAACAATAAAAATGGTGTCCCGTGTTGGATTCGAACCAACGGCCCCCTCCTTAAAAGGGAGATGCTCTACCGG
>NZ_MJWS01000042.1:0-3148 GCF_001762365.1 Campylobacter sp. BCW_6873
TATTGCACCTTGCATTTATTAGCATCTTTATCATCAAAAAGTTTAAGTTGCAGATAAAGCAGTTCTAAGTTTTGGGTATTCTTTTTTATATTATTGACAATGGATTTTTTTTCTTGTATTTGAGTATTAGCATCTAAATCTATTACAAAAATTTTATAGGCTTTAGTAAGAGTTTTAAAATGGAATTTTATATCTTTTAATATATCTTCTTTATCAAATTTTTCTATATCTAAAATAACTATAGGCTTGTCAATAAAAGCCATTTTTTTATAAGGGGTAAATTTTTGAGAATTAAAATAAGCAAAAAATACCACACCCTTATCTCTCCACTCGTCTTTGATGCTGTATTGATTTTTCCATCCACGACCTAACAATTCTAATCCACGAAAAGCTCTATTTTCTATAGTAGTATGGCGTATATATTCTTCTATATCTTCTTTAACATCAAAAACCAAATAAGATAAAATGATATAATTTTTATAGGATTCTTCTTGTTTTCTTACCTCATAATCAAAAACGATATTAAAATTATTTTTCAAAGCTTCTAGTTTTAACACCTCATTATCTTGCATTATTCCTTGTGCATAAGTGAAACTAAAAAACATTTTATCAATAAAAGCTTGCCCTTTTTGTTTATGCTTTTTTTGTATATTAAACATTGGAGCGTATTTTAAAACACTTTCATAAAAATTGTCTTCATTGAAATTTTCTCTGTCTATAATAAAGCTTATTTTATCTATAGTGCTCTCTTTACCCACATAAACATTTTCAAATACTATTTTACCCTCATCATCACTCATAGCCTTTGCCACCACTCTATTAAAGCGATGATTATAAACATAAATTTCCTTATTTTTTAAAGCTTCTCCATTCTTAGCAAGAAAGCATTCATTGATTTCTATTTTTATATTTAAGGTATTAGCTATGGGTTGTATTCTGATTATAGTTGGATTTTTTTCTTGAGCTTTTTTATAACTTTGCTCATCTTTATCTAAATAATAAGGAAAACTTAGCATCAAAAGAATGGTTTTAAAATAAGCACTATTAATATCACTTATTTCTTTACAAAGCTTTTCTGCTTCATCTTCATTTAACACTCTTAATTCTATATATTGATGAGTGATGAGATAATTGATGATTTTGTGCATTTTTTCATCTAATTTTTCCTCTAAATATTTCTCTTTGGCTTCTTGTTTTTTTAATTCCTCATCTTCATCGCCAAAAATTAAGTCATTAAAAAAACCTGCTACAAGTGTTCCCGCTACTGCACCCACTATTGTCCCAACAATAGGAAAGCTCGAGCCTATAGCTGCTCCAGTTGCTGCACCTGCGGCAATACGAGAAAGTATGGATACGCCAGCTCTAGCTGCGATATTAGATGCTACTCTTGAGCTAGCTATCTTAGTTGCAGCATTAGAAGCAACCCTGCTAGTTTGGGTTAAGGTTTGTTTGGCGACATATTCACCACCTTGTTTTATTTTTGCCCCGATAGAAGTATTATCCATGGTCAATTCAATACCAATTCCAATCATAATACCAACACCTGTTTCAGTCAAAGCTCTCACATTGGATTTTCCTTCTGCTTTAGCCAGAAAAAAATTCAATATCCCAAAATTCATTATTATTTTATAATGCATCATTTTCGCAATAGGCGAATTATCTTTTATACCAAACTTCATTATTTCTTTTTCAAAAGCTTTAGTAGCAAAACCTTCTGTAATGCCTAGTCCGTAAGGAGCAACATCTCCAAATACTCCTAAATCCCTTTTATCACTAGGAGTGCTTTGAGTTTCTTTAGAATAAAACTCTAAACTTCCATAAATACTTTCATTCATCCTTTTTCTCTTTTCTGAGTTCCATTGCTTCTTTAAGGAAAGTAGTATTAATTTCGCTAAAACCGCTTACATGTGAAATGATTTTTTTAAATTCTTCATCACTTAAGCTTAGCAAATAAGGCATTACATGGGGCTTTATAATGGCGTTAATTCCTTCACAAAAACCTTTTGTTGGATCATCGCCAGCACTCAACAAACCAGGTTCAAGGTGTTCTTTGATTTTATCTCCAAAGGTGTATATCACTATATGTCCTGGAGAAAGCGCAAATGACATGTGACGATAATACACAAAAAAAGTTCCTAAAGGAAAAACCAAATCATTCTTAATATAATACTCAATCACAAGTTTTTCTTTTGTGATATAAATTCTTTTAATATTTGCCATTTGATAGATCGCTCGTGCAAATACATATATGATTAAAAGAGACATAAAAAAAGCTACAAACCATTTAAAATCCTTAGTATTGTCAAATACCCTAGGGAGCCAATAAAGAAAAAAACATAAAAGTGCAATATATGTTATCCAATAAAGCAAAAACGAAGGTATATGCTTTTTTCTTTCAAAAACAATTTCATCTTGAGTGTCTTGCTCTTTGATTTCTGTGTTATTGTTTGTTTGGCTCATTTTTATCCTTTAAATAAGTTTTAATCTCTTGTATATAAAAAATACTTTCATTCATCTTTTTTCTCTTTTCTGAGTTCCATTGCTTCTTTAAGGAAAGTGGTATCAATGTCGTTATAACCGCTTACATGTGAAATGATTTTTTCAAATTCTTCATCACTTAAGCTTAGCAAATAAGGCATTACATGAGGTTTTATAATGGCATTAATTTTTTCACAACAACCTTTTGTTGGATCATCGCCAGCACTGAATAAACCAGGTTCAAGGTATTCTTTGGCCTTATCTCCAAAGGTGTATATCACTATATCTCCTGGATTTGCTATGGATGGAACTGACCAACTACGATAATACACAAAAAAAGTTCCTAAAGGAAAAACCAAATCATTTTTGATATAATACTTAATCACAAGTTTTTCTTTTGTGATATAAATTCTTTTAATATTTGCCGTTTTATAGATCTCTTGTGCAAGTGCATATACCGTTACAAGAAACATAATAAAAACCATAAACCATTTAAAATCCTTAGTATTGTCAAATGCCCTAGGAAGCAAATAAAGCATAAAACATAAAAGCACAATATATATTATCCAATAAAGCAAAAACGAAGGTATATCTTTTTTTCCTTCCCAAATGATTTCATCTTGAGTGTCTTGCTCTTTGATTTCTGTGTTATTGTTTGTTTGGCTCATTT
>NZ_MJWS01000043.1:0-3015 GCF_001762365.1 Campylobacter sp. BCW_6873
TATTGCACCTTGCATTTATTAGCATCTTTATCATCAAAAAGTTTAAGTTGCAGATAAAGCAGTTCTAAGTTTTGGGTATTCTTTTTTATATTATTGACAATGGATTTTTTTTCTTGTATTTGAGTATTAGCATCTAAATCTATTACAAAAATTTTATAGGCTTTAGTAAGAGTTTTAAAATGGAATTTTATATCTTTTAATATATCTTCTTTATCAAATTTTTCTATATCTAAAATAACTATAGGCTTGTCAATAAAAGCCATTTTTTTATAAGGGGTAAATTTTTGAGAATTAAAATAAGCAAAAAATACCACACCCTTATCTCTCCACTCGTCTTTGATGCTGTATTGATTTTTCCATCCACGACCTAACAATTCTAATCCACGAAAAGCTCTATTTTCTATAGTAGTATGGCGTATATATTCTTCTATATCTTCTTTAACATCAAAAACCAAATAAGATAAAATGATATAATTTTTATAGGATTCTTCTTGTTTTCTTACCTCATAATCAAAAACGATATTAAAATTATTTTTCAAAGCTTCTAGTTTTAACACCTCATTATCTTGCATTATTCCTTGTGCATAAGTGAAACTAAAAAACATTTTATCAATAAAAGCTTGCCCTTTTTGTTTATGCTTTTTTTGTATATTAAACATTGGAGCGTATTTTAAAACACTTTCATAAAAATTGTCTTCATTGAAATTTTCTCTGTCTATAATAAAGCTTATTTTATCTATAGTGCTCTCTTTACCCACATAAACATTTTCAAATACTATTTTACCCTCATCATCACTCATAGCCTTTGCCACCACTCTATTAAAGCGATGATTATAAACATAAATTTCCTTATTTTTTAAAGCTTCTCCATTCTTAGCAAGAAAGCATTCATTGATTTCTATTTTTATATTTAAGGTATTAGCTATGGGTTGTATTCTGATTATAGTTGGATTTTTTTCTTGAGCTTTTTTATAACTTTGCTCATCTTTATCTAAATAATAAGGAAAACTTAGCATCAAAAGAATGGTTTTAAAATAAGCACTATTAATATCACTTATTTCTTTACAAAGCTTTTCTGCTTCATCTTCATTTAACACTCTTAATTCTATATATTGATGAGTGATGAGATAATTGATGATTTTGTGCATTTTTTCATCTAATTTTTCCTCTAAATATTTCTCTTTGGCTTCTTGTTTTTTTAATTCCTCATCTTCATCGCCAAAAATTAAGTCATTAAAAAAACCTGCTGCAATTCCTCCAACAACAGCACCAATGATTGTTCCAACAATAGGAATTTCTGATCCGGCAATAGCTCCTATTCCAATTCCTGTAAAGACTCTACCAATTATACCTACTCCTGTTCTAATAGTTATCTTTTTGCCTGTCTCTTTTGCTACTTGCTTGATAGCAAAACTTGTTGCTACACTTTTAGTAACTACATACCCTGTTGCCCCCTCTATTAAAAGTTCTTTTGCTATTTTTTCATTGGATTTTTGTTCTAGTTTTTTATAAAGAATATTAAAGATTCCAAAATTAACTTTTATAAGTCGAGAGCCAACTTGCTTGCCTAATTTGTCACTTGTATCAAATAAAACTTTGATTTTTTCTTGACTATAAGCACCAGCAGCACCGACTGAATTTGAAAATATCTGTCCCGCTACTCCAAAATCTTTTTCTTGTGATTGTGTTTTTAATTGTGATACATTAGAGTCTAATACTACTTGTAAGCTAGAGTATATATTTTCATTTGTCATTTTGTATTTTCCTCAATTCCTCAATTTTTAAAAAATCCAAATCAAATCGTGGTGAGATTTTGCTATGCCTACTCTTAAAAAATTCATAGTTTTTCAAATCAATTTTGCTTAAATATTCTTGCGTTTGGGGTTTTATTATTGCATATAATTCTTGGATATTATTGCTTCTGAGTGGATCTAAAAACGAATATGCATTATAAATTTCCTCGCCAAATTTAGATATGGTTACGCTATCGGCATAAATAGCAGTAAATGTGTGTGAAAAATAACAAAAATAAAAACTTCCAATCTCAAAAATTTTATCTTTGCCGACAAATTTCTTTACAATAAGGTCTTTATTTGTGGCATAAATTTCTTTTGTGTTGAGTGTCCGCAAAATTTCCATAAGATAACCAAACATAACAACCATAAATATAAGGCTTATTATACCGAATAATACTATATCCCAAATCCCTTTATCAAAAGCTTGATATAGCTTTTTAATTGCTATATAAAAAATCCAAATAAACCCACATAACACACCAATCCTAAAACTCCATAAAATGATAGTCCATAATACAAGTAATGGCGTGTTTTTATACCGCAATTTCCAAATAATTTCATCTTTGCATTTTTTATTCTCCAAATTCTCTATCCTTTTTCTCTTTTCTGAGTTCCATTGCTTCTTTAAGGAAAGTGGTATTAATTTTGTTATAACCGCTTACATGTGAAATAATTTTTTCAAATTCTTCATCACCTAAGCTTAATAAATAAGGCATTACATGAGGCTTTATAATGGCATTAATTCTTCCAAAACAACCTTTTGTTGGATCATCGCCATCACTGAATAAACCAGGTTCAAGGTATTCTTTGACCTTATCTCCGAAGGTGTATATCACTATATCTCCTGGAGTAAGCACAAATGACACGTGACGATAATACACAAAAAAAGTTCCTAAAGGAAAAACCAAATCATTTTTGATATAATACTTAATCACAAGTTTTTCTTTTGTGATATAAATTCTTTTAATATTTGCCGTTTTATAGATCTCTTGTGCAAGTGCATATACCGTTACAAGAAACATAATAAAAACCATAAACCATTTAAAATCCTTAGTATTGTCAAATGCCCTAGGAAGCAAATAAAGCATAAAACATAAAAGCACAATATATATTATCCAATAAAGCAAAAACGAAGGTATATCTTTTTTTCCTTCCCAAATGATTTCATCTTGAGTGTCTTGCTCTTTGATTTCTGTGTTATTGTTTGTTTGGCTCATTT
>NZ_MJWS01000044.1:0-45373 GCF_001762365.1 Campylobacter sp. BCW_6873
TATTTTAGAGTATAAATAGAGTTTTTAAATTCACTTGATATATCATAATTAGGAGAACTTGTCTTACTACTTATACTAAAATTAGTATTATTGCTAGTATTTGTTGTATTAGTAGAATTTAATATTTCACTTCTTGCTAGAGTTTGTGAATTTTTACTTTCTATATCACTTAACTTGCTGGCATTTTGTTTTAAAAAAGCATTAGCAAAACTTATTTTAGAATTTTCTTTACTTTCTTTATTAGCTTTACTTTGTGAAAGTATAGAATTATAGTTCGAGTTATCATTGATGCTAAAGATACTCATATTAATTCCTTAATTTAGATTTTTCTGCCTTCAACCTAAATATATTAAAATAATATAAGCAAGATCTGTTCCACTTTGGAGTGAAAAGAAAATATTTATCACACCAAAGGTAAGGTAAAATAAAAATTCTTAGGATCGCTTTGAAAACTTAACTCTCCCTTATGAGCGTTTATGATTTCTTTAGAAAGAGACAAGCCAAGCCCATTGCCTTTAAGTTTTGTTGTTTTAAAAGCTTCAAAAACCAATTTCTCATCTTTTATTTCACAACCATTATCATACACTCTGATGCATATTTTTTCATTATCACAACTTGCTAAAATTTTAATCATAGGCTTTTCACATTCGCTTTCTTCTATTGCATCAATAGCATTATAAATCAAATTTTGCAAAACCAAACCAAGAAGAGCTTTATCAGCACAAATCTGCTTATTCAAAAAAGATATTTCAAAGTCTATTTGAGAAGTAAAATTATAAGAGTTAATGGCGCTTTCACACTCTTCTTTTAACTCTAAAAGATTAAAATTTAAAGCATTGATGTGCACACCCTTAGTAAAAAGTAAAGTTGAATTTACGATACGCTCTACTCTGGCAATAGCCTTTTGGATTTCAAGAACTATATGCTTATTTTTAAGCTCACTACGAGCAAAAAGGGTTGAAGCAAGTAAAGATATAGATCCAATAGGATTTCTTATCTCATGTGCCAAATGAGCCGCTACACTACCCATGCTTGCAAGCCTTTCATTGCGTTTTTCATCGCTAATATCTGTAGCTGAAACTATAGTTTTTTCATTATGTGCTATGATTTTTACCGCATAAAACCTACCTTCAAATTCAAGCTCATCACGAATTTTATCAAGACTAATGATACTAAGTAATTTTGGATTTTTCAAGGCTTCTTGATTTTGTAAAATAATATTTTTTTCTTTATCTAAAATCCAAAGCGCACTAGGCAATACCTCTATAATCTCATCAACCATTGCACGTAAGGAATTATAGTTTTCATTTAAAGTTTTGTATTCATTTTCTATTACATAAGTTTGTTCTATAAGACTTTCTAAGCCTTTTTGTAGGGTTTCTTTTTCATTTGAGTCTAAACTTTTTAAAATACTTTCATTCATTTATCATTCCTCTAATAAAATCTTAAAATCATTCAAATCAAATAAAAGCAAATTCTGTTCGCATATTTTATCAAATTCCTTGCTAAAACCATTTTTTGAGATTATAATATAATAATTTGGAGCCAAATTTAAAGACTTTGCTTTTGATTTTAAAAGATTTAAAATATTTTTACAAATTTTTTTATTTTTAAATTTAACTTCTCCGACAAAACACAAATTTTCATCTTGATAATAAAGATCAAGTTCTAAATTCTTATCCCAGTAACTTTGCACTCCATTGATATTGAATTTTTTCTCAAGCAATTCTCTAGAAAGCTGTTCAAAACAAAAACTTTGATAAAGTTCAAATTTTTCTTTAATGCATTCTAAAACTTCTTTATAACGATTTTGTAAAATAAGCTTTTCATTGGGCTTTAAAAAATAAAAAAAGAAACGAGTAAAATGATTGCTAAATATAATCTTATCTTGGACAACATAAGATCTTAGTTCTTTTTTGATTTTTTGTCTTTTATCTTTTATTTTTTTAGCTTCCTTACTATACTCAAGTTTTATTATACCTGTTTCTAAAAGATATTTAAGTGTAGATAAAGCTTTAAAATGCTGAATTTTTCTATTGATAGAAAAACGCTTGCGATTGTTTTTAGCTAGTAAAGTAAGAGCGTAAGAACTTGTTTCATCCAAGGCAAAATAACTTTTGATTTTTAGATAATCATCAAGCAAAATTCGCTCTATATTTACAAATACATCGTCTTCAAAATTTAAAATGTTTAATTTTTCAAAACCTTCAAACACACTATAAAAATCAAAAAGCTTACTTAAAGATAAATTCTTATGCAAATCTACAAAGTTCTTAAATTTTATATTTTTCCTTTTATAAAGCATTTTTATAGTATAATTTTAGCAAATTTTTATAAGGATTGTATTTGCAAATTTCAGATTTAAAAAAAGAATTGATCTTAAAAAAAGGTATTTTGCATTTTGACTTCACAGCAAGTGCTTTAGCTCTAAAATGTGTAGAAAAAGAAATTTCAAAAATTCTCCCAACCTATGCAAACACACATTCTGATAGCTCTTTAAATTCTTTTAAAACTCAACAAATTTACGAACAAGCAAGAAAAGATATAAAAAAAAGTTTATCATTAGATGAAAATTTTGCCCTTATAGCCTGCGGAACAGGATCAAGCAGTGCTATTAAAAAATTTCAAGAATTGATCGGCATTTACATTCCCCCTCTTGTAAAAGAAAGATATTTTACGCAAATTGATAAAAATACTTTACCTTTAGTTATCGTAGGGCCTTATGAGCATCATTCTAATGAACTTTCATTTCGAGAAGGCTTGTGCGAATGTATTAGAATTCCCTTGGATAAAAATGGAGAAATTGGTTTTGATTTTCTAGAAAAAACTTTACAAAAAAACAAAAAAAGGAAAATAATCGCTAGCTTTTCTTTAGCTTCAAATGTTACTGGGATATTAAGTGATTACAAACGCATTTCTGAAATGGTTCGTAAATTTAAAGGGATAGTTGCTTTTGATGCATCTAGTTTCATTCCTTATAAAAACATATCTTGTCAATACTATGATGCGTTGTTTATAAGTTCTCATAAATTAATCGGTGGTATTGGCGGTTCTGGACTTTTAGCCATCAAAAAAGATCTTTGCGGAAACAAGCCTAGCTTTGCAGCAGGTGGAACTGTGGGCTATGTTTCTCGCACTTCACAATGCTACCTTTGCAATGAAGAAGCTTTAGAAGAAGGAGGAACACCTGGAATTTTACAACTCATTCGCGCTAGCTTAGCTTTTAAAATCAAAGATTCTATAGGGGTTAAAAATATAGAAAAAAAAGAAGAAATTTTAAAAGATTATTTTTTTGAACAACTAAAAACTATACCTAATTTAATTTTATATGCAAAGAATTTAAAAACTCGATTGCCTATTTTTGCTTTCAATATCAAAGGAATTTCTCCTTTTGATATCGCTTACGAACTTAGTAAAAAATACCACATAGAAACACGCGCTGGATGTGCTTGTGCTGGGCCTTATGGTCATGATTTGCTAGGCTTAAAAGATAATCAAAAACTTAAAACAAAACCAGGTTGGTTAAGAATAAGCTTGCATTATACGCATGAAAAAGAGGATATTGATTATTTTTTTAATGCTTTAAATAAAACTATAGTAAAATTATCGCATTAAAATATTATAGTTTTATTATTATGTATAAAAATTCTATCTTCAAAAACCAAATCAAGTGCTTTTGAAAGAACATCTTTTTCTATATTTCTACCTGCTTGCTGCATATCTTGCCAAGTAAATTCATGGTTTACAGGTAAAACAGCTTGAGTGATAATAGGACCTTCATCAAGATTATTATTTACAAAATGTGCCGTAGCTCCAATTATTTTAACCCCTCTTTCAAAGGCTTGTTTATAAGGATTTGCTCCTATAAATGCAGGTAAGAAAGAATGGTGAATATTTATAATCTTACCTTCAAAATGCTCAACAAAATCAGGAGATAAAATTCGCATATATTTTGCCAAAACCAAATAATCAAATTTATATTGTTCAAGACATTTTAAAATGTGATTTTCTTGCTCTTTACGATCTAAATTTTCAGCGCTGATAAAATGATAAGGAATTTCAAATTTCTCAACTAAATCCTTTAAAGAGTTGTGATTTGAAATCACAGCTTTGATATTTGCTTCAAGTTCGTTACTATAATGCTTTATTAGCAAATCTCCCAAACAATGACTTTCTTTAGTAGCAAAAACAACAATATCTTTTTTTCTCTTCTCGCAAAGCTCTATCAAGGCTTCTTGTCCAAGCATAGCCTCAAGCGTTCCTATAAAAGCTTCTTTATCAAATTCACCTTCTAAAAGAGCACGAAAAAAAAACATTCCTTCGCCTACAAATTCATCGTTTTTTACTATATTGATATGATATTTAAAAATAACATCAGAAATTCTATAGATTAAACCTTTTTGATCTTTGGTGCAAATTTTTAATACAGAAATCATTTAGCTAAACCTTTTATATATTCTTTTAATTCATTCTCTCTTGCTTCTTGAATCTTTAAACCAAGAATTTTACCACAAAATCCAGCATTTATGAAATCTTTTGCTAAAATTTTACTTTCAAACTTATTCTCATAAAGTCTTAATCTTTTAGCTTGCTCAATACGCTTTTTACTCCAAAGTCCAAGCCATTCCTTCAAAGGCATTTCAAAAGCAATTTTTGCTAGTTCAAAATCACTTATATCATCAAGATAAAAAGCTTGATTTGCGTATTTTAGGTATTCTTTTTTAAGTTTGGTTCTTTTAAAAAATATATCTTTTTCTAAATTAAAAAAATTCAAATACAAATACAAGAATAAAGCATCGCTTTTTACAAATTCTCTACTTTGTCTGAGTAAATTTTGAAATTCCAAACTCTTAAAAACACTCTCAAAGCCAAAAATCTGTTTTTCTAAGTCAAGTTCTTGCAAATATCTATAGCCAACATCAAGTCTAGGGCTTTTAAAGAATTTATAAAGCTCCGCATTGATCCTATCTTTGCTAAGATCAGTTATATCCATACTTTGCATCAATTTCAAGCTTTCACTAGTTATCTTAAAGTTAAACCTTGAAGCAAATACTACCGCTCTTAATACTCTTAAACTATCCTCTTGAAAGCTTTGTTTGTCAATATGCCTTAAAAAGCCTGTTCCTAGATCTTTTAATCCTCCATAAAAATCTAAAAACTCATCGTTAAAAAGATTAATCATCATAGAATTTATGGTAAAATCGCGTCTTTTGGCGCCAAGTTTTTCATCATTACAAATTTGAACTTCAAAACCTTTATGTCCATAGCTTATTTTATTTTCGGTTCTAGCAAGAGCTAAATCATAATTTTTAAACTTATGCACAAAAAAACTTTTTCCAAGGCCTTGTGCGCCCAATTTTTGCATAATCTTTTCAAAATCTTTAGGTTTTATATCATAAAGCTCTATATCATAATCACAAATTTTTAAGCCTAAAAACAAATCCCTAACGCTACCTCCAACCAAATACGCTCGTTTAGTATAAGGCTTTAAAAACTCAGCGATAAACTGTAAATCGGGATTATTTTTTAAGCTTATCTTCGATATTTGCAAGCAAAAACTCTAAAAAATTTATGGTCAAGTTTAACCTATTTTCAAGATTATCTTTTTTTATGCTATTTAAACCTTCAAAAAGAACTAAAATTCTCTCTCTAAGATGTTTTAAAAAAATATCCTCATTAAGCGTTTGAACCTCTGTCATAACACTGGGATTTAAAATTTCACTTTGTAAAAAAGGCTCTTCTTTTTTAAACTCTTTATTTTCCTGAGTAGAAATTTCAATATTATTTTGTATTTTTTGCTCTTCTTCAAATTTTGCCATAGAAATTTTATCTTCTAAGTCTTGCGGAGTATCAAATTCTTCGCATACAAACTCCATAGGTGGTAATTCATCTTTTATTTCAGTTTTTCTGCTTAATTCTTGTTCTTTTAAAATTTCATTTTGTCTTCTTTGCTCTTCCATGATAGAGCTAACTTCGCTAATGGTTTTTTTAGCCAAATCTTCCAAATTCATATTTTTATCAACCACCTTTTAAATTCATTAATTTCTTCATCGCTTTTCATATTAATAAAAAAATCCAACATTTGAGTGTTTAAGTCTTTATGCTTGGATCTAAAACCACTAAGACGACGAACCGCATCGATAGCGTTTTGATTATCTGGATCTTCTTTTAAGATATTTTTATAAATTTCTAAAGCTTCGTCTTTTAACCCTTGAGCCTCATAGATAGAAGCTTCAGTGACTGTATTTTTCATCACTGTTTCCTAAAATTTTTCTTTAATTCTAGCAAAAAGCTTTTTAATTTATCTTTAAGAAAATAAGATGTTTTTTAATGTCTATTTTGTTTTAAACAATTTTTCTATATATTCTTTTTTTTCCTTCTCTAAACTAGAATTTAATTCTTTTTGTTCTTTTTTAACTTGCACTTTTAAATCTTGATTTTTAAAATACACATAATCAATTCCAAAAATAACACCAATTATAATAAGCAATGGGATTAAAAATACCATCTTTACACTTTAAGAAAATTGATTAAATACACTACCATAGTAGCGAACATTCTCAGCATTTTCATTTTTTTCTATCGTTTCTATTGCGCCGCTATTGATTGCTTTTTGGATATCATCATTTAAATCTTGATAAGAAAAAACCATATTAATACTGATAATATTTGGCAATTTCTCAAGCATTTTATAAGAGTTTAACTCATCTTCTAAATTTTCACTTTCAATCACAACTATAATCTTTTCATTTTCACAAAGTTCTACAGAACAAAAAGGAATTTCAGATATAGCCTTTTTTAAATCATTTATATATTCTTCTTTTGCTAAAATCAAAACACTAGAAAGATTATTCATCAATACTCCTAAACATTATACTATCACCAAAGCCTGAAACGATAAAATCTTTATTGTTTAAAAAAATAATAAACTCACTCATCAAATTTTCATTATTAAAAGTTTTAACAGGCTTAAAATCACTTGTGCTAAAAACTTCACTAACTCCAGCTTCGTTATCACTATAAACAGCCAATTCTCCATTAGGACTTAAAGCGCAAGTATATATCAAAAAATCTTTTTGCAAAAAATTTTGCTCTTCATTTTTTACAACTCCTATACGCCTATCCGTTCCACAACTTAAAATAATATTATTTTTAAAATCTACTTGATAGATATTATCTTTATGCATTTTATCATAGTTTTTTAACATCTTCCAATTTTTCAAATCAAAAAGTTCTACTTCACCACTCTCAAAACCTGCAACCAGCATACTCTTATCTTCATTTAAAACTGCATCATTAAGACTAGAATGAGAAAAATTAAATTTTTTTATATTTTTTAAACTTTTATCAATCAATTCTATTTCAGAACCAATAGAAATCAAAAGATAAGTGTTTTCATTGATAAAAAATGCTTTTATTATGCTATTTTCTTCGAGCTTTTTGATTTGTAAATTTTCCTTATAAAAACTTAAATTTTTAGCACCAAAATCACCCTCGCTAAGTATTAAAAGTGTATGTTTAAAAATATCAATGTTGTAAATTTTAGCAAAATCATCACCATAATAATTTTTAATCTTTGGCAAAGATAAAAGTTCTTTTAAACTTTTATCTTTAATGTTATATTGTAAAATTTCACCTTTATCAGTGCCTATATATAAGTTTTGCTTATCTAGTTTTAAAGCTGTTATATTGGCATTTAATTTCAGCTCATAAGCATAAGATAAAACACAAAAAAGACTCAAAATAAAAAGAAATTTTTTCATTTATTTACTTTACACCCTCATTAATCACATCAATTAAATTTGAACGACTTTTTAATTGTTCATTTTTAAATTCAGGTTTAAAGCTATTTCCCACTAAAGGTTTTGCATCGCTTTGTGGAACATGACACTGAGTACAATTAAAACGACTATCGCTAATCATATCTCCTGTGGTTTTGTTGTGTCTAAAATCATAATAATGACTAGCAGGAAGTGGAGTTGCACCAGCATCTGCTGCTATAGCCTTATCATGGCAGCTTAAGCACATATTGTTATCTTTAGTTATAGGTAACAAATCTTCAATAGCATGCGGAATTAATGGTGGTGCATTTTCATAAGAACGCTCAAAACGAATAGATTCCCCAGGCTGTAAAGTTGTGAAATTTGCCTCCACTAAATTTACTTTATTTTCATTTTCTAAACTTGCTTTTCTAAGTCCAATGTGTTCTGAACTTACCCCACTATTCATTGCGCAAGCGGCAAAAAATACCACTGCAGCACTTCCTAATAAAACCAATTTCTTCTTCATTATTTATTCCTTAAATCAAAAATATTAAAATTCAAAGCATCATCATTGCAAACTTCTATACATCTTGCACACCTTATACACTCTCCTGATTTCACGCTAGCACTTTCTTTTCCAACCATCCACAAAACCTGTTTTTCAGGACAAATACGGATACATTCATAACATTTAGTGCATTTATCACTATCATGCTTTATTTTAAGCAAAGCAAAACGAGAAATAAAAGCATAAAAAGCTCCTAGTGGACAAAAATGTGAACAAATTGCCCTAGGGCTTAAAAAAGTATCGATACAAAAAAGTATAAAGGCTACAAAAATCCAAGAACTTGTAGCAAAAATAATCCCTCTATGTATCATTCCTATATAAGAAAAACTTTCAAACACAGGTAATGAAAATACAAAAGAAAGGATTAAAACCAAGACTAATACAAAATAGCGTAAATTTTTAGGCAAAATTAAAAATTTATTATTAAGGGTTAATTTATTTCGCACAAAAGCAGCAAAATCTGTGATTAAATTAACAGGACAAACCCAAGAGCAAAAAACCCTTCCTAAAAGCAAACCATAGATAAAAAATATAATCAAAGCTCCTATTAAAGCCATTAAATCTATACTCCAGCTTGCTAAAATGATTTGCAAAACCGCAAAAGGATCGCTTAAAGGTATGGTATTAAAAAGTCTAGAAGAACTTAAATTTCCCTGCAAGATAAAATCTGTAGCTTTAAAACTAAAAAGCGCTAAAATTCCAAGCTGAACGATGCGTCTAGCAATTAAATACTTCATCACAGTTCTCCATCATTTAAATAATTGGTTGCTTTTTTAGCATTAAAATGTTTTGAAGTATCTGCATTTTTTATACGACCTTCATCTTTTTCATCCCAGCCTTTTACATAATGAGATCCTGCTTTTCCCAATACATACTCCCTTGGTAAAACACGAATAGCCGGTTTTTCAGTAATACAAGCAAGTTCACAAAGCCCACAACCTACACACACTTCATGATCCACACTAGGTAGTAAAAAAGCATGTTTGGCGGTGCGTTCATTGCGTTTAAGCTCAAGTTTTAAAGCCCTATCTATCAAAGGACAAGCTCTATAACAAGCATCGCATTGAATTCCCCAGTGTGCCACACAAGAAGCACTATCAACAATAGCAATACCCATTTTCAAGGATTCTATACCCTGCTCTAAATGCTTTTTATCTAAAGCATCAGTTGGACATTCTCTAATGCAAGGAATATCCTTACAAAGATAACAAGGAATTTCTCTTGCTCTAAAAAAAGGCGTGCCATTTTTTGGACTATCTAACAAGCTAGCGAGCTTTAAAGTATTATAAGGACAGGCTTTTACACAAAGCCCACAACGAATACATTTGCTTAAAAATCTAGCTTCATCTTCAGCCCCAGGAGGACGCAAGGCATAATTATCATCGGCTTTTAAAGTCAAATTAACCAAAAATCCACCTCCTGTACATAAACATGCAGCCTTAAAGGCGCTAACGAAAAATTCTCTTCTACCTTTCATTTAATCAAAACCCTAAATTAAGCCTTATAAATTTTTACAGCACATTTTTTAAAGTCAGTTTGTTTTGAAAGCGGACAAGTCGCATCCAAAGTAACTTTATTGATATATACATTCTCATCAAACCACGGCACATACACAAGTCCTACAGGCGGTTTGTTTCTTCCACGCATATCTACTCTTGCTTTTACTTTACCACGACGAGATTCCACCCAAACCAAATCACCTTGATTTAAGCCTAATTTCTCTCCATCTTTCTCACTCATATAGCAAAGCGCTTCAGGGACAGCACGGTAAAGCTCAGGCACACGCATAGTCATAGTTCCACTATGCCAATGCTCTAAAACCCTTCCTGTTGCAAGCCAGAATGGATACTCTTTACTTGGTCTTTCAGGTGCTTTCATAAATGGCCTAAAGAAAATTTTAGCCTTATTTTTAATACTGTGCTCTTTTTCATCTTTAGGAGCTATTAAATCTCCATTTGTAAGCATTTTGTTAAAATCACCATAAAAAGCAAAATCTGAATTTGGAGCCGCTTTTTTAGCATAATAATCAAATTTAGTATTAAATCTCCACTGTGTTTCCTTGCCATTAACCACAGGCCATCTTAAACCCCTTACTTTATGATAGGTATCAAAATCCGCTAAATCATGGCCGTGTCCTAAGCCAAATTTACGATATTCTTCCCAAAGGTATTTTTGAACGAAAAAGCCATAGCCTGTAAATTCTTTTCCATCACTGCCTTGAATTTTTCTCTCATCGCCTTTAACATCAGTATTATCAAAGCCTTTTGCGATAGCATCGTTTGGATTAAAGCTTTTTGCTTCTTTATTGGCAAATAGTACATCAAAAAGTGTATCATCTTCACTATAACCCATAGCTTTTGCCTCTTCTAAAACACTTGGCAAGGTAAGCTTATTATCCACTTTTTGCTCTTTCCAAACTTCTTTAAGCTTAAAGCGTTTTGCAAATTCTAAAATTTGCCAAGTATCACTCATGGCAGCACCTACAGGTAAGACTTGTTGTTTCCAATGTTGAGTTCTTCTTTCAGCATTACCATAAGCACCCCATTTTTCATAAATCATAGCACTTGGTAAAATAAGATCAGCTACTTTTGCTGAAATTCCAGGATAACAATCACTTACAACAATAAAATTATCCATTTCTCTTGCTGCTGCGATCCAGTGATTTGCATTTGCAGTGTTTTGCCATGGATTATTCACTTGCACCCATGCAAATTTAATTTTTCCATCTTCTAAATCTCTCATGATATTAAGATAAGGAGAACCTGGTTTTGGGTTGATGGTCTTTGCAGGAACTTTCCAAATTTTTTCAGAAATTTCTCTGTGTTTTGGATTTGCCACAACCATATCCGCAGGCAAACGATGGGAGAAAGTCCCTACTTCCCTAGCCGTTCCGCAAGCACTTGGCTGTCCTGTTAAAGAAAAGGCTCCACTACCTGGTTTAGCTTGCTTTCCTAGTAAAAAATGCACCATATAAGCTTGTTCATTTACCCAAGAACCTCTTGTATGTTGATTAAAGCCCATAGTCCAAAAACTTACGACTTTGCGATTTTTCTCTATGTAAAGATTAGCTAATTCTTGAAGTTTTTTCTTAAAATCTTCCAAAGACTCATTATCATCACCTTTGGCTACCTTTGCAGTGTATTCCAAAGTATAAGGGGCTAAACCTTTTTTAAATTCTTCAAAAGAAATTTCCCAGTTTTTATCAGCCACACCTTGATGTTTCATTTCAAATTTATCACCCGCTTTAACGCCAAGATAAGATAAAGAAGTAGCCTCTTCATCGTCTAAAGTGATTACATTTTCTTTTTCAACTGTATCTTTTTCACTTTCTTTAAATTTTGGATGATTTGGATTATTTCTCATACCATAACCAATATCAGCATAACCAGTTGCAAATACGCAGTGTTCTTTGATAAATTTCGTATCCATAGCCTCTGGATGATTATAAACAATCTCTCTTGCTATGTAGTTCCAAATAGCCAAATCTGTATTTGGTTTAAAAATAATTTCAATATCAGCAATATTTGAAGTACGGTTAGAAAAAGTGCTTAGATTAACAACTTTGACCTTATCAAGATTACTTAGTTTTCTATCACTTACTCTTGACCAAAGGATTGGGTGCATTTCAGCCATATTAGCTCCCCAAGTGATGATAGTATCTGTAAGTTCTATATCATCATAACAGCCTGATGGCTCATCTACACCAAAAGTTTGCATAAAACCAACCACTGCAGAGGCCATACAATGTCTTGCATTTGGATCGATATTGTTTGTTCTAAAACCCGCTTTTGCAAGTTTTAAAGCAGCATAACCTTCTTGGATAGTGTATTGCCCACTACCAAAAATCCCTATACCTGTAACGCCGAGTTCATTGTAGGCTTTTTTAAATTGTTTTTCCATTTCATCAAAAGCTCTTTGCCAAGAAACCTGTTGAAATTTGCCTTTTTTATCAAATTCGCCTTTTTCATTCATGCGAAGCAAAGGCATAACAAGGCGATCTTCACCATACATGATTTTAGCATTAAAATAACCTTTGATACAATTAAGTCCGCGATTTACGGGTGCTGCAGGATCACCTTTTGTTGCTACGATTTTGCCATCTTTTCTGGCTATCATAATTCCACAGCCAGTTCCACAAAATCTACAAACAGCCTTATCCCATTTCCAATCTTCTTCTTGCGCGCCAAGCATAGAGCTTGGAACACTGAGTCCTGCAACACTAGCAGCACTTGCAATAGCGGTATTTTTAATAAAATCCCTTCTATTCATCCTTATTCCTCCAAAATAAAAAAATCATCTTATTATAAAAAATGGAGTATAAAAATCTCTTGAAATTTTAATAAAAATAATAATTTTAAAGCTCTATTTTATAGGAGTTTTATTGTCCTTTTTATATTATTCTTACACAAAATAAATATTAAAAATAATCAACTTAAAATAATAAAAAAATGAAGATGTAAAAATTAAGCCCTAAGAATGGGCTTAATCAAAATTAATGGCAACCACAACCACCGCAGCAGCTAGAACCACCAAAAAATGCATCAAGTTTTGCAATATCTGGCATTTCTGTGATTTCATTTACAAGTTCTTTATATGCCACTTTACCCTCTTTAATCACAAATACGGCACGAGCTAAAAGCCCTTCTAAAGCACCTTCATTTATCAAAACACCATATTTTTCACCAAATTCTTTTGCCACAAAATCACTTGCAACACTTAAATTTTCAATACCTTCTGTACTGCAAAATCTTCCCATAGCAAAAGGCAAGTCCATACTTACTATAATCACTTCAGCACCATTGTAGCTGGCTACTTTTTTATTAAATTCTCTAGCTTCTGTAGCACAAACTGGTGTATCTAAGCTTGGAACACTTAAAATGATTTGAGTTTTACCCGCTGCACCGATTTCAATCACGCTTAAATCTTTAGCTTTAAGATTTACCTTAGGAGCATCTGCTCCAACTTCTACTGAATTTCCTTTAAGTTTTACAGAATTTCCTTTAAAATTTACTGTACTCATTTAATTTCCTTTTTTGATATTTTAAACATTATTGCAATTAATGTTTTAGGAGCGATTATATCCTATAAACATTAATTATTTTTAATTTCACTGAAAATTATTTTACTTCTTTCCAAGTATATTTTTTCCACACTTTTTGAGCTTCTTTACTCTTAATAAAATCGACAAATTCTAAAGCTTTTTTATTTTCTAAACCTTTTTTTGTAGGAGCTATTTCAGCTGCACGATAAATCACTGCATTTTTATCTTTGATAAATAAAGCTTTATCATCGCCTAAAGCCTTTGCCCAATGAGACCAAATGATTAAAGCATCAATATTTGGATTGTTATTCCACTCATCTACAGCAGCTTTGGAATTTTTAGCATAAATTTTTATATTTTTACGTAATTTTACCAAATTTTCTCTTTTTACACTTTTTAAAGCCATATCTTCATAAAGTCCAACTTGTCCTGCACCATCAACCACCATAACATTTACGCCATCTTTTAAAATGTCTTCAAAATTTTTAATATTTTTTGGATTATTTGGACGCACGATAATGCCTGATGGACGCATATTTAAAACGCTTAAATTTTCTAAACTTAAACTTGGAATTTTTTAGCAAAATCATCCATCATTGAAGTATTGCCTGAAAAAATCAAATCTGCATTTTCTTTTGCTTTATCTATCCAAGCTGGAGTTGGACCTGCGGTTACAATCACCTTTTCTTTTGTTTTTTCTTCAAATTTTAAAGCAAGCTCTTTTAGTACAGGAGCAGGACCACCTGGACCATAAACTAAAATTTCAGCATTTAAAAAACTTGCTGCTACTAAACTTAAAAAATTAATATTTTTTTCATAAAATAAACCTTTCTTTAATAATATAACTTACTTGAAAGAAAATTCTATCAATCTATAGTTAACTCTCCCTTGCAAAGCCCTGCTTCTATAAGAAAACGAGAAGGAGTAAAAGAAGTTTTTTTGTTTTTATCATATTTAGCATAACTTAAATAAAGTATATTTTTTGCCCTAGTTACCGCAACATAAAAAAGTCTTCTTTCTTCTTCTAAGCTTCCACCCATTCCCATAAGCTTTTGATTAGGAAAGCGACCTTGCGCAAGATCAATCACAAAAACAAGATCAAATTCCAAGCCCTTACTTGCATGCACGCTAAGCAAATTAACTCCTTTGCCACTACTCATTTCGCTTGCACCTAAAGTTAGAAAATTATAATACTTGTAAATATCGCTATAATTTTTTGTAAGCTCTTTTAAAACATTGAATTTTGTTTCTATTTTTTCTAAATTTTCACTCTTTCTTAATAAATCCACCTGCCCTGCTTTATTTGTCGCTCTTTTGGTTGCAAGTTCTTCGCAAATTTCTCTATAAAAAGAATTTTCACAAATTAAATTTACCAAAGTCAAAGAATGTTTTATTTCCATAGCTTTTTTTAAAAAAAGATAGATTTTTTCCAAATTTCTAGCGCACAAATCATTGATTTTTGAAAGTCTTAAAATAGGATGTGCATCAAATTCACTCTCAAATTTAAAACGAGTTTCGCTGGCTAATTCTTCCAAATCTGCAAAAAGCCCAAGTTGATAATTTCTTTTTTGATGATTTTGCAAATTTACATTTTTATCAGGATCTAAAAAACCTTTTATTAAATTTCCATGCCCTAATTTTAAAAGTGCGTCAAAAATTTCTTTTGCTAAAACTCCACCCACACCTTTGGTATATTGAACCAAATGAATAAAAGCCATGATATCTTTAGGATTTACCACAAGCGCAAGCATGGAGCTAAAAGCTTTAACTTCCAAACTTTCAAAAAAACTTCCACTTCCCTTTCTCACACTTGCAATGCCCTGCTCCCTTAAAGCTACTTCAACCCCATCAGCACTTGAGTTGTTGCGAAAAATCACGGCAATTTCTTCCAAACTTACTCCGCTTGTAAGTATCATTTTGGCTATATTTTGATACTGATCAAATAATTCTTCAAAAGTAAGCAAAGATGGGGCTTTAAACTCATCATTTCTTGTAACAATAAGTTCTTTTGGATATAATCTTTCGTTATTTAAAATCACTTTATTAGCCAAAGCTAAAATACTTCTTGATGAACGGTAGTTTTTATTTAAAGAAAAAATTTTTGCATCTTTAAAACGATCTTTAAACCCACCTATGATATTAATATCCGCTCCATTAAAAGCATAAATACTTTGATCATAATCCCCTACGCAAAACAAACTTTTACTATGAAAAGCCTCTATTAAGGAACTTTGCAAAGTATTTGTGTCTTGATATTCATCCACTAAAATTTCATCAAATTCATATTTTTCTTCTTTTAAAAGCTCTTTTAGATTGATAAGTAAGTCATTAAAATCTACATAATTAAAACGCTTTTTTTCATTATCATATTCTTTTAAAATATCTTCATAAATTTCAGCATAAATACTTTGTTCTTCATAGTTTTGACAAAACCAAGTATAAAAATCTTGATTGTGTGCTTTGTTTTGAAACAAAGAATAAAGATCATATAAATAACTTGATTGATAAGGTTTTATATCACTTAAATGTCTAAAGGTTCTTTTTTCATAGACACTTTTAAGTAGAGTTTTTAACTCGCTTGCTTGCTTTAAAATTATATTTTTATCCGCATTTCTAAGTAAGGTATAAGCCGTACTATGAAAAGTTCCTGCAAGTATTTTACTGGTAATATTTTTATCAAAAAATTTCCCTAAACGCCCTATCATTTCTTTACTGGCTTTATTTGTGAAAGTCAAAAGCATAATTTTTTGAGGTGCCACTCCCTTGCTTAAAAGATAAGAAATTCTTGCAACAATAGTAGAAGTTTTTCCCGTCCCTGCACTTGCAATAACAAGATTGTGTCCAAAATCAGCAGTAGCAGCAAGATATTGTTCATTATTTAATTTTGAAAGTGGCATTATTTTCCTTATAAAAGTTAAAATTATAAAAAAAAATTACTTAAAAATATAAAAATTTAAAATTACTTTATATTAGATTATAGTACAATGCTAAAATTATTTAACTTTCTGTTTTTAAGGGATAGCAAATGAATTTGAAAATTTTTTCTATTATTGTTGGCATATTAATTGCTATTATTGTGATATTAGGTGGAACCTATTATTATCTTTTTGAATATTCAAAACCAAAGAATTACACCTTAAACACCAACACTTACACCGAGCAAAAATCGTATACTAATAACTACGATAATTCCTATTCGCCCTCGATCCAAACCAACAATAGTTCATCAGATATAAATATTAATAACAATACTATCCAAAAGCAAGAAACAAACCCATTAGATGAAAATCAAAGCTTAAATAACAATACATTTAATACGCCAATAAGCGAAAACAATCAAAGCTTAAATAATGACACCAATACAAGTAATAATATTAATACAAATGAAAATAAGCAAATTTTAGATACGGATAAAGAAAAATTAAAACAAGAAAATAAACAAGCCAAAATAGAAGCTCTTAAAAAAGAAATCAGCAAACAACAAAAGATCTTAGAAAGAGAGAGAGCCGTAAAAAAAGAACTTCAATCAAACAAGTCAAACAAAAATAAATATCTAAATACCGCTAGAGAGTATCTAAGCATAGGAAAAAACAGTCGTTTAGAACCTGAACTTAGTACAGAAAATATGAAAGTTTATATTTTAGATGGAAAATTTTTAAGCCAATATAGAATCAATCTGTTAAAAGATATGCTAAGCGTTATACAAGATAATGCAAAAGATTATTATCTAAGTATTTTTGTTAAAATGCTACCAAAAGGGGAAATGAAATTAACTATCTATAACAAAGAAATTATCTTTTCAGATATGAAAAAAGCTTATAAATATATTAGCTTAGATAGATTAAGCCCATATTTAAACAATCCAAAAGAATTAAATGAACATGTAGCACGTGAAGAAATTTTAGAAAGACTTAAACTTCAAATTAAAAAAGATGGCAAAGGAAGTGATTTTTCTAAACATATCAAAAGTTTGAAAACTGGACTTAATACAGCACAATATTTCTTCCCGTTTTGTGAAATTATAGAAATTAGCTCTATTAAATAAGCTAAAACAATAAAGGCAAATAATGTATGATAAAAATTTAGAAAAAGAGTATTATCAAATTTGCGAAGAACGCGGATATTTTGAGATCGATGGCAATAAAACCATACAAGAAAAAGATAAAAATTTCTGCATTATGATGCCTCCTCCTAATGTCACTGGAGTTTTACACATAGGACATGCTTTAACTTTTACTCTACAAGACATTATGACGCGTTACAAAAGAATGGATGGCTATAAGGTTCTTTATCAACCAGGGCTTGATCACGCAGGTATTGCTACTCAAAATGTTGTAGAAAAACAACTTCTTGCTCAAGGCATTAAAAAAGAAGAACTAGGTAGAGAAAAATTTATAGAAAAAGTCTGGGAGTGGAAAGAGCAAAGCGGTGGAAAAATTTTAGACCAAATGAGAACACTAGGCATCACTCCTGCATGGAGTCGCTTGCGTTTTACTATGGATGAAGGTTTGGTTAATGCCGTAAAAAAAGCCTTTGTAGAACTTTATGATAAAAGACTTATTGTACGTGGAAACTACATGATAAATTGGTGTACTCACGATGGCGCTTTAAGTGATATAGAAGTTGAATACAAAGAAAACAAAGGAAAACTTTATCATATTAAATACTTTTTAAAAGATAGCGATGAATTTTTAGTAGTAGCCACAACGCGTCCTGAAACTTTTTTTGGCGATACTGCAGTTATGGTACATCCTGACGATGAACGCTATACTAAATTTGTGGGCAAAGAAGTGATTTTGCCTATAAGTAAAAAAGCCATTAAAATTATAGCTGATGAGCATGTAGAAAAAGAATTTGGAACAGGAGTTGTAAAAGTTACTCCCGCTCATGACATGAACGATTATGAAGTAGGACTTAGACATAATTTAGAATTTATAAGCGTTTTTAATGAAAAAGGAATTTTAAACGAACATTGTTTAGAGTTTCAAGGTTTAGAACGCTTAGAAGCAAGAGAAAAAATCGTAGCCAAACTTGAAAGTCTTGGCTTTATAGAAAAAATAGAAGAACATAATAATCAGGTAGGATATTGTTATCGTTGCAACAATGTAGTTGAACCTTATATCTCCAAGCAATGGTTTGTAAAAAAAGAAATCGCCCAAGAAAGTATAGAAAAAGTTGCACTTGGCGAAAGCAAATTTTATCCAAATCACTGGATAAATAGCTTTAATGCTTGGATGAAAGATTTAAGAGATTGGTGTATTTCAAGACAACTTTGGTGGGGGCATCAAATTCCTGTGTATTATTGCGAATGCTCTCATGAATGGGCAAGCCAACATACGCCTAAAACTTGTCCAAAATGTCAAAGTCAAAATTTCAAACAAGATGAAGATGTACTTGATACTTGGTTTTCTTCAGGACTTTGGGCTATGAGTACTCTAGGCTGGGGGAATGAAAATTGGGGTAAAGATAAAATTTGGTCTGAAAAGGATTTAAAAGATTTTTATCCCAATTCTTTACTCATTACAGGTTTTGATATTTTATTTTTCTGGGTGGCTAGAATGATGTTTCAAAGCACTAATGCCTTACATCAACTTCCTTTTAAAGATATTTATTTACACGCTCTTGTGAAAGATGAGCAAGGTAGAAAAATGAGTAAAAGTCTTGGAAATGTCATCGATCCAAATGAAAGTATTAAAGAATATAGTGCCGATATTTTACGCTTTACTTTAGCACTTCTTGCTATACAAGGACGCGATATTAAACTTAGCAATGATAAACTTTTACAAGTTAGAAATTTTACAAATAAAATTTATAATGCTACAAATTATCTGCTTTTAAATGAAAGTAAATTTGAAGATTTGGAAAATATCACACTTCATTCAGAATTAGCAAAATATATTTATGCCAAATTTCAAACTTGTGTTAAGGATGTAAGAGAAAATTTAGACAATTATCGCTTTAATGATGCAGCCAATACTCTATATAAATTCTTTTGGGATGATTTTTGCGATTGGGGTATAGAGCTTAGCAAAGCAGAAAAATCGAGTGTTAAAGAACTTGGTAGTATTTTCAAAGAAGCTTTAAAGCTCTTAAATCCTTTTATGCCTTTTATCAGTGAATATTTATATCATAAACTAAGCGATACAGAACTTAAAACAAGCCCTTCTATTATGATAAGCAAATATCCAAAATTTAAAGAACAAGATAAAAATATAGAAAAAATCTTTTCTTTACTCATAGAAAGCATAGTTGGTATCCGCCGTGCTAAAAGTTTAATCGATCTTGGAAATTCTAAAATAGAAAAAGCTTATATCAAATTTAACGATAAAAAAATCAAAGATGAAATCAAAGCTTATATGAATTTTATCATGATGCTCGCAAAGTGCGAGCAAATAGAATTTAGTGAAGAAAAATTACCAAAGGCAATATGTGATGTCAGCGAGAATTTAGAAATTTTTATTACGCTTGAAAATGTTGATTTAAGCGGTATTTTAACAAGACTTGAAAATCAAAAAAATAAGCTTGAAAAAGAAAGTGCTAAGCTTAATTCTATGCTCTGTAATGAAAAATTCATCGCTAACGCACCTAAAGAGGTAGTTGAGCAAAATAAAGAAGCTCTAGAAAATTTAAAAATTCAACTTGAAAAAATATCAGTTGAACTTCAAAATCTAAGAGGTTAAAAATTTGATAAAAATAAAAAATTTAAAAAAATATTATGGCAAGGAACTCGTGATAAACGATGTTTCTTTGGAGATTAAAAAGGGTGAAATTTACGCCATAGTAGGTCATAGTGGAGCTGGAAAATCCACTCTTTTAAGATGTATCAATGGACTTGAGAATTATCAAGAAGGAAGCTTAAAAGTCTTTGATCAAGAAATTAAAGATTTAAGTCAAAAAAAATCAAAAGAGCTGAGAGTGCTTAGAAAAAATATAGGGATGATTTTTCAAAATTTTGCCCTAATGGAGCGCAAAAATGTATTTGAAAATGTTGCTATGCCTTTAAGAACACACTATACTCAGTGTAAATTTCATGCCAAGCTTTTTAATAAAGAATACATGAGCGAAAAAGAAATTGCCCAAAAAGTCAATTCTTTGCTTGAAATCGTAGGACTTGATCATAAAAACAAATCCTATCCAAGAGAACTGAGCGGGGGGCAAAAACAACGCGTTGCTATTGCTAGAGCCTTAGCTTTAAATCCAAAAATTTTACTTAGTGACGAAGCTACTTCGGCTCTTGATCCAAACACTACAAAAAATATTTTAGAGCTTATATCTAAAATCAATGCTGAATTTGGGATTACTGTTGTTTTAGTAACTCACGAAATGGATGTGGTAAAAGACATAGCTCAAAAAGCTTTATTACTTGAACATGGGCAAATCATAGGAAGTGGAGCAATTGATGAGCTTTTTTTAAGGCCTAATGCTAAAATGAAAGAATTTTTAGGAGAAAGTGATTTCTTACCTGAGCACGGACTTAATATCAAACTTTACTTTCCAAAAGAAGTTGCCCAAAATAGCGTCATCACTCATATGGCAAGAACTCTAAATATAGACTTTAACATAGTTTGGGGTAAAATAGAAAAACTTAATGGAAAGGCCTTGGGAAATTTAGTTATAAATATAAATGAAAAGGATAAAGACAAGGTTCTTGATTACATAGAAAAAAGTGGAGTATTATGGGAGGTGGCATCATGAATGAAGAAAACATCTCTATCATCAGTGCTTTTTTTAGTAGAATTTCTCAATTTTTTAATGAATTTTCTTGGCAGGATATTAAAGAAGTTAGTTTAAGTTCTATTACAAGTTTCAGTGAAAATTATGAAAACATTTTAAAACCTGCGCTTAATGAAACAATTTATATGAGTTTAATGGCTGTACTATTCGGATTTTTATTGGCTATCATTCCTGGAATTTTACTTGCTATTTGGGATAAAAACGGAATTAAAGAAAATAAAATCGCTTATAGTATTTTAGATTTTATTACAAATATACTGCGTGCCTTTCCATTTTTAATTCTTATAGTTGTTCTTTTACCGCTTTCTAAAATCATAGTAGGCACAAGCATAGGCACAAATGCTGCCATAGTTCCTTTAGCTATCGGAATAGCTCCTTATTTGGCAAAGATGCTTGAAAGCGCTTTTAAAGAAATAGACAAAGGAATCATAGAAGCAGCAAAAAGTTATGGTGCTAGCAATATTCAAATTATATTCAAGGTTATCTTTAGTGAAGCTCTTCCTGCTATAATTAGCGGAATTACCCTAACTTTAATCTTTACCATTGGTTTTTCTGCTCTTGCTGGAACTGTCGGTGGTGGAGGTTTGGGAGATGTCGCTATTCGCTATGGTTATGAAAGATTTAACAAAGAAGTTATGATTCAAACTGTAGTTATTTTACTTATATTAGTTCAGTTAGTTCAAATTCTAGGTAATTTATTTTATACTTGGGCTAAAAATAGTAAAACTACATATATCATTGCCACTCTATTGATTTTACTTGGAGTTAGCATAGTTATCAATATAAACAATGATGAAAATTTCTTTTGGCAAGTAATTGTTTTTATCTTATTTTTAGGAAGTTTGCTTTATAAAGGTTTCAAAAAATAAGGAGATTATATCTCCTTTTAAGATAAATATAAGTTTTTTTAAGTAAAATTTAAACAAAAAATTAAAGGAATTAAAATGATGTATCAGATGCGTTAATCTGACTATCAACAAGTTTTTATATGCTTCTTCCTGATAGTCAGAGTGAATTTATTAAGATTAAAGCAAGCACAAAATGACTAAAAAGGAAAAAAATGAAAATCAAATCTTTATTTATAGCAAGTATTTTAACATTAAGTCTTAATGCAAATGCATTAGAAACCATCACAGTTGCAGCAACCCCTGTCCCTCATGCTGAAATCCTAGAACAAGCAAAACCTGATCTAGAAAAACAAGGCTATAAACTTGAAATCAAAGAATTTACGGATTATGTTTTGCCTAATCTAGCTGTTGATAATGGAGAAGCCGATGCAAATTTTTTCCAACATACTCCTTATTTGGAAGAATTTAATAAAAACAAAGGTACCAAACTTATCAAAGTAGCTGCCATACACATAGAACCTATGGCTGTTTACTCCAAGAAATATAAAAGTCTAGATGATATTAAAGAAGGGGTTAAAATCGCCATTCCAAATGATCCAACCAATGAAAGTAGAGCTTTAGATATTATTGCAAAAAAAGGTTTGGTAAAATTTAAAGACAAGGCTTTAAAAACACCTCTTGATATTATAGACAATCCTAAAAAAATTAAATTTGTAGAATTAAAGCCCGCACAACTTCCAAGAGCTTTAGATGATGTTGATTTTGCTGTAATTAATTCCAACTACGCTCTCTCTGCAAATCTAAATCCTGCAAAAGATAGCGTATTTATCGAAGATAAAGAAAGTCCATATGCAAACATTCTTGTTGTAAGAGTGGAACATCAAAACGATCCAAAAATCAAAGCCTTAATTCAAGCTCTACAAAGTGATAAAATCAAACAATTTATCATAGAAAAATACAACGGATCTGTTTTACCTGCTTTTTAATTTTGTCCCTTACCTAGGGACTTTTTTCTTAAATGCAAAGGAGTTTTTATGAATTTATTTAAAATTATTATACTCGCTTGCATTCTAAATTTATCTAGCCTATTTGCACAAAACATTACTATAGGAGCCACTCAAAATCCTTTTGGTAGCTTACTAGAACTAATGAAAGATGATTTTAAAAACAAAGGGTATGAGCTTAAAATAGTAGAATTTTCAGACTATATTTTGCCCAATCGTGCATTAGAGGAAAAAGAACTTGATGCAAATTTATATCAACACAAACCTTTTTTAGAAGAATACAACCTAAAAAAAGGTTCAAATTTAATTGCAACAACGCCTGTACTTATAGCTCCAGTAGGAGTTTATAGTAAAAAAATCAAAAATTTAGAAAATCTTAAAGAAGGTGCTAGAGTTGCTATACCTAATGATGCGACCAATGAAAGCAGAGCTTTAGAGCTTTTAGAGAAAGCAAAATTAATAGAGCTTAACAAAAATACTCTAAAAACCCCATTGGACATAAACAAAAATCCAAAAAAACTTAAATTTATAGAACTTAAAGCCGCACAACTTCCAAGAGCTTTAGATGATGTTGATATTGCTATAATTAATTCTAATTTCGCACTTGGAGCCGGTCTGAATCCAAGTAAAGATACTATTTTTAGGGAAGATAAAAATAGCCCTTATGTAAATTATGTTGCGGTACGCTCAGAAGATAAAAATAGCGAAAAAACCAAAGTAATTGATGAAATTTTAAGAAGCGATAAATTTAAAGCCATCATTAATAAACATTATAAAGATATATTAATCCCAGCTTTTTAGGAGTATAGCATGAATATTAAAAAAATATTTTTAAGTGTTTTATTTACAATTAGCCTTAGTTTTGGGGCAGATAAAACCATAATCATAGGTGCAACACCAACGCCTTATGCTGAAATTTTAAATTTCTCTAAACCCTTATTTCAAGAAAAAGGTTGGAAGTTAATAGTTAAGGAATTTAATGACTATAATATACCTAATATCGCTTTAAATGAGAAAGTTTTAGATGCAAATTTATATCAGCATAAACCTTTTTTAGATGATTTTAATACCCACAAAGGAACAAATTTAAGTTCTTTAGGTGCTATTGTTTTAGTTCCTATGGCTATATATTCTAACTCCATAAAAGATATAAAAGACATTCCTAATGGTGCTAAAATCGCTATACCTAATGATGCTACCAATGAAAGCAGAGCCCTTGATTTACTAGCTAAAGCAAATTTAATAGAATTTAAAAGTCAAAACACCCTTAAAACCCCTATTGACATAAGTAAAAATCCAAAAAAACTTAAATTTATAGAGCTTAAAGCCGCACAACTTCCAAGAGCCCTAAATGATACTGATTTGGCTGTTATTACCACAAACTATGCTCTTGGAGCAGGTTTAAACCCTTTAAAAGATGGTATTTTTATAGAAGATAAAGATAGTTTATATGCTATTGTTTTAGCTGCAAGAAAAGGTGAAGAAACAAGTCAAAAAAGTCTTGTTATTAAAGAAATTTTAACAAGCGATAAAATTAAAAATTTTATCATAGAAAAATACAAAGGCTCTGTTATCCCTACTTTTTAACTCTATACAAAGCCTTCTAAAGGCTTTGTTAAACTTATAAAAGCTAAAATACTATTTATTGCATTATAATTCTTAGGATAAAAATGAAAATTATTTTTTTAACTTTTTTTATTGTGATAAATTATATCCAAGCAACTAGTTTAGAAGAAATCAAAACAGCACTAGCTAAAGAATTTAGAAATAATTTTCCTAAAATTATAATTTCTCAAATTGATTTAAAAATAACATCATTGCCTAAAGATTTTGATCAATATGAATTTCTAAGAATCGCTAATGGGCGTTTTAATCAAGCACAAGGCTTTTTAAGGGCTGAATTTAAAACTCCGCAAAATATACAAAAAAATGTATTTTTTAGATATTTCATTCAAGCAAATTTAGAAGTTTTAAAAAGCGAACGCGCTATAAAAAGAGGAGATAAACTTGGAGCTTTTGACTATAAAAGCGTATTGATTGATTTTGATAAAGTTCCTTTAAATGCCTTAACCTTAGATGATGTAGATAATCTTGTAGCTAAAAGCAATATTAACAAAAACGCCATTTTAAGAGCAAATATGTTTAAAACCACAGCTTTAATACGCCGAAATGATCCTATAATCGGAGTTTTAAGTGAAGCAAATGTTGATGTTTTAATCGAACTTGTGGCTTTGCAAAGTGCAAATATGGGCGAAAGGATTCGTGCAAAAAACAAAGAAGGTAAAGTTATGCAAGGCATCGTAGTGGGTAAAAATAGGATGATTATACAATGAAGGTTTTATTAGGAATTTCTGGTTCAAGCAGTGTCAATTTAGGCTTAAAATTATTAAAAAATTTAGAAAATCAATGCGAACTTTATTGTATTTTAACTCAAGGTGCAAAACTTAGTTTCAAAGCTGAAAATGAAGCAAATTTAGAAGAAATTTGTCAAGAAAATTTTAAATACACTCATTTTTTAGATGATAAAAATTTAAGTCTAAGTGTAGCAAGTGGATCTTTTGGAATAGAAAAAACTATCATTGCTCCTTGTTCGATTTCAAGTTTAGCAAAAATTCACGCTGGTTTTGCAGACACTCTTTTAATGCGTGCTGCAGCAGTGGCCTTAAAAGAAAGAAAAAAACTCATCTTAGGCGTACGTGAAATGCCTTTTTCTACTTTAAATTTAGAACATATGTTAAAACTTAGCCAAATGGGAGTTATTATCGCACCTCCTATTATCGCAAGTTATTCTAAAGCAAACAATCTAGAACAAATGGAAAATTTTATCGTAGGTAAATGGCTAGATCTTTTAGAAATAAAACACAATTTATATGAAAAATGGCAAAATTTTTAGTTTAAATTTGTTATATTTTTAAAAAAAATTGGAGCAAAAATGACTTGTTTATATCCTGGGACTTTTGATCCTATTACCAACGGACATTTAGATGTTATCAAACGAGCTTTAAAAATTTTTGATGAAGTCATCGTTGCCATAGCAAAAAGTGAACATAAAAAACCTTGCTATGATTTAGAAAAACGCAAAGAACTAGCCCTGCTTGCAACACAAAATTTAAAAAATGTTAAAATCATTGCTTTTGATAATTTACTTGTAGATTTAGCCAAAGAATTAAAAGTTAATACTATAATCCGTGGACTTAGAGCGGTGAGTGATTTTGAATACGAATTGCAAATTGGCTATGCAAATCACGCACTTTGGGAAGATATGGAAACCATTTATCTTATGCCGAGTCTAAAACATGCTTTTATTTCAAGTTCTATTGTTCGCTCTATAGTAGCACATGGGGGCGATGTAAGTTCTCTTGTTCCAAAAGAAATTCTACCTTTTTTAAAGGATCAATCTTGTATGTAGTTTTTGAAGGTATTGACTGCGTAGGAAAAAGTACGCAAATTTCACTTTTAAAAGAAATTTACAAAGACGCCATTTTTACACTCGAACCTGGCGGAACAGAACTTGGAAAACATTTAAGAGAAATTTTACTTAATAAAACTCATCCTATTAGTAAAAGAGCTGAACTCTTGCTTTTTTTAGCTGATCGTGCTCAACATTTTGAAGAAATCTTAAAAACCAATCAAAACAAACTCATTATTAGCGATAGAAGTTTTATTTCAGGCATGGCTTATGCCAAAGATTTTAAAAACGATTTGCTTTTTGCTTTAAATAGTTTTGCTTTAGAAAATTTTTTTCCACAAAAAATTATCTTTTTAAAAGGAGATGCAAACCTTATTCAAGAACGCCTCAATCAAAAAGAACTAGATAGCATAGAAAAACGTGGCATTGAGTATTTTTTAAGCGTGCAAGATAAACTCGAAAAAGTGCTTCATTTTTTAAAAGAAAAAATTTCTGTAGAAATTTTAACACTTGAGGCAAAAGAAAGTAAAGAAAAATTACACCAACAAATAAAGGAATTTTTAAATGATTAACGCTTTAAAAGGAATGAAAGATTTATTAGATAAAGATGCATATTATTATGAAAAAGTGATTAAAACCTGTGAAGAAGTAGCTAAAAACTATGACTTTACTTTTATCAATACACCGCATTTAGAACTTTGCACCCTTTTTAAAAGAAGCGTAGGAGAAAGTTCTGATATAGTAGGCAAAGAAATGTATGAATTTATTGATAAAGGCGAAAATCATGTTTGCATGCGTCCTGAAGGAACTGCTGGGGTGGTGCGTGCCTATATAGAAAAAAAACTCGATAAAAACACTAGCGTGAAAAGATGGTTTTATCATGGCTCCATGTTTCGCTATGAAAGACCCCAAAAGGGACGCTTAAGAGAATTTCATCAATTTGGTGTTGAAAGTTTTGGAAACGCAAGCGTTTATGAAGATGCAAGTATTATTTTAATGTTAGTAGAAATTTTTTCACGCTTAGATATTAAATTTAAACTACTGATTAACTCTTTAGGTTGTTTAGAATGTATGCCAAAATATCGTGAAAATTTGATACATTTTTTAGATAGCAAAAAAGGTTTTTGCGAGGATTGCTTGCGTAGAAAAAACTTAAATCCCATTCGTGTTTTAGACTGTAAAAATGAGCATTGTCAAAGCTTACTTAATGATGTTCCGCTTTTAAATCAAAATTTATGCTCATCTTGCCAAAAAGACTTTGAAATTTTACAAAGCGTTTTAAAAGAAAACGGAGTGGATTTTGAAGTGGATTCTAAACTTGTTAGAGGGCTTGATTACTACTCTAAAACGGCTTTTGAATTCATTAGCGATGAAATTGGTGCAAAAGCTGCTATTGCTGGGGGCGGAAGATATGATAGACTTATTGAATACCTTGATGGAAAAAGTGGTTTTGGTGTAGGTTTTGCCATGGGTATAGAAAGAATTATAGCTATTTTAGAACAAAAAGAAGAAAAGGTTCAAAGAGAAGGAATTTATCTTTGTGCTATGGATGAAATTTATATCCAAAAACTTTTGCATATCGCTACAAATTTAAGAAAAGAACATAAAGTGCTTTTAAGCTATGAAGCAAGAAAACTAGCTAAACATCTTGAAAACGCGGATAAAAATAATGCTGAAATTTTTCTTTGTATGGGAGAAAATGAAGCACAAAATGAAAGTTTGTTTTATAAAAATTTAGCAAAAAAAGAAGAAAAAATGATTAAAATTTCAGACTTAAAGAAGGTTTTATGATGGATTATGGTATTGATATTTGGGGAAATGAAAATTTTATTATCAAAAATGGTAAAGTTTGTATCAATCACGAGAAAAAACCTGCCATCATTGATATAGTTAAAGAATTAAGAGATGATGGATATAAGGGGCCTTTACTTTTAAGATTTCCTCATCTTATCCAAAAACAAATTGAAAATATTTACGGAAATTTCAATAAAGCAAGAAAGGAATTCGGCTATAAAGGAGGATTTAACGCTGTTTATCCTTTAAAGGTAAATCAATACCCTGGTTTTGTAAAAAATCTTGTAAAGCTTGGAAAAGACTATAACTACGGACTTGAAGCAGGTTCTAAAGCAGAGCTTTTACTCGCTATGGCTTATAATAACGAAGGTGCGCCTATTACAGTAAATGGTTTTAAAGATAGAGAACTTATCAATATAGGCTTTATCGCAGCTGAAATGGGACATAATATCACTTTAACCATAGAAGGACTTAATGAACTTGAAGCTATCATAGACATAGCCAAAGAACGCTTTAAACCTAAACCAAATATAGGCTTACGCGTGCGTTTGCATTCTGCTGGAGTTGGAATTTGGGCAAAAAGTGGTGGGATTAATTCTAAATTTGGACTTACATCCACTGAACTCATAGAAGCGGTAAATTTACTCAAAGAAAACAAACTTTTAGAACAATTTACCATGATTCACTTTCATCTAGGCTCACAAATTACCGAAATTCATCCTTTAAAAAAAGCCTTAAACGAAGCAGGAAATATTTACACAGAACTTAGAAAAATGGGAGCTAAAAATCTAAAAGCTATCAATCTTGGTGGCGGTTTAGCTGTGGAATACTCACAATTTAAAAATGAAAAAAGTAGAAATTATACCTTAAGGGAGTACGCTAACGATGTAGTTTTTATCCTAAAAAACATAGCCGAACAAAAAAAAGATTTAGAACCTGATATTTTCATAGAAAGTGGGCGTTTTGTAGCAGCTAATCATGCTGTTTTAATCGCTCCTGTATTGGAACTTTTTTCTCAAGAATATGCAGAAAACAAACTCATACTTAAAAAACAAAATCCAAAACTTATCGATGAGCTTTATGATCTTTATAAAAGCATAAAACCTTCCAATGCTTTAGAATACTTGCACGATAGTATAGATCATTTAGAGAGTATTCTAACTCTTTTTGATTTGGGCTATGTGGATTTACAAGATCGTTCCAATGCTGAAATTTTAACTCATTTGATTACGAAAAAAGCCATCTTGCTTTTAGGCGATAAACAAAATCCTGCGGATTTACTTGCCATACAAGATGAAGTGCAAGAAAGGTATTTGGTAAATTTTTCACTCTTTCAAAGCATACCCGATTTTTGGGGCTTAGAACAGAATTTCCCCATCATGCCCCTTGATCGCTTAGATGAAGAACCGACTCGAAGTGCAAGTATTTGGGATATAACCTGCGATAGCGATGGAGAAATTTCATATTCTAAAGATAAACCTTTATTTTTACACGATGTAGATGTAGAAAAAGAAAATTATTTTCTAGGGTTTTTTCTTGTAGGTGCCTATCAAGAAGTACTTGGAATGAAACACAATCTTTTTACTCATCCCACTGAAGCTATTATAAGTATCAATGAAAAAGGCTATGAAGTTGAGGGGATTATAGAAGCACAATCCATACTTGATGCCTTAGAAGATTTAGACTATGATATACACGCTATCATGGATATACTTAATGAACGCATAAGTAATTCTAAGCTTGTCAATGACAAGCAAAAAAAGCATATTTTAGGTGAACTTTATCTTTTCTTAAATGATAATGGTTATTTAAAAAGCATAGGAGTTTAGATGAATTTTTGGGGTATTATAAAAGAAGATTTTTCTCAACCAAAGGTGCAAGATCCAGCTTTTAATTCTTCTATAGAACTTTTTTTTAATTACCCTGGAGTATGGGCTGTAGTAAATTACCGCTTTGCACATTTTTTTTACATAAGAAATTTTAAACGCATTGCTAGAATGATTAGCGGAATTTCCCAATTTTTAACTGGAGTAGATTTACACCCTGGTGCAGAACTTGGAAGGCGTGTTTTTATAGATCATGCCAATGGAGTGGTTATAGGCCAAACAGCAATCATAGAAGATGATGTTTTGATTTATCAAGGCGTTACTTTAGGCGGAACAAGTCTTGAAAAAGGCACTAAACGTCATCCAACCATAAAAAAAGGAGTGATCATAGGTTCAGGCGCAAAAATACTTGGCAATATCACCATAGGAGAAAATGCCAAAATAGGCTCAAATGCTGTAGTGGTTAAAGATGTAGGTGCAAATTTAACTGCCGTTGGAATTCCTGCTTATATTATCGAAGAGCGTAAAAATAAAAACATTAGAGCCATAGATGCAAATTGCGATGATAAATTAGAAAAGCTAGAAAATAAAATTTTAGAACTTGAAAATCTTATATTAAAACGACCTGAATCACAAAAATAATAATTTTTATAATACATAAAATTATATGTATTATTATGCGTATTAATTTTTCCTAAAAATTAATACAAATTTTCACATTTATTGAATTTTATAACTCATTTTTAAATTAAATTTATTACAAAAATGCAATTTTCTGCTAAAATTAAACAAAAATTATTAAGGATTGAAAAATGCTTACAAAAAGATCTCAAGTTTTAGAAGAATCTATCACTTTAGCTATCACCGCACTTGCCAATGAACTTAAAGCTAAAGGCGAGGATATCATTAGTTTTTCAGCAGGCGAACCTGATTTTGACACACCGCAAACCATCAAAAATGCCGCTATAAGTGCTATTGAAAAAGGATGTGGAAAATACACTGCTGTTGCGGGAATTCCTGAAGTATTAAAAGCTATTCAAATCAAATTTAAAAAAGATAATAATCTTGATTACGAAACAAATGAAATCATCACCAATGTAGGTGCAAAACACTCTCTTTTTGAATGTATAGAATGTTTAGTAGAAAAAGATGATGAAGTCATTATCCCTAGTCCTTACTGGGTAAGCTATCCCGAAATGGTAAAATTTTCAGGTGGAAAACCTGTATTTATAGAAGGCTTGGAAGAAAATGGCTTTAAAATTACCGCTGAACAACTAAAAAAAGCTATCACAGCTAAAACCAAGGTTTTGATGCTAAATTCTCCTTCAAATCCTGTAGGATCGATTTATTCTAAAGAAGAATTAACTCAAATTGCTAAAGTTTTAGAAGGAACTCAAATTACTGTTTTGAGTGATGAAATGTATGAAAAACTTCGCTATGATAGTTTTGATTTTGTAGCTTTTGCAAGTGTAAGCGAAGATGCTTTAAAACGCACTGTGACTATTAACGGACTTAGCAAATGTGGAGCTATGCCAGGATGGCGTTTTGGCTATATGGCAAGCAAAAATAAAGCCCTAATTTCAGCCGTTAAAAGACTTCAAGGACAAAGCACTTCGAATATTTGCTCCATCACTCAACATGCAGCCATTCCTGCTTTAAATGGAGAATGTGATGAAGATATAGAAAAAATGCGTCAAGCCTTTGAAAAACGCCGTAACTTAGCCTTAGATATGCTTAAACAAATCCCAAATATCCGTGTTTATAAACCAGAAGGTGCTTTTTATCTTTTTGTAAATATACAAAAAATAGAAAAAGATTCTATGAAATTTTGCCAAAAATTACTTGAACAAGAAAAAGTTGCCGTTGTTCCAGGTATAGGTTTTGGCATGGACGGATACTTTAGACTTTCTTATGCCACAAGCGATGAGCTTATCCAAAAAGGCCTAGAAAGAATAAGTCATTTTATTGCAAATTATAAGTAGTTTCCATGAAAAGACCTTTACCTTTTATACTTGCAGCTACAAATAATGGCTCTATGATTATTAATCATCTTGATAGACATGATACATCTCAAGGAAGTTATGGAGTTGGTTTTCAGTTTTTAAATTACGGCAGTTTTGATCCAGAGGAAATTGATCTTTGTATTAATCTTTTAAAATTACGCAGAGAATACTACAAAGATAATGTCTTTGCGATAGATTGCGGTGCAAATATTGGAGCTCACACTATTAAGTGGGCTATAGAAATGCATAACTGGGGGGGGGTATTAGCCTTTGAAGCACAAGAAAGACTTTTTTATGCTTTAGCAGGAAATATAGCAATTAATAATTGTTTTAATGCTAAGGCAATACATGCAGCCATTGGAAACCCTGAAAAAAATCAAAATGAACTTGAAATTTTAACTCCTGATTATACTCAAAAAGCTTCTTTTGGAAGCTTAGAATTAAAATCTCAAAACAATAATGAATTTATAGGACAAATACCTCAAAAAAAAGAAAAAGTTCCTTATTTAAAACTTGATAATTTAAATTTTAAAAGATTAGATCTTATTAAAATAGACGTAGAAGGCATGGAACAAGAAGTTATATTAGGATGTTTAAATCATATTAAAACTTTTAAACCTATTTTACAAATTGAAATTATTAAATCAAACACTCAAGATATTATCAATATATTAGAAAATTTAGAATATGAAATTTTTCAATCCGGAATTAATATCTTGGCTATTTATAAGGCAGATCCTGTAATTAACCATTTAAGATCCTCAAACCCATAAACCTTAAAATAAAAGGCTTATGGCTAAGGTTTTTTAAGCACAGTATTTACCCTTTGAATACTATCTGATTTATTTAAACTCAATCTTATTATAGAATTTTCCAATCCACCTAAAGAATGTGCTACATTTGCCTCTAGGCTTATCATATCTAAAGCATTTAATTCAAATTTTTCCTTTTCCACTTCAAACCAAATTTTACCGCTTAAAACTTGAATATGTATAGCAAAAGGAGCTTTATGCTCTTTCATAACACTATCTTTAGCTAATAAAATTTGAATTTCTTTACCTTTTTCATTGTCAATTAAAACATTGATTTTCACTTCTTTTGGGCTAAATTCCGCCCTATTCCATTGAATGATTTTCACAAAATCTCCTTTTTTAGTTTTATAAAACTATAGCAAAAACCAAAATATAGATTATAAACTTGTGTTAATTTATCCTTCTTTCCACCAAAAATCCTATTTAAATTTAGCCCCTATTTCATAAGCCTCACCCATTTTTGGTGTGATAAGGGGTAAATCTAAATTTTCATAAAAAAATTTTACTACCTCATTCCATGCATGAGTTCCCGCTAAAAATCTCCCCCAATGTATAGGCATGACAGCCTTTGCATTAAGATCTTTCGCTTCTTTTAAAATTTGACCAGGAAAAGAGTGTGAATATGACCAAGCGATATTAAACTGTCCGCTTTCAAGACAAGCTAGATCAAAACTTCCAAAATATTCACCTATTTTTTAAAATGTGTAAAATATCCTCCATCTGCACTAAAAAACACTCTCTTATCTACACTTAAAAATTCCATCACAAAAGAAGCCCAAAGGGTTTTGTTTTTACCATCTCCTCTACTTGAACTGTGCTGTGCAGGTGTTGCAATGATTTTTAAATCATCAAATTCTATTCCACTCCACCAATCAAGCTCTATGATTTTTTTCTCACTCACCCCATAGCTTTTTAGATAATTTCCCATTTTTAAAGGTGTAATAAAAAATTTAGCCTTATCTTTTAAAGCTTTTACACTCTTAGCATCTAAATGATCAAAATGCGAATGCGTGATAATCACAGCAAAAATTTCATTAAAATCATTTACATTATAAACAGGAGCATTTTTAAAAGCCTTATTGATAAAAGAAATAGGCGAAGCATGAGTGTTAAAAACAGGATCAATCAAAATTTTATATTCTTTAAAACTTATAAAAAGCGAAGAATGTCCAAGCCAAGTAATATGCGGGATGCTAAAACCACTCAAATTAGGCTTGAAAAAAGGTAATTTAAAAGAAGGAATGGCATTTTTTGGATAAAGATAATAATACCTCAAAATTTCTTTAAAAGACACTTTAGGAGTTATAAGACTTTGCTCATTTTCATTAAGAAAAATTTCATATTTTTTACCCTGTATTTTTTTAGCTTTTAATCTTTCATTATTTGAAATATCAAAGGTTTTAAATGATAAATTCAAATTTTTCCTTTTATGTTTATCAAGATTATATCTAAAAAGTTTTTAGACTAATTTTATTTTATTGCTAAGTTTTTAGTTTGCTACACTAAAATGACTTGGATGAAATTAAATTTTCTTTAGAAGATTTTACAAAAATTTCACCTACATTATTCAAACCATTTTAGCAAAAGAAATACAAGAAAATGAATTGTCTGATTTTAAACTAGAACTTCAAAAAGAATTGCTTAAAAAATCAATGAAAAATTAGGTAGTAAGCTAATAAAAGGATTATATTTTAAAGATTTTGTCATTTTCTAAAAATTTTTAAAAAATTTTCAAGCCTTTTAAAAAGGCTTGAATGAAGATTTTGAAAGATTACTCAACTTCAGCGTCGATTACATCGTCATCTTTTTTCTTTTTATCGTTCGCTGCATTTGGCTCATCTTTTTTATACATATTTTCAGCTAACTTATGAGAAACTTCACTTAAAGCTTTCATTTTGCTTTCAATCTCTTCTTTGCTTGCATTTTGATTTTTCAAAGTCTCGCGCAAATCATCAAGAGCCTTTTGGATATTTTCTTTATCAGCAGTGGCAACTTTTTCACCCAACTCACTTAAAGATTTTTCTACTTGATGAGCCAAGCTATCAGCTGCATTTCTAGCATCTACAGCTTCTTTGCGTTTTTTATCTTCTTCTTTGTGAAGTTCAGCATCTTTTACCATGTTGTTAATTTCTTCTTCGCTAAGTCCGCTTGAACCTGTGATTTTGATCTCTTGAGCCTTACCTGTTGCTTTATCTTTTGCACTAACAGTTAAAATACCATTTGCATCGATATCAAAAGTAACTTCGATTTGTGGCATACCGCGTGGTGCTGGTGGAATTCCTTCAAGATTAAAATTTCCTAAAGATTTATTATCACGACTAAATTCTCTTTCCCCTTGTAAAACATTGATAGTTACAGCACTTTGATTATCTTCAGCGGTTGAGAAAACTTGCTCTTTTTTAGTTGGAATAGTTGTACCTTTTTCGATAATCTTAGTCATTACCCCGCCTAGAGTTTCTATACCCAAAGAGAGCGGAGTAACATCAAGTAAAAGCACATCTTTAACATCGCCTTTTATAACCGCACCTTGAATCGCCGCACCAATAGCTACAACTTCATCAGGATTTACAGACTTGTTAAGATCTTTATTAAAGGCTTTTTTCACTTCTTCTTGCACTAAAGGAACACGAGTAGAGCCTCCTACCATAACAATTTCTTTAATCTCATCTTTTTTAAGCCCTGCGTCACTTACTACTTCATTGATTTTAGTGATGGTTTCAGCCACTAAAGAATCAATCATACCTTCAAATTTAGCTCTAGTAAGTTTTTTAACCAAATGTTTTGGCCCACTTGCATCTGCTGTGATAAATGGTAAATTAATTTCAGTTTCATTAGCTGAGCTTAATTCTTTTTTAGCATTTTCCGCTGCTTCTTTCAAGCGTTGTAAAGCCATAACATCATTTTTAAGATCTATGCCTGTTTCATCTTTAAATTCATTAGCTAGAAAATCTATAAGTTTATTATCAAAATCATCGCCACCTAAGAAAGCATTACCACCCGTTGCTAAAACTTCTACTACATTATCGCCAGTTTCAAGCACGGTAACGTCAAAAGTTCCCCCACCTAGATCATAAACCACGATTTTTTCACTATCTTTTTTATCAAGTCCATAAGCTAGAGCTGCTGAAGTAGGCTCGTTGATAATTCTTAATACATTAAGTCCTGCTATTGTTCCTGCTTCTTTTGTCGCTTTTCTTTGCGCATCGTTAAAATATGCAGGCACAGTAATAACCGCATCTACAACACTCTCGCCTAAGAAAGCTTCAGCATCTTCTTTTAGTTTCATTAAAACTTTTGCTGAAATTTCTTGCGGAGTATAAATTTTACCTGCGATCTCAATCGCACAAGCACCATTTCTTTCAGTGATATGATAAGGAAGTCTTGTTTTAGCTTCTTTAGCCGCGTCTTCATTGATCATCAAACCCATAATTCTTTTAATAGAATAAATAGTTTTTTCAGGGTTAGTCACCGCTTGGCGTTTTGCACTATCTCCTACTAAAACCTCGCCTTTATCTGTAAAAGCTACCACAGAAGGAGTTGTATTTTTACCTTCTTTATTTGGGATTACTTTACTCTCACCACGTTCATACACAGCAACACAAGAATTGGTTGTTCCTAAATCTATACCTATAACTTTACTCATTTTTTATCCTTTTTATTAAAATTTATTTTGCTACACTAACTTTAGTTGGGCGGATTACGCGATCGGCTATTTTATAGCCTTTTTGAAGCACGGTAACCACTTCACCACTTTGATGATTTTCACTATCTACATGAAACATTGCCTCATGTAAATTTGGATCGAACTCTTTTTCTTCTTTAATAAGAGCCACTCCATGCTTTTCAAGTTTTTTAAGAAACAAATCTAAAGTGTTTTGCACTCCTTCTTTGATTTTTAAGCTAATTTCATCATGGCATTCGACATTGATAGCTGCTTCTAAAGCATCTAAAACATCAAGCAAATCCTTTGCAAAACTTTCATTTGCATAAGCCATAGCGCTTAGCTTTTCTTTTTCCATTCTTTTTTTAATATTTTCAAATTCAGCGTTTGCACGCATATATTTGTCTTTTAATTCATCATAGTCTTTTTGCAATTTGTTTTGCTCAACATCTTCGATATTTTGCAAATTCTCATCTTGCAAATGTTCAGAATTTTCTGCGTTTTCGTTTTCAAATTCTTGCTTTTGCTCGCTCACGCCGCCTCCTTTATGTATTGTAATATTTTTTTATAATCCGTATAAACACTACCTGCTAAGATAATATTTACATCTTCGCCCAAAAACTGCGCATCCACCTTAAGCCCCATAAAACCTTCTTTAAATAAAGGTTCAAATTCAAGACTTTCTTTAAAATAACGATGAACTCCGCAATCTAAGAGCTTAACAAATTCATCATTTTGATAAATTTGATAAGCTCTTTCTTCATTACTTCTATAGCAAATCAAATTTTGTCTTAAGCTAGCTATTTTTTCTACAAGATCCATAAAATGAACTCTCAAAGCTATTTTTTCTATACTAAAAAGATCTAATCCTATAAGACTTTGTAAAAAATTCCATGCTTCTTTTTCATATTTTAAAACGAGCTCTTCTTCTTTAAAATCAAGCACTATAAACTTAGCATTTAGATCAAGCGCTTCTTTAAGTACTAAGCTTCTACCACCATAAACAAGACAATAAATTTCAAATTCTTTACTCAACTCTTTTAAAAAATTCTCACTTTTGATATTGATATCTTGATCTTGTTCTTTTTTCCAAAAACTTTGCCAATAATTTTGCATTGTCAAAATAGTAGGAATTCTACCGCTACTTATATGAAGCTGAGTGATCAACCCTTCGTCGCTAAGTCTTTTAAGATAGACGCGTATAGTTGAAGCAGGGATACAAAGATTTAAATTTAATTCATTTGAACCAATAGGAACATTATCCAAAAGATAAGTTTGGATGATAGAATCTAAAATCAAATCCTTTTTATCTCGGCTTTTCATAGCTCTTTCCTTAAATTTTTAGCACTCTATTTTTTGATTGCTAGAAGTATTATACAACATTGAGTGTTATTTTGTCAAGTATAAATATAAAAAAATATACTTAATTTTATTTAGTCTATATGACTAAACTTTTATTAGTTATTTTTTATAAAAATACAATATATCAAAATAAAAAATAACAATACACTTTACAAGATAATTATAAAAACTAAGCCCAAATTTTAATTAAATCAGCTATTTTTCCATAACTTGTAGAATTTGTATCAAAATAAGTTTGCTTCATTTCGTTGACAATTTCACTAAGATTGTTATAATTAAGTTTAGTTGCATCTTCAGGTTTTAAACCTAGCATTTTTGCACTTCTTTGTTTGAATAAATCAACAAAACCTTCATAGAAAATTTTAAATTTATCCAGATTAAAAACAAGTTTTTTATTACCAGTTTCTTTATCTTCAACTTCATCAAAAATTTTATCAGATAATTGCATTTTAAGTAGAGATTTTTCATCTTCACTTAAATCATCATATTTTACACCTTTACCTAATTTATCCAAGATATCTTTAATTTCTATTGTATTAGTTTGATTAAATTTAGTTAAAGTTAACATACCTACACTTTCAGTCCATCCAGAATTTGGAGCTTTGGTTTTTACTGCTTGCATGCCAGTTTCGCTAAAACTAAGCTTCCCATTAAAATCTCCATCTTTTCTTATCATTTTATCAAGCTCTAAACCTATAGTTCTACCAGCATAATCTGTATCCTTGGTATCATCTGGGCGCATTTCTCTAAAATCTTTTTCAAAACCAAATAGAGTATCCACGCTACCATTTAATTGTGTATAAGATTGCACAAAAAGTCCTAAATTTGTTTCCTGTGCTACAAAACCACTTTTCGTATCTTCAAGTTCATAATCTTCTAAATATCCATCATTATTTCTATCACTAGCCACATAAGCTCTAGTATATGCTATATCAGCATACCATCCAGACACGAAATTTTCAGCTTTTCCACTTAATATATATGATCCATCAAGTCTTTTAGTCATATCTTCTTTGTCAAATTCAATCCCCATTTTATTAATAGCTGTTGAACTTAAAGCACTACGAACGAGTTTATTTGTAATAGGATCTCTAAAATATATAGTAGTCATACCTCTTTCAGCTTTTTTTACTTTATCACTTACCTTTTGATTGAAAACTTTTTCATCTTCTAATCTTTGAAGCATAGTTTGAGCTACATCTGTTTTTTGCTCTTGAAATGAAGAGGAATTTTCGTCTTTTTCATTAAGAATATTTGGTTTTAAATTCAACTTAAAAGATTTGTATACACTAGCTTGCTGAGAAGATTTAGATATGGGTTGAAAATGATTAAGAAATTTTATAAAATCCATTTTGATGCCTTCAAATTTTCGACATCTTTTCAAAAATATTGCTAATATATTTTATTTAATTTTAACTTATAAAATTTTAAATTTTATCCTCTATTATTTTCCAAACCCCTAAAAACACCCTATTCTCTTAAAAACCTTAACCAGCAACAAACTCTTTTTTAAACACGATTCTAAGCACCATCTAAAACAACAATAAAAATAAACATAGGATTTATATATAAAGTAAGCAATAAAGACATTTAACAAGTCCGCAATGAGCTACTTTCCCCCTGCCAGTAAGGCGTAGTATCATCACCCACGATGTGCTTAGCTTCTTGGTTCGGGATGGAGCAAGGCGTTTCCACATCTGTATAATCACGGACATTGTTATTTAAATATTCTTTGAAAGATTGAATTTAAAAAATAAAGATTAATCTTTTATTTCTTTACTTTTTTCTTTATTCTCTTTCTTCTTTTGTTTTTCTTTCTTCTTTACTTATCTTTTATCTTTGATAAGTTTTTATATAGAATACTTAAAAAACAATGTTAAGAGCAAGTTCTAATATAAACTCTACTTGAAAGATTTCTATGAAACTCTAAATATTATCTATATTCAAAGCTTTCTTAAAAACCTTAACAAGGAAGTGATGCTTTATTAAAGATAAGCCAAACGCTCTATTAGTACTGGTCAGCTAAAGGACTTTCATCCATTACACACCCAGCCTATCAAACTAGTAGTCTTCTAGAGAGCTTAGAGAAGATTCATCTTAGAGTTGGCTTCACGCTTAGATGCTTTCAGCGTTTATCCTTTCCAAACTTAGCTACGCTGCGATGCTCTTGGCAGAACAACAGCTACACCAGTGGTTTGTTCAACCCGGTCCTCTCGTACTAGGGTCAAATCTCTTCAATCTTCTTACGCCCACGGCAGATAGGGACCGAACTGTCTCACGACGTTCTGAACCCAGCTCGCGTACCGCTTTAAATGGCGAACAGCCATACCCTTGGGACCTGCTCCAGCCCCAGGATGCGATGAGCCGACATCGAGGTGCCAAACCTCCCCGTCGATGTGAGCTCTTGGGGGAGATCAGCCTGTTATCCCCGGGGTACCTTTTATCCTTTGAGCGATGGCCCTTCCACACAGAACCACCGGATCACTAAGACCGACTTTCGTCTCTGCTTGACTTGTATGTCTTGCAGTTAAGCTGGCTTATACCTTTATACTCTACGAACGATTTCCAACCGTTCTGAGCCAACCTTTGTAAGCCTCCGTTATTATTTGGGAGGCGACCGCCCCAGTCAAACTACCCACCAGACATTGTCCCACTTGAGGATAACTCAAGCTGGTTAGCTACCCAAATAAGAAAGAGTGGTATCTCAACAACGGCTCATATACAACTGGCGTCATATACTCAAAGCCTCCCACCTATCCTGCACATTCTTATCCAAGTAGCAGTGTCAAGCTGTAGTAAAGGTCCACGGGGTCTTTCCGTCTTGCCGCGGGTAGGAGGAATTTTCACCTCCACTACAATTTCACTGGATCCCTCTTTGAGACAGCTCCCATCTCGTTACGCCATTCATGCAGGTCGGTATTTAACCGACAAGGAATTTCGCTACCTTAGGACCGTTATAGTTACGGCCGCCGTTTACTCGGGCTTCGATCAAGAGCTTCGCTAATGCTAACCCCATCAATTAACCTTCGAGCACCGGGCAGGCGTCACACCCTATACATCCTCTTACGAGTTAGCAGAGTGCTGTGTTTTTGGTAAACAGTCGGGAGGGACTCTTTGTTGTAAGTTTCTTCGCTTTCGGAGTAAATCCTAGTACGAAGCTAACCACACCTTATACCGAAGATACGGTGCTATTTTGCAGAGTTCCTTAAAGAGAGTTCTTCCACGCGCCTTAGAATACTCATCCCACCCACCTGTGTCGGTTTACGGTACGGGCAACATTAGCTAAACTTAGAAACTTTTCTTGGCTCGACGGCATCAGGGGTTCTTCTATCCATCCGAAGACTTCAAAAAGCCTTTCAGTTCTCGGAGTGTTCTTATACGGATTTGCCTGTATAAGCTCCTACAACCTTAGACTAGCACTTCCATCCGCTAGCCCCCTTAGCCCTAAGCGTCCTTCCATCGCACACTAATGTTGGTATTGGAATATTAACCAATTTGCCATCGTCTACCCCTTTCGGACTCGACTTAGGACCCGACTAACCCTACGATGACGAGCATCGCGTAGGAAACCTTGGGTTTACGGCGTTAATGATTCTCACATTAATTATCGCTACTCATGCCTGCATGCTCACTTCTATTCGCTCCAGCACTCCTTACCGGTATACCTTCGACGCAAATAGAACGCTCTCCTACCACTTGCACACAACTTAAACTACTTAAACTTTAAACCAAGAATATTTTTACTGATTTTACTAAGTTTTATTTCTATCTTTACTCTATAAAAATCAGTAAAAATATAACTTAAAACATATAACTTAGTTTTTTATATTCTAAACTTAAATAATCTAAGTTGTGTGCAAGTCTACAGCTTCGGTACTTACTTTAGCCCCGTTATATTTTCCGCGCAAAATCACTAGACCAGTGAGCTATTACGCTTTCTTTAAAGGATGGCTGCTTCTAAGCCAACCTCCTGGTTGTTTAAGTAACTTCACATCGTTTTCCACTTAAGTAAGATTTAGGGACCTTAGCTGGTAGTCTGGGTTGTTTCCCTCTTGACGACGGATTTTATCACTCGCCGCCTGACTGCTGTGATTACATATAAGGTATTCGGAGTTTGATAGGGTTTGGTACATTGGTGTATGCCCTAGCCCATTCAGTGCTCTACCCCCTTATATTACGACACAACGCTATACCTAAATATATTTCGGAGAGAACCAGCTATCACGAAGTTTGATTGGCCTTTCACCCCTATCCACAAGTCATCCCGGGGCTTTTCAACGCCTATGGGTTCAGTCCTCCACTAGTTCTTACACTAGCTTCAACTTGCTCATGGATAGATCACTTCGTTTCGGGTCTGCAGCATCTGACTAAGCGCCCTATTCAGACTCGCTTTCGCTACGGCTTCGCGTTTGCTTAACCTTGCCAGACACCACAACTCGCAGGCTCATTATGCAAAAGGCAGTCCATCACACTGTATTGCTACATAGTGCTCTGAATGATTGTAAGCAAATGGTTTCAGGTTCTATTTCACTCTGATCACCTCAGTTCTTTTCACCTTTCCCTCACGGTACTTGTGCACTATCGATCTGGTATTAGTATTTAGGGTTGGATCGTGGTCGACCCGGATTCAGACAGGATTCCTCGTGTCCCGCCCTACTCAGGATACTGCTAGCTAAGCTTTGTTTTTCGCATACGGGACTATCACCCTCTATGGCTATACTTTCCAGAATGTTCTGCTAAACTCAGCTCTTGCACATTGCAGTCCTACAACCCCCAGTGCAAGCACTGGGTTTGCCCTCTTGCGCTTTCGCTCGCCGCTACTGACGCAATCTCTATTGATTTCTTTTCCTGAGGGTACTAAGATGTTTCAATTCCCCTCGTTCGCTCCTATATAGGTAATGTATATCTCTATACATTGGGTTGCCCCATTCGGAAATCTACGGATCAAAGCTTCTTGACAGCTCCCCGTAGCTTATCGCAGTCTAGTACGTCCTTCATCGCCTTTACCAGTCAAGGCATCCACCATTCGCTCTTAGTAGCTTACCTTTTGATGTTCTTTTAGCAGATGAGCAAAGCTCATCCTAAAGAACCAAAGCTAAAGACCTACCCCGCCAACCTAAAAGATATTAGGCTTAAAACGAAATAAACTAAACATTCATTAAAAAATTAATGTAGATAAAGCTTCAATTCTTAATCGCTAAAAAAACAATTTGCATAAAAGTTAGATATAACCTAACTTCTACCTTTTTTATTGATTCTAAAACGCATCACTTCCTTGTTAAAGTTTTTATGATAAGACTTCTTTATCTTAAGACGGAAAGCATTCAAACACTTAATATAGAACTAAATGATTTAGTCTTAACTAAGCTGTGAGTTTGAAACTTGTCTTTAATTTACAAATCTTAAATCTAATATTCTCTTTATTATAGAAATAAAGATAATTAAAAGATATAAGTTAAACCAAAGAAAAGATAAATAGGTTTTATCCTTTAACAAGTCCTGTAAAATTGTTTTTATTAAAACTTGCTTGTGACTCTTAACAATGATAATTAAAAAGAACATTTAGGTTTAAAACCTAAAGGAAGTATATATATATTAATATAATCATTATAAATATAAATACATAATGTATATGCTACTTATATCTATTTAAAGTATATTCTTTTATAGCTAAAGATAAAAATAAATCTAAGTATAGAGTTTATATTTTATATTTAATCTACTTTATATACTTGCTTTAGATTTTAAAGCTTTTTTATTCAAATCTTTTTTATGGTGGGCCTAACAAGACTTGAACTTGTGACCTCACCCTTATCAGGGGTGCACTCTAACCAGCTGAGCTATAGGCCCTTAATAAATGGTGGAGAATAGCGGGATCGAACCGCTGACCTCCTGCGTGCAAAGCAGGCGCTCTCCCAGCTGAGCTAATTCCCCATAAACAATTAGCTTTATCATCAATCTTTGAAATCTAAACAAGAATCAATTGAGTTTATATATTGAAGTAATAGTGGTGAGACTTATTACTTTGTACTCTAGAAAGGAGGTGATCCAACCGCAGGTTCTCCTACGGTTACCTTGTTACGACTTCACCCCAGTCGCTGATTCCACTGTGGACGGTAACTAGTTTAGTATTCCGGCTTCGAGTGAAATCAACTCCCATGGTGTGACGGGCGGTGAGTACAAGACCCGGGAACGTATTCACCGTAGCATGGCTGATCTACGATTACTAGCGATTCCGGCTTCATGCTCTCGAGTTGCAGAGAACAATCCGAACTGGGACATATTTTATAGATTTGCTCCACCTCGCGGTATTGCGTCTCATTGTATATGCCATTGTAGCACGTGTGTCGCCCTGGGCATAAGGGCCATGATGACTTGACGTCGTCCACACCTTCCTCCTCCTTACGAAGGCAGTCTATTTAGAGTGCTCGGCCGAACCGTTAGCAACTAAATACGTGGGTTGCGCTCGTTGCGGGACTTAACCCAACATCTCACGACACGAGCTGACGACAGCCGTGCAGCACCTGTCTCTAAGTTCTAGCAAGCTAGCACCCTCATATCTCTATAAGGTTCTTAGGATATCAAGCCCAGGTAAGGTTCTTCGCGTATCTTCGAATTAAACCACATGCTCCACCGCTTGTGCGGGTCCCCGTCTATTCCTTTGAGTTTTAATCTTGCGACCGTACTCCCCAGGCGGTACACTTAATGCGTTAGCTGCATTACTGAGATGACTAGCATCCCAACAACTAGTGTACATCGTTTAGGGCGTGGACTACCAGGGTATCTAATCCTGTTTGCTCCCCACGCTTTCGCGCCTTAGCGTCAGTTGAGTTCCAGCAGATCGCCTTCGCAATGGGTATTCTTGGTGATATCTACGGATTTTACCCCTACACCACCAATTCCATCTGCCTCTCCCTCACTCTAGACTATCAGTTTCCCAAGCAGTTTAATGGTTAAGCCATTAGATTTCACAAGAGACTTGATAATCCGCCTACGCGCCCTTTACGCCCAGTGATTCCGAGTAACGCTTGCACCCTCCGTATTACCGCGGCTGCTGGCACGGAGTTAGCCGGTGCTTATTCCTTAGGTACCGTCAGAATTCTTCCCTAAGAAAAGGAGTTTACGCTCCGAAAAGTGTCATCCTCCACGCGGCGTTGCTGCGTCAGGGTTTCCCCCATTGCGCAATATTCCCTACTGCTGCCTCCCGTAGGAGTCTGGACCGTGTCTCAGTTCCAGTGTGACTGATCATCCTCTCAGACCAGTTAAGCGTCATAGCCTTGGTAAGCCATTACCTTACCAACTAGCTGATACTATATAGTCTCATCCTACACCGAAAAACTTTCCCTACTCAACTTATGTTAAGCAGGAGTATAGAGTATTAGCAGTCGTTTCCAACTGTTGTCCTCTTGTGTAGGGCAGATTAACTATACCTTACTCACCCGTGCGCCACTAATCCACTTCTAGCAAGCTAAAAGCTTCATCGTTCGACTTGCATGTATTAGGCACGCCGCCAGCGTTCACTCTGAGCCAGGATCAAACTCTCCATAA
>NZ_MJWS01000045.1:0-21085 GCF_001762365.1 Campylobacter sp. BCW_6873
AAAGCTAATAAAGAAAGTAAAGAAAATTCTAAAATAAGTTTTGCTAATGCTTTTTTAAAACAAAATGCCAGCAAGTTAAGTGATATAGAAAGTAAAAATTCACAAACTCTAGCAAGAAGTGAAATATTAAATTCTACTAATACAACAAATACTAGCAATAATACTAATTTTAGTATAAGTAGTAAGACAAGTTCTCCTAATTATGATATATCAAGTGAATTTAAAAACTCTATTTATACTCTAAAATACAAACAAGCAGATATAAGTAATAATACAGCCTATGGTTATAGTGTAGATAAAGATGGTTATATGGGAAGTGATTTTAACAAAGCTGCAGGACTTCCTGAAGATTTTAAGATACATAAATCTACTTTGGATGAGATTAAAAAAGCTGCCGAAAATGATCCTGTTGTTTCAAGTACAAAAGAATACTTAGGCGTAAGCGAGTATTATACTAATATAGATATGGCTGAAACCATAAAACAATATTATAATCTTTTTTCTAATGCTTTAGGTCAAAGTTTTCCAAATGATAAAACAAGTTTTAGTGAAGCAGATATAAATTCTATGCCTAGTGGTTATGGTGTAAGTGGAACGCAATGGATGGACTTTAATGATCCAAGCAATAGAATGAATATTACAGGTTTAAAAGATTTTTCAAATTCTTTAATTTCAAATGTTTATAAAACCCCTGAACAAGCAAAAGAAGCCGATGATCTTTGGGCTGATTCTGGATATATGATTGATGGATTATTGCCTAAAACTTTAGGTTTATCCTTAGAAGAAATCAAAAATGTTTCTAAAGGTGAAGATTGGCAGTTTAATCCTGATATGTCAGTTTATCCACAAAATGAAGATGGAAGCTATTCTAAAGAAACTTTGTTTATGAGTTTTTTAAAATCTCAAGGTGGACAACCTGTTGAGAGTCTAAAAACCACACTTAATCCAAAAGTAGAAGCTTACAATACAGCTATGGCTAAAGAGAGTTTTTCAACTACTAGTGTAGATATAGGTGATATTATGACAGGTAAAGTAGATTTTGCAAGTCTATTTAAATATCTAGCTAGTAAAAATGGAAAATTAGAAGGGCAACTTTATATGTATGAAAATAACATTCCTAAAGAATCTGCTATGGGTAATTGGGCTTTAGATGCTGAAATTAAACAAGCTCTTGCTAATGGCTGGAAAGCAAGTAGTGAAAGTATAAATTCTTATGTTGGATCTATAATGGATAGATTAAATAATCTTATAGGACAAACTAGGGTTTAAAGAAGTATTTGCACGAAGTCAAATTAAAAATGATGACATTTGCAAATACTTATGCGAATCACATAAAGCTAGGCGCATCGTTTGAAAAGAGTATTAAATCTCCGTTTTTTGTTTCTTTAGCCAGAGTTTGAACTAGCTGACTCTTTTCTTTAAGTATAATGGTTTTTATTTTTAACTCTTTTTTGAAAATTTCAGCATTGATTTGTGCGCTAATGATAACAAGATCAAAACACTCATTGATGATTTTAGCAAGTTTTATATTTTCTTCTTCGCTTACTTCCACTATACCAGGACTTACTAAAACTTTTCGTCCTTTATAGCTTTTACAAAGTTTATAGCTTGTGCTCATACCTTTAAAATTTCCATTAAAACCATCATCTATGATAAATTTAGGCTCTCTTGAAAGCACTTGCAAGCGATGTTCTACGGAGTTTATATTTAAAACTTGCTTTTGAATTTTTTCTAGCTTTATGCCAAGATAATGAGCACAAAGTATACAAACACAAAGATTTTGCGCGTTAAAATTCCCTAAAATTTGACTTTTAAAATCATAGGATTTATTTTCTATATTTACCCTAAATTCTAAACCTTCAAGACTTGAATGAATAAGACTTAATTTATCATCATAAAGGCTAATGAGTTTATCTTCTTCTTTTTGGGCGCTAGAGTGTAAAAAAGCCTTTTCTAGTCTTTTGGAATTTAAGGCTTCAAGTTTGGTTGAGCGGATATTTTCAACACTTTTAAAATACTCTAAATGTGCATTGCCTATCTCTCCTACTATGCTGATGTGAGGTTGTAAAAAACGCGTGATTTCATCGATATCGCCTTTAAGTCTAGCGCCTGCTTCAGCTATGTAAATTTGAGTATCTTGGCTTAAATTGGTATTAATATCAGCAACTATACCTAGCAAGGTATTGACAGAGCGTGGTGTTTTGTAGCTTTTAAAGTCATCTTTTAAAAGTTCGTATAGAAAATTTTTAATACTTGTTTTTCCAAAACTTGCGGTAATGAGTATGATTTTTAAATTTTCATTGGCTCTTAGTTTGGTTTTGGCTTGTTTTTTATAATATAAATTTGTAAAAAACTCATAAATTTTAAGACTCAATAAAGCAAAAGGAAGGCTAAAAAGATTAAAAAGAAAAGAAAAACGCAAAGCAAGTATAGCAAAAATAGCATTATAAACAAAAACAAAAACAAAAAACCATTTAACCTTGCTTGTAAAAACAAGCTTTTTATCTATACCTTTGTTCCAAAAATACAAAATTGGAGCATGGAACAATGCAAAATATGCCAAAGAGTATAAAGGAAAAGCTAAGAATAAAAAATAAGGAATAAATAAAAAATACAAATGCCACAAAGGTTTATGATAATGAAAAAACACGCGTTTAAATTTATAAGAATACCATTGTAAAGCACTCATAAGATAAAAAGCTATACAAAAATTAAAAAATAAAGAATTAATAAAATAAAGAGTATTGATAAGCATTTAAATTTCCTTAATTTTTTGAGCTATGAAAGCAGAATGTTTTAAAAAGAAAAAATGATCCCCCTCTAAAGGATAAAAAGTGCTATTTTTTAAAAATTGATGCATTTTCTCGCCACAATATAAAGGCGTAGCTTCATCGCTTTTTCCCCAAAAAATCAAACTTTTAGCCTTTTGCTTGGCAAAAATTTCACTAAAATCCTCATCAACAACCTTTTTAAAGGTTTCATACATCATAGGACTAAGATTTGCTCCATCTTTACTAGCAAAATAGCGATAAAATTTTCCCAAACCAAAGAGTTTTAAAATTTTAAAAATACGGATTTTAAAACGCACTTTTAGGGATTTTTTAGCCAAAATTCCCGCACTTGAAAGTAAGATTAGGATGTCTTTTTCTTTTGCGAGTAGGGTACTTACTTTTCCGCCAAAAGAATGCCCCATGAAAAAACAGATATTGAGTTTTTTTTGTTTTAAAAAAAGTTCTGTGATATTGGCATAATCTTGAGTGTTTAAAATTTCTTCCACACTTGAATTTCCAAAACCTGCTAAATCCATATAAATTTGACAAAAATCTTTTAAAAAAGGACAAAAACTTTGCTTCATAAGTTCTTTATCAGCTCCCCAGCCGTGTAAGATAAGTATTTGCGGTAAGGAAAGATCACCTAAAATTTCATAAGAAATTTGATAAGTTTTGTTTTTATAAGAAAGTTGAGTTTGAGCCATTTTAAGCCTTTTGATTTTTGTAGATATTTTCTAAAAGTTGCATGGCGTTTTGTAAGCGTTCAAATTCCTTCATACTAAGCATTACAGCTTCAAATTTGTTATTTTTTAAAATAACTATTTTTCCACTTTCACTTTTTTTGAGTTTTTCCATAATGGGGCTAAAATTTCTTACCACCTCGGTGGCAGTGTAAATTTCATCTTGTTTAAAAGAGAGCATTTTTCTTCCTAAAATACGCTAAATTTTATGTATAATTTAGCGTATTTTGACTTAAAAGCTTATAATTTTCCTTTTTGTCCGTTGATGGAGTGAAGGAAGTTGTAGTTGATTTTTATCATTTTTTCAAGTGAAATTTGATCAGCTAAAGCGTTTAAAGTGGTATTAAAATCTTTAAAAAGATAATTAGCCAAAGAACCAGGATTTGGGTTGATTTCATTTAAATATACTTCATTATCCAGTATAAAAAAATCGCAGCGTATTAAAGCACCTTTAAACAAAGGATTGTAAATCTTTTTAAAGCTATCTTTGAGTTTTTCTTTTAATTCTTCGCTTAAATCCGCTTCTATAAGCTCATTGCGTCCTGAAAAGCTAAGATATTTTTGTTCAAAGTCTAAAAATTCTTTTTTCTTTGGCTCTTCTATGATGGAAAAAACAAACCCATCATTGATCATACATCCTGCAAGATTGTATTCTTTGATATTGTTTTTAAATTCTTCTACTACAAGATCATTATCAAATTCAAAACCTACATCTTTGGCGTATTCTAAATCTTTTTCATCTTTTACTATGCTAATACCTATACTACTTCCAAGTCTTGCAGGTTTGATAATGCAAGGAAAACTAAGCTTTTCTTTAGAGTTTTGATTTTTTCTTAGCATGGTATAATCAAGTGTTTTTACTCCAACGCTTTTGGCATAAAGTTTGGTAAGTTCTTTGTTAAAAGATAATACACTAGCTTCAAGCCTAGGTCCTATAAATTTAATAGAATAAAACTCAAATAAAGCCGCAATTTTTCCATCTTCTCCATCTCTACCATGGATAAGATTGATCACGCATTCGCACTCTAGTTTATTTTCTTTTAAAAAACCTTTGCTAAAAAAACCTCCTTGTTTGATGAAGAGTTCTTTTTCTTTTTTATAAGCTTTAGTGCTAAAAGTTTTAGAATTCATTTTTTCACTTGGAATATGATAAAATCTTCTTTCTTCATCGCAAAAAATAAATTCTAAATTTTGATTGATAACTTTTTTAAGCACTACAGCACTTACTATACTGATCTCATGTTCATAAGAATTTCCGCCAAAAAGTATTGCAAATTTCATTTTATTCCTTTATCCTAGTTTTTTAAGAGCTTCTTTGATGAGTTCGCTTGTGCCTGTTGCTTGAGCACTTGCTAAAACACTTATGATTTTTTCTTGTTTAAAGCCTAGAGTAAGAAGTGCGGCTAAGGCTTCGCTTTTATCATCGCTTACACTTTCAAGTTTGGTTTTTGTGTCAGAAAGTTCTACTATAATGCGTTTTGCACTTTTTGGACCTATGCCAGGTACTTTTTTAAGCACACTTTCATCGCCCAAACTTAACGCCTTGTAAAAAGAATTTACATCAAGACTAGAGCATACCGCCATAGCAGTATTTGCACCCACTCCATTGACTTTTAAAAGCATTTCGAACATTTTTTGTTCATCTTTATCCAAGAAGCCATAAAATTTATTAGAATCTTCTTTGATGATTTGAGTGATAAAAAACTCATGCTTTTCTTGAGTTTGAATTTTAGCAGAACAAAAAAGCGAAATAAATATCCCATAGCTTAAACCACTAGCGCATTTAACAATGATAAAAGCAGGTTCTTTTTTTGTGATTATTCCTTCGATGCCGACAACCATGCTATATCCTTTTCTTCATAATCTAATTTTTTATGTATTTCTATACTTTCTTGGTTGTTTTGTATGACTTTTTTAATACCTATAAATTTAGCACTTTCATTAACAAATGAAGAGTAAAAAATATCTTCTTTAGGCTCTAGAAGTGAAAATTTGATCTCATTCATATCAGTCCATTTGCCACTTTTATTTATAAAAGTTGCTTCAAAAAGCATTTTTTGTAAATTGATTAATTCTAATTGTAAAGATTTTTTGCGTTCAAGAAGTTCTTTTTCTTCATTTTGTAGTTTATTTAATTCAAGATTTTGTAAAGAGAAATCTTTTAGGGCTTTTTCGTATTGTACAGGAACATTTTGACCTTGATTTTTAAGTTCTGTTATCTTTTTTTCAACGCTTAAAATTCCATTTTTACTTGATAAAATGTATTGTCTTATTTTATTTATTTTATGATTTAACTTAGAAATTTGCTCTCCTAAAATCGCAAATTCTTCATCATAATTTTTATCAAGAGTTTTAATTTTAGCATGAAATTTATTGTTATCCCCGTTAATGCGTTCTATTGTGGTGTTTTCAAAAAACACACAAGAATTATTACTTTCTAAATTTTCTATATAGATTTTATCAGCTTGTATACTTCCACCTAAACTTTTTTTAATTCTCACTTCTTTGGCTTTGATTGTTCCCCCTTCGAGCAAATCTATATTTAAAATTTCGGCTTCTGCAAATCCTCTATGAGTTTTTATATAGGCTTGTTTGGCTTGAATTTTGGCTTTAGAGTGTGTAGCGCCTTCAATTTTCATTTTAGTGGCATTAAGTTGAGTGTTGCTTCCTATGCTTCCGACTACATTTAATTCTTCACATTCTATCCCAACGCCAGAATTTACAGCATCTTTTACTTCTGAAAGAAATTTTATATTGATTTTGACATTTTTGTCTAGTCCAGCTCTTATAATCCCTATATTTTTAAAATCCACCCCATTAAAATCTAGTTCATTGGCGATATCAAAATTTTCACCATCTTGTACTACATAACCTTTTTTTAAGGCTATATATTCTGTGTATCCATCTTGCTCTACTTGTTTAAAAGCCGAAGAACAAGAAAATTTAACTTTATTTTCATTTGCGGCTAAAACTTTTAAGGTGTGTAAATTTAAGTCTTTTCCTTCTTTACCTTGTTTAAATTTGGTGTGTTTTAAAACAACTTCATTTTCATCAACAGCAATAATACCTGAGCGTTTTTCATCGATAGTGTAGTTTTTGGTTTTTTCTTTATAAGTCAAGATTAGAGATTCGTCTTGACTTTCTATAGGATCAATACCTTGTGCAACGGTAATTTGTATAGTTTTATTTAAAGGGGTGTTTTTATGTTGGTTGCAAAAAGACATTAAATTTTTCTTAAAATCAAAAATGCGGATACCTATTAAAAATTTAAGTTTCAACATCTTTTTATAAATATTTTGCAAAAGTTCTAGTGCTAGTTTTTCATGAAAGTCTAAATTTGTAAAATCAATTTGAGCAACTATTTTGGTTAAATTTTTATTTGCAACTAGTTTGACTGCTTGAAATGCTTTGCTTTGGTTTATACCATGGAAAATTTCTATTTTGTATTCTTGCTTGATTTGAAGATCATTTTTTAAAAAAAAATCATCTTTATCAAAAAGAGTTAATTCTTTTTCAGAGATTTTTTCCCATTCTAAATCTCCAAAACGATATTGTGTAGAAAATGCCAATAAACTAAAATCAAGCTCATTTAAGCTAAGGTTTGTTCGTGAAGCTACGCTTAAAAGCTCTCGAGCTGGATTTTCTGTATAGGCAATAATTTTTTCATCCAAAGCCAAAACTTTCCCCTTGTAAAAAATTAAGAATGTAATTATAGTCAATTTTTAATCAATTTTAGTTAAAATAATTCTCTTTATATTTTGAAATTTATGAAAAAATTTAATGAAGAGTTTAGTATTTAAAAATTTTATTATCAATGCTTTAGGAATTTTATTTTCAAGAATTTTAGGGCTTGCTAGAGATGTTTTAATAGCGCTTTTTTTAGGAGCAGGGCTTTATAGTGATATTTTTTTTGTGGCTTTAAAAATGCCTGCTTTTTTTAGAAGAATTTTTGCAGAAGGGGCTTTTGGACAAAGTTTTTTGCCTAATTTTGTAAAAGCGAAAAAAAAAGGAGCTTTTTGTGTTAGTGTAATGATGCAATTTAGCCTTATAGTTTTTTTATTTTGTCTTTTGGTAAGTTTTTTCTCCTCTTTTTTTACTAAGCTTTTTGCTTTTGGGTTTAACGCAGATACTATAGCTTTAGCGGCTCCTTTAGTGGCGATTAATTTTTGGTATTTGTTTTTTATTTTTTTAGTTACTTTTTTAGGAGCTATTTTAAATTATAGACAAAAATTTTTCATTACCTCTTTTTCTGCGGCATTATTTAACTTAAGTATTGTTATAGCTGCCTTTTTTGTGGATAAAAATGCACCGCAAAATACACTTTATTATTTTTCTTATGCAACGGTTTTAAGCGGGGTGGCACAGCTTATTTTACATTTGCTTGTTTTAAAAAACAATCCTGTAATCCGTGCTATGGCTTTAAGTATAAAATTTAAAAAAGCCAAGGCGAAATTACAAGGTTTTTATGGCAATTTTTTTCATGGAGTTTTAGGTTCTTCTGCGACTCAATTTAGCTCATTGCTTGATACAACCATAGCTAGTTTTTTAATGAGCGGGAGTATTTCTTATCTTTATTATGCAAATCGTGTATTCCAACTCCCCCTTGCACTTTTTGCTATCGCTTTAACTCAAGTTTCTTTTCCAAAAATTTTAAAACATTTAAAAAGTGGTCAAGAAAATTTAGCCTTAAAATTTATGCAAAGAGCATTAGCGCTTTTAAGTATTTTGCTTATTGCTTCTAGTATTGTAGGTTCTGTGTTTGCTTTGGAAATTTCAAAACTTTTATTTGAAAGAGGAAATTTCACTCACGAAGATAGTGTAATTACGGCTTATGTTTTGATTGCTTATCTTATAGGGCTTTTACCTTTTGGTTTGCAAAAGCTTTTTTCTTTGTGGCTTTATGCAAAATTTAAACAAAAAACAGCAGCTTGGATCGCGGTAAAATCTTTAATTATCAGTGCTTTATGTTCTATGGCTTTTATATTTTTGATTAAAGATGAAAGTTTAAAGGTTATTGCAGTAGCACTTTCAAGCTCTATTAGTGCTTTTTATTTGCTTGGAGCTAATATCAAAGAATTTGGTTTTAAGAAATTTTTTGCTTTAATATCTATTAAAATTTGCTTGTTGGTTATAGTTGCTTTGATTGTTTTTACAATCTTACTTATTTTGATTAAACCTTATATTTTAAGTTTTTTTATAGGAATTTTTACAAGTTTTAAAGGAGTTTTTTAATGAGATTATTAGACAGTGTAGCAAAAGAGAAAATAAAACTTGATAAAAAAGATATTAGTATTTACTTATGCGGACCTACGGTTTATGATGATGCACATTTAGGACATGCAAGAAGTAGTGTTTGCTTTGATCTTTTGCGTAGGGTTTTACTTGCTCAGGGCAATAGGGTAAAATTTGCTAGAAATTACACAGATATTGATGATAAAATCTTAAAAAAAATGGCTCAAAGTGGTCAAACTTTAGAGGAAATTACGGAATTTTACATCAAAAGTTATGAAGAGAATATGAGGGCTTTAAATGTATTAGATCCCGATTTTAAGCCTCGTGCAACGCATTATATAACAGCTATGCTTGATTTGATTAAAAAGCTTGCCAAGGATGGGTTTGTTTATACTCTAGAAGATGGAATTTATTTTGATGCAAGTAAAGATGAAAAATATTTAAGCCTATCAAATCGCAATTTAGAAGAAAATATCTCTCGTTTAAGTAATGAAGTGCAAAAAAGAAATGAAAGCGATTTTGTGCTTTGGAAATTTGATGAAAATTTTTACGAAAGTGAATTTGGCAAAGGGCGTCCGGGTTGGCATACTGAATGTGTTGCTATGATTGATTCTATTTTTGAAAATACTCTTGATATACATGCTGGAGGGATAGATTTGCTTTTTCCTCATCATGAAAATGAGGCTGCGCAATGTCGTTGTGGATGTAAGAGAAAATTAGCAAATATTTGGCTTCACAATGGTTTTGTAAAAATCGATGGTGAAAAAATGAGTAAAAGTTTAAATAATAGTTTTTTCATAAAAGATGCTTTAAAAGAATTTATGGGCGAGGCTCTAAGATTTTATCTTTTGAGTTCTCATTATAGATCTCATTTTAATTATTCTTTATCGGATTTAGAAAATGCTAAAAAACGTTTAGATAAATTTTATCGCCTTAAAAAAAGATTGGATTTAGGTGAAATTTCTGATTTTGATGTTTTAAATGATATTGAAATAAAAAGCGAAATTGCTAAGCAAATTTTAGAGATTTTAAATGATGATTTAAATATTTCTAAAGCCTTAGCTCTTTTGGATGATTTTATAAGTAATGCAAATTTAGAGTTGGATAAAGAAAGCAAAAATAAAATTTTAAAACAAAATATCAAAAAAGCTTTAAGTGAGCTAGCTAAAATTTTTGGCTTTGGTTTTATGGATACAACTTTATATTTTCAATGGGGTGTAGGCAAAGAAGAACGAGAAGAAATTGAAAAGTTAATTTTAGAACGAACTGAGGCTAAGAAAAACAAAGATTTTAACACAGCTGATGCAATAAGGGAACAACTAAGTAATAAAAAAATCACTCTTTTAGATACTCCAAATGGAACAATTTGGGAGAAAATAAATGCATAATGAGATGAATTTAAAAGAGGTTTTAATACGCTTTAAGCCCTTTTATAAAAGATATTGGAAGCAATTTGCTATAGCTATTTTTGGTATGATTTTAGCAAGCGGAGGAACTGCTGGAAGTTTTTATGCTTTAGAGCCTATTTTAAATTATATTTTCGTTGAAAAAAATGAAGCTTTACTTTATACAGTGCCTTTTTTGCTAGTATTGATGTATTTTTTTAAAAATCTTGGAACTTATTTGCAAAGTTTTTATGTTTCCTTTATAGGAACAGATATGTTAAGAGTATTGCGTGCTAGGGTTTTAAAAAATATTTTACGCTTGGATATGGATTTTTTTAAACGCTATAGAAGTGGGGAGCTTGTAAGTCGTTGCACTAATGATATTAATGCGCTTCAAAGCATAGTATCAAACATTATTCCTGATTTTTTTAGAGAGCTTTTAACTGCTATAGGACTGCTTGCGGTAGTCTTGTATCAAAGTCCTACTTTGGCTTTTTTTGCTTTAGTGATTTTGCCTTTAGCTATTTTCCCTTTGGTGTGGTTTGCTAAAAAACTTAAAAAATATGCAAGAAATATACAAGAAACAAATTCGGATTTACTTTCTTATTTGGGTGAAATTTTTTCAAATATTGAATTGATCAAAGCTAATGATAATGAAAAAAAAGAAAGTGATAAATTTGCTAAGCATAATGATACTTTATGTAAATTAAACCTAAAATCCGCACGTATTGATGCACTTACAAGTCCTTTAATGGATATGATGGGCTCTGTTGGGGTTGCTGTGGTGATTATTGTAGGGGGTAGAGAGGTTATCAATGGTTCTATGAGTGTGGGAAGTTTTATTAGTTTTGTTTCGGCACTTTTTGCGATATATACTCCTTTAAAGCGTCTTTCGTCTTTATATGGAAAACTTCAAGGTGCTGTTGCGGCAAGTGAAAGAACTTTTTATTTATTGGATTTAGAACCTCAAATTAAAGGTGGAAGCAAAGAATTAAAAAACATTGAAAAAATTAGCTTTGAAAATGTTGAATTTGCTTATGAAAACCCGCATAAAAGTGTTTTAAAAGGCGTAAATTTTGATTTTGTTAAAGGGCAAATGCTTGCTCTTGTAGGGACAAGTGGGGGTGGTAAATCTTCTATTATTAATCTTTTGATGTATTTTTATGAAAAGCAAAAAGGTAAAATTTTACTCAATCAAGAAGATATTAGTACTTTTACCATAGAAAGCTTACATGCTAAAATAGGACTTGTAACACAAAATATTTATCTTTTTAATGATAGTTTTGCTGCAAATATTGCTTATAGCGAAGAGTTAGAAGAAGAAAAAGTTATCCAAGCTTTAAAATTGGCCAATGCCTATGAATTTGTTAAAGAAATGGGCGGGATTTGGGCTGAAGTAAAAGAACATGGTAAGAACTTAAGTGGAGGGCAAAAACAAAGAATAGCAATCGCTAGAGCTTTATATAAAAATCCTGATGTGCTTATTTTTGATGAAGCAACTTCAGCTTTGGATAATGAAAGTGAAAAAGCAATAGTTAAAACTATAGAAAACTTAAAACAAGACAGATTGATTTTAGTGGTTGCACATCGTTTAAGCACTATAGAAAATGCAGATAAAATAGTAGTATTGGATAAGGGCAAGGTATTGGCAATAGGTAAAGATGAAGAGCTTTTGCAAACTTGTTCTTTATACCAAAAATTTAAAAGCAAAGAAAAAACAAAGCCTAGCTTTAGTTAATTTTAGTTAGAATTTTAAAAAGGATTAAAAAATGGCTTATGAAATGATAAAACCTTTACTTTTTAAGTTAAACCCTGAGCATGCACATGCTTTGGTTGAATATAGCTTAAGAGCTTTAAGTGCCAGTTTTCCAGGAGCTTTAAGTTTTTTAGCACACAAATATATAGTTGATGATGAGAGTTTAAGACAAAATTTACTTGGACTTGATTTTAATAATCCTGTAGGTTTAGCAGGAGGCTTTGATAAAAATGCCACCATGATAAGACCTTTGAGTGCTTTAGGATTTGGCTTTTTGGAAGTGGGAACTTTTACTCCAAAACCTCAAGAAGGCAATGAAAAGCCACGTCTATTTAGACTTGTAAAACAAGAAAGTATACAAAATGCTATGGGTTTTAACAACGAAGGTGCTGAAAAGATTGCTTTAAGGCTTGCAAAAACTTATCCTTTTGTTTTGCCTTTAGGGGTAAATATAGGGAAAAATAAAATCACTCCAAATGACAAAGCCTTGGAGGATTATTTTACTTTGTTTAGAGATTTTAAGGATTTGTGTGATTATTTTATCGTTAATATCTCATCTCCTAATACTAAAAATTTAAGAGAGTTGCAAAATGATGATTTTTTAAATACCTTGCTTGAAGAAGCCAAAAAAATCACTTCTAAGCCTATTTTGATAAAAATTGCTCCTGATATGAAAATAGATGATGCTTTAAATTTATGTGAAAATGCCATTAAAAAAGGTGCAGATGGGTTTATATTAGCCAATACCAGTGTTGATTATAGCTTGTTAGATAATAATCGTACTTTTGGTGGTATTAGCGGAAGGCTGATTACGGAAAAAAGTGGTATTTTTTTCAAAGAAGTAGCTAAGATTCTTTTTGGTAAAACCTTGCTTATTGCAAGTGGAGGGATTGATAGTGCTGATATTGCTTATGAGCGTATTAAAAATGGGGCTAATTTGGTGCAAGTTTATACAGCTTTGATTTTTAAAGGTCCTTCTTTGGTAAAAAATATCAATCAAAATCTTATAGAGCTTTTAAGAAAAGATGGTTTTTTACATATTAGTGAAGCTGTTGGGGTAAATTTAAAATGATTGCTTATGAAAAAATTCAATTAAAAAACAAGCTTGAAGTTTATGCTTTGCCTGTAAATAAAAATAGCGATGTGATTAGCGTTGATATTTTTTATAAAGTGGGTTCAAGAAATGAGATCATGGGAAAAAGTGGCATAGCTCATATGCTAGAACATTTAAATTTTAAAAGTACTAAAAATTTAAAAGCTGGCGAATTTGATGAGATTGTTAAGGGTTTTGGTGGTGTGGATAATGCAAGCACAGGTTTTGACTATACTCATTATTATATTAAATGTGCGAAGAAAAATTTAGATAAAGCTTTAGAGCTTTTTGCAGAACTTATGGCGAATTTAAATTTAAAAGATGAAGAATTTCAGCCTGAAAGAGCAGTGGTTTTAGAAGAGCGTAGATGGAGAACAGATAATAACCCTTTGGGATATCTTTATTTTAGACTTTTTAATCACGCATTTATGTATCATCCTTATCATTGGACTCCTATAGGTTTTTTTAAGGATATAGAAAATTGGAGTATTGAGGATATTAAAGAATTTCACAGCATTTACTATCAACCTAAAAATGCGATTTTGCTTGTAAGTGGCGATATAGAAAGTAAAGAAGTTTTTGAGCTTTCAAAAAAACATTTTGAGAAGATTAAAAATACTAAGACTATACCTAAAATTCACACAAAAGAGCCTAAACAAGATGGAGCAAAAAGAATATATTTGCATAAAAACTCAGATACTGAACTATTAGCCCTTGCTTATAAAATTCCAAATTTCAAACACGAAGATATACCTGCTTTAAATGCTTTATCTGAGCTTTTAGGAAGTGGGAAAAGTTCTTTAATGAGTGAAATTTTGATTGATAAATTAAATTTAATCAATGATTATTATGCTTATGTTAATGATTGTATAGATGAAAATTTATTTATTTTTATTTGTAATTGTAACCCCAATGTTAATGCAGAAAAAGTAGAAAAAGAGCTTTTAAAAATCATTGATAAACTTAAAATGGGTAAAATTTCTCAAAAAGATTTGCAAAGAGTAAAAAATAATGTTAAAAGTGATTTTATTTTCTCACTTAACAATGCTAGTGCAGTGGCAAATATTTATGGTTCATATCTAGCAAGAGGAGATATCAATCCTTTGTTAGATTATGAGAAAGATATACAAAATTTGGAATTAAAAGATTTGATTTCTTGTGCTAAAAAATATTTTATTCAAGAAAATTCAACTACGGTAATTCTAAGAAAGGATTCAAATGGATAAAAATATTATTATTGGGGCGATGACTGCTCTTATTACACCATTTAAAAATGGAAAAGTTGATGAGCAAAGTTATGTAAGATTGATTAAAAGACAAATAGAAAATGGCATCGATGCAGTAGTTCCAGTAGGAACAACAGGAGAAAGTGCAACTTTAACTCATGAAGAACATAGAACTTGTATAGAGATAGCCGTTGAGACTTGTAAAGGAACTAAGGTTAAGGTTTTAGCAGGTGCGGGAAGTAATGCAACTCATGAGGCAGTGGATTTAGCTAAATTTGCTAAAGAACATGGTGCTGATGGGATTTTAAGTGTGGCGCCATATTATAATAAACCTACGCAACAAGGACTTTACGAGCATTATAAGGCTATTGCACAAAGTGTAGATATTCCTGTGCTTTTATATAATGTTCCAGGAAGAACAGGTTGTGAAATTTCAACAGATACTATTATCAAGCTTTTTAGAGATTGTGAAAATATTTATGGAGTAAAAGAAGCGAGTGGAAATATCGATAAGTGTGTGGATTTGCTTGCGCATGAACCTAGAATGATGCTTATTTCGGGAGAAGATGCGATCAATTATCCTATACTTTCAAATGGTGGAAAGGGAGTGATTTCAGTAACTTCAAATTTATTACCCGATATGATTAGCGCTTTAACTCATTTTGCTTTAGATGAAAATTATAAAGAAGCTAAAAAAATCAATGATGAGCTTTATAATATCAATAAAATTTTATTTTGTGAAAGTAATCCTATTCCTATTAAAACGGCTATGTATATAGCTGGATTGATAGAAAGTTTGGAGTTTAGACTTCCTCTTTGTCCTCCAAATAAGGAAAATTTTGCTAAAATTGAAGAAGTGATGAAAAAATATAAGATCAAAGGATTTTAATGAATACAGAATTTCAAGGAAAAACTTTAGTAATCAGCGGTGGAACTCGCGGGATAGGCAAAGCTATAGTTTATGAATTTGCTAAAGTGGGTGCAAATATAGCTTTTACTTATAATTCTAATGCGCAAATTGCTGATGAAATGGTGCAAGATTTGGAGAAAAATTATAAAATCAAAGCTAGAGCTTATGAATTTAATATCTTAGAACCTGAAACCTATAAAGAACTTTTTGAAAAAATTGATGTGGATTTTAATAGAGTGGATTATTTTATCTCAAATGCTATCATTTCAGGACGTGCGGTTGTAGGTGGTTATACTAAATTTATGAAGTTAAAACCAAAGGGAATTAATAACATTTTTACCGCCACAGTAAATGCTTTTGTGGTAGGAGCTCAAGAATCAGCTAAAAGGATGGAAAAAGTAGGGGGTGGAAGCATTATTTCTATTTCATCTACAGGAAATTTAGTGTATATAGAAAATTATTCAGGTCATGGTACAGCAAAAGCTGCTGTAGAAGCTATGGCAAGATATGCAGCTACTGAACTTGGAGAAAAAAATATCCGTGTAAATGTCGTAAGTGGTGGGCCTATTGAAACCGATGCTTTAAGAGCTTTTACAAATTATGAAGAAGTAAAACAGGCTACTATAAATTTAAGCCCTTTAAATCGCATGGGGCAGCCTGAAGATTTGGCTGGAGCATGTCTTTTTCTTTGTTCAAGTAAGGCAAGTTGGGTGACAGGACATACTTTCATCGTTGATGGTGGTACAACTTTTAAATAAAAATTAAGAAAAATCAATGGATTTTTCTTAAAAATATTTTTCAATCAAGCTTTAATTTCCACCCTAAAAAAACGCTTAATAATGCAAGTAAAAAAATAAAATTTAAAATCCAATTACCAAAACCTATAAAACCTATAGACAATACACTATAAAAAAATCCTCCCACAGCTGAATAAATACAAATGGTACTTAAAGATCCATTTTCTGCCATTTTTTTACATGGGCAGATTTTATAAAATTTTTTATCGTTAAATTGATTTTTCTTTTTATTTCCCAAAAATAAACCAAAAAGAGCAAAAAGATTTAAAAAAATAAAAGCATATAATAAAATTTGATCTAATTCCATTTTAATATACCTTAAAAGTATCTAAGCCAAGAGGGTAAATGGGCTTGTTCTTTTTTTAAAGTAGTCTCTTGTCCATGTCCTGGTAAAAGTTTAAAATCTTCTTTGTAAGTCATAACTTTTTCTAAGCTTTGTTTCATTAAATTTGCATCTGAATAAGGAAAATCCCATCTTCCTATGCTTCTATAAAATAAAAAATCTCCACTAAATATGATATTTTTACCTACAATTTCTATCATAGTGCAACCTGGCGTATGTCCTGGTAAAAAGTGAAATTTAAAATCAAATCCGCCTATAGAAATGATATTTTCATCATCAATCAAATAATCCGCTTTGCTAGATATAAAACCTTGATTAAAAGGATCTTCAAGCATAAAAGCATCATTTTTATGAATATAAATAGGGATTTGATAGGCTTGTTTTACTTTTTCATTATCCCAAACATGATCGTAATGTCCGTGAGTATTTAAAATCGCTAAAGGATTTTTTACATGTTTTTTGATGAAATTTAGTGCATCAAAACCAGGATCAATGATAATTTCTCCATGCTCACCAAATAAAATATAACAATTTGTCTCATAAGCTCCACAAGCTTGTTTGATAATTTGCATTTTTTGCCTCTTTAATGAAAAATTTGCCTTAAATAAATATAATTATACATTAAATTTTTAAAAGGCAAGCTTTATGGATTGGCAAAAGATAACAGAAAAAATGTGTGATTTTATACAAGAAAAAGTGAAAAATTCTCAAAGTCAAGGTGTGGTTTTGGGGCTTAGTGGCGGGATTGATTCTGCTTTAGTAGCAACGCTTTGCAAAATAGCTTTAAAAGAGAATGTTTTTGCTCTTTTAATGCCAACTCAAATTTCAAATAAAGCCAATCTCGAAGATGCTTTAAGGCTTTGTGCGGATTTAAATCTTGAATATAAAATCATAGAAATTCAAAGCATTTTAGATGCTTTTATAAAGCAAAGTGAAAATACTACTCTAGTATCGTTAGGAAATTTTGCAGCTCGCATTAGAATGAGTTTGCTTTATGATTATTCTGCTTTGAAAAATTCTTTAGTCATAGGCACTTCTAATAAAAGCGAATTACTTTTGGGTTATGGTACGATTTATGGGGATTTAGCTTGTGCTTTTAATCCTATAGGATCGCTTTATAAAAGTGAAATTTATGCCTTAGCAAAATACCTTAATTTGCATGAAAATTTTATCAAAAAAGCTCCAAGTGCGGATCTTTGGGAAAATCAAAGCGATGAGGGGGATTTAGGTTTTTCTTATGCAAAAATCGATGAAGGTTTAAAAGCCTTAGAAACTAATGACGAAAAACTTTTAAGAACGCTTGATCCTTCTTTGATTGCTATGTTAAAAAATCGCATGCAAAAAAATGCTTTTAAGGGAAAAATGCCTGAAATTTTGGAAATTTAAACAATGAGTGAAGAAAAAAATTATGAACTTTGGCTTGATAATTATTTTTTTAAGCCTAATTTTTGGCAAAAATGTCTTGCTTTTGTACTTTTACCTTTAAGTGTGCTTTATGCTTTTTTTGCGATTTTAAATACTTTTTTTCGTAAAAAAATAGTTTTTAAAAAGCCTGTTATTAGCGTTGGTAATTTAAGTTTTGGAGGTAATGGAAAAACCCCGCTTTGCAAAGCTATAGCAAGGGAATTTGATGACGTTTTTATAGTGCTTAGGGGCTATAAAAGAAAATCTAAAGGTTTGTTTGTTGTTAAAAATCAAAATGAAATTTTATGCACCTTAGCACAAAGTGGCGATGAAGCTATGGAGTATGCTTTTGAAGAAAATATCAAAGGTGTGATTGTAAGTGAAGATAGAGTAAAAGGTATTGAAAAAGCTTTTGAGTTGGGAGCTAAAATCGTTGTACTTGATGATGCTTTTTCTAAATTTCATATTAAAAAATTTGATATTTTGCTTGAAAGTAAAATCAAACCTTATTTTAATTTTACCTTACCAAGTGGAGCTTATCGTTTGCCAAAATTTTATGAAAAAAGGGCTGATTTTATTGCATTAGAAGGTAGGGATTTTGTGCGTTATTCTTTTGTAAAAGAAAATCCAAAGGCTGTTTTGGTAACTGCTATTGCTAAACCTTTTAGATTGTATGAGCATTTTATCAAAGCAAGGGCTTGTTATTTTTTTAAAGATCATTATGAGTTTAAAAAAGAAGAATTAGAAAATTTGCTAAAAAAACATAATTGCGATACACTAATGCTTACTTTTAAGGATTTTGTTAAAGTTAAAGATTTTGGTTTTAAATGTCAAATTATAGAGTTAAATATAGATTTAAAAGATACACTAAAAGAACAAATTAGAACTTATATTAAGGAGTTTGAGCAATGAAATTGGTCGAGAGTAGAAATGTAAATAATGTATCAAGCTTTAAGGAAGCTTTGATTAACCCAAACGCTCCAGAAGGAGGACTTTATTCGCCTTTAAATTTACCTATTTTTGAAGGAGAAAAATATGCCAATTTATCTTATAAAGATTTTGCTTTAAAGCTTATAGAAAGTTTTGGTTTTGGCGAAGAAGAGCTTTTTAAAAAGGCTTTGAAAAGTTATGAAAGCTTTGATGATAAAAATACACCTATTTCTTTGCAAAAAATCTCTGAAAAAACCTATATTAACGAGCTTTGGCATGGGCCTACAAGAGCTTTTAAAGATATGGCTTTACAGCCTTTTGGCGTGCTTTTAAGCGAATTTTCAAAGGATAAAAATATTTTAATTATCTGTGCTACAAGTGGCGATACGGGACCTGCAACTTTAAAAAGTTTTGAAAATGCAGAAAATGTTAAAGTAGTTTGTATGTATCCAAAAGGTGGTACAAGTGGAGTTCAAGAGTTGCAAATGCGAGCTTTAGATAAGGATAATTTGAAAGTTTTTGCCATAGATGAGGATTTTGATGCAGCGCAGCACACTTTAAAAGAATTGCTTTTTTCAAAAGATTTTCAAAATGAAATTAAAGCTTTAAATTATGAGCTTTGCGCAGCAAATTCTGTAAATTTTGGACGTATTTTATTTCAGATTATTTATCATTATTATGCGAGTTTAAAACTTTTTAATGAGTTTTTAGAAGAAGTGCAAATCATCGTTCCAAGTGGAAATTTTGGCAATGCTTTAGGAGCTTTTTATGCTAAAAAAATGGGAGCTAAAATTTCAAAAATCAAAATCGCTTCAAATGCGAATAATATTTTGAGTGAATTTTTTAATCAGGGCGTTTATGATTTGCGTGAAAAAAGTCTTAAGAAGACTATTTCTCCAGCTATGGATATACTTGTTTCATCTAATATCGAAAGACTCTTATTTGCGAAATTTAAAGATAAAAGAACTAAAGAACTGATGAATTTGTTAAAAAATGAGAGATATTTTAAACTTGAAAAAGAAGAATTACAAAGTTTGCAAGAAGATTTTGAGGCGGATTTTTGCACCGATGAAGAATGTATGCAATTTATCAAACAAAGTAAGATTTTAATCGATCCACACACCGCAACTTGTTTTAAAATGCTTGATCCTTTAAAACCTAGCATTATTACCTCTACAGCAGAATGGACAAAATTTACTCCAAGTATGATAAAAGCTTTATATGATAGGGATTCTAAGAATGAAAAAGAAGATTTAAAATTTATAGCTAAAGAGTTTAATGTCCAAGTTAAAGATGAAATTTTGGCTTTATTTGACTTGAAAAATAGCGATGAAAAGGTATTTGAAGCCAAAAATATAAAAAAAGAAATTTTAGATTGGATGCAAAAATGATTATTATTCCTGCAAGATTAAAATCAAGTCGTTTTCATGAGAAAATTTTATGTGATATAGGTGGAGTGCCTATGTTTGTGGCTACTGCAAGAAGGGTAAGTAGTGTGGATGAAGTTTGTATAGCTTTAGACGATGAAAAGGTTTTAAGTATCACTAAAGAATATGGTCTAAATGCGGTTTTAACAAGCAAAGATCATGAAAGTGGTACGGATAGGATTAATGAAGCTTGTAAGAAACTATCTTTAAAAGATGATGAGATTATTATTAATGTCCAAGCTGATGAGCCTTTTATAGAATGTGAAAATTTATTAAAATTTAAAAAATTTGCAAGTTCTTGCTTGGATAAAAAAGCTTTTATGGCGAGTTGTTATAAAAAAATTACTCAAGAAGAAGCTATGGATCCTAATCTGGTTAAAGTGCTTTGCGATAAAGAAGGGTATGCCTTGTATTTTTCAAGAGTTAAAATCCCTTATGAAAGAGAAAATTACGAGGAAAGTTTTAAAGGGCATTTAGGCATTTACGCTTATAGTGTCAAAGCTTTAAGGGAGTTTTGTTCTTTATCAAGTTCTGCACTTGAAAGAGCGGAAAAGTTAGAGCAGTTAAGAGCTATAGAAAATGGTAAAAAAATCAAAATGCTTGAAATTTCAACAACAAGCATGGGGATTGATACTAAAGAAGACTATGAAAGGGCTTTAAAAATTTATTTAGAAAAATAACTCCACCCCAAAACGGAACAGATCTTGCTTATATTATTTTAATATATTTAGGTTGAAGGCAAAAAAATCTAAATTAAGGAATTAATATGAGTATCTTTAGTATCAATGATAACTCAAACTATGGTTCTATACTTTCACAAGCAAAAGCTAATAAAGAAAGTAAAGAAAATTCTAAAATAAGTTTTGCTAATGCTTTTTTAAAACAAAATGCCAGCAAGTTAAGTGATATAGAAAGTAAAAATTCACAAACTCTAGCAAGAAGTGAAATATTAAATTCTACTAATACAACAAATACTAGCAATAATACTAATTTTAGTATAAGTAGTAAGACAAGTTCTCCTAATTATGATATATCAAGTGAATTTAAAAACTCTATTTATACTCTAAAATA
>NZ_MJWS01000046.1:0-1532 GCF_001762365.1 Campylobacter sp. BCW_6873
AAACATAAAGATTTCTTACAAACCAGAAAAGAACCTTATGCTATTTATTTAGCCATAAATACAAACATAAAAAGTTATAATAATATTTGTCCTAGCGAGCAATATTTTTGGAAATTTAATGATATGAATGAGCTTGAATGCTATAATCCAAAATTTGGCATATATCTTGGTAAAATTGTTTTTGATAAAAAAGGCAACAAACTCATCCCAAAATACATAGCCACTAAATTTGAAAATTTAGAAGAAGAAGTTAAAAAGATAAAAAATCCCTTATGGCTTGCTAATAAAAATCCTAATTATATTAAACCTAAATTTTATGATGGTATGGATGGGGGTTATTATTTTGAAAGTCCAAATAATTTAGAGTATCAATGTAAAATAGAAAAAGACACTCAAATTTTAAGCCAAGAACAAATCATTTCCTATGTGAAAGAACTTTATAGTAAAAACACAATGATAATAAAAAATTATATTGATGCAATCAATAAAGACTATGGCATAAAACCTTTCGTATTTAGTGATGAAATTTATGATCAATTAGGAGAAGTTGGCATTCTTACAAAAGAACAAGCTAATAATTTTAAAGATAAAAGTTATATTAAAAAAAATCCAATATTGCTTGCTATGCTTGATTATTTAGCAAAACAAAATAAAAAAGATGAAGATTATTTAATCACTTTTGATGATGAGTATTTTTATGCTTATTTAGTTTGGAGTTTAAAAGATTTCTTATTAGAGCTTTCTTATGGTTTGTTTCAAGATGAAACCAAGCTTCTTTTTAATCCTGCAGCTTATATGGATGACACAAAAATAGATTATAAAAATTTAAACGAAGAAATAAATAAGCGTTATGAAAAAATATTGCTTGATATGGGATTTGAAGGAGAAAATGGTTATTTTAATGATTATTATGATTATGGCTTTGGCAATAATGGTATTTTTAAATTTAACATATATGATTATTTTGCTTATGATGAAATAGGAGTGCGCCCATATGTTTCTCCTAGAAGCCCTTTTTATAGCCCTAATTTTGTCTATTCTGATGGAAATTATCACGGAGATGCAAAGCTTATCCCTTCTGCTTTAGGAAAGTATTATTTTGAGCTTTCCTATCAGAAAGGAGTTTATATAGAACTTTTACGCCCTTATTATCCAAGCATAAAAGATTTACCAGAAGGTTGGGACAATAAAATGCTAGAAAAAGCTAATTTAAATAAATATGAGCATCCATGAAAAAACCTTTTTACAAACTTAAAAGATTTTATATACCTTGTGGTGTGCTTATAGCTTTGATTATTTTTATAAGCTTAACTTATCATTTTTTACAACGACCCTTAGAGCTTATCTTTTGGGATAGATATGATATATCGAAATTATCTATTAATAACGAAGAGAAAAATTTTAAAACAATGAAAACTATGAATTACTCCTACTTTTGCTAACGCTTAGAAGTAGGAGCTTCCTAACTAAAGCCAAGTATTCTTAGCTAGCTCGAAAGGCTTCTTGTTTATAGCTTACACCTAAATTTTCAT
>NZ_MJWS01000047.1:0-2764 GCF_001762365.1 Campylobacter sp. BCW_6873
GCTTATAAAAATAATCAAAGCTATAAGCACACCACAAGGTATATAAAATCTTTTAAGTTTGTAAAAAGGTTTTTTCATGGATGCTCATATTTATTTAAATTAGCTTTTTCTAGCATTTTATTGTCCCAACCTTCTGGTAAATCTTTTATGCTTGGATAATAAGGGCGTAAAAGTTCTATATAAACTCCTTTCTGATAGGAAAGCTCAAAATAATACTTTCCTAAAGCAGAAGGGATAAGCTTTGCATCTCCGTGATAATTTCCATCAGAATAGACAAAATTAGGGCTATAAAAAGGGCTTCTAGGAGAAACATATGGGCGCACTCCTATTTCATCATAAGCAAAATAATCATATATGTTAAATTTAAAAATACCATTATTGCCAAAGCCATAATCATAATAATCATTAAAATAACCATTTTCTCCTTCAAATCCCATATCAAGCAATATTTTTTCATAACGCTTATTTATTTCTTCGTTTAAATTTTTATAATCTATTTTTGTGTCATCCATATAAGCTGCAGGATTAAAAAGAAGCTTGGTTTCATCTTGAAACAAACCATAAGAAAGCTCTAATAAGAAATCTTTTAAACTCCAAACTAAATAAGCATAAAAATACTCATCATCAAAAGTGATTAAATAATCTTCATCTTTTTTATTTTGTTTTGCTAAATAATCAAGCATAGCAAGCAATATTGGATTTTTTTTAATATAACTTTTATCTTTAAAATTATTAGCTTGTTCTTTTGTAAGAATGCCAACTTCTCCTAATTGATCATAAATTTCATCACTAAATACGAAAGGTTTTATGCCATAGTCTTTATTGATTGCATCAATATAATTTTTTATTATCATTGTGTTTTTACTATAAAGTTCTTTCACATAGGAAATGATTTGTTCTTGGCTTAAAATTTGAGTGTCTTTTTCTATTTTACATTGATACTCTAAATTATTTGGACTTTCAAAATAATAACCCCCATCCATACCATCATAAAATTTAGGTTTAATATAATTAGGATTTTTATTAGCAAGCCATAAGGGATTTTTTATCTTTTTAACTTCTTCTTCTAAATTTTCAAATTTAGTGGCTATGTATTTTGGGATGAGTTTGTTGCCTTTTTTATCAAAAACAATTTTACCAAGATATATGCCAAATTTTGGATTATAGCATTCAAGCTCATTCATATCATTAAATTTCCAAAAATATTGCTCGCTAGGACAAATATTATTATAACTTTTTATGTTTGTATTTATGGCTAAATAAATAGCATAAGGTTCTTTTCTGGTTTGTAAGAAATCTTTATGTTTAAATATATTCTTTATGGCTACTTCTAACATATCAACCCCTATATTTTTCAAAATAAAATGTGCTTATTCTCGCATCTCTTTCACTTGGAGAAAACCAATAAATTGCAGGTTTATCTGAAAATATACTGTATTTATAAGGTTTAACTCCGACACAATCTGTATAATTATTACTAATTATGCATTTTTTATCATACGCCCAAAACATAACAACATTTTCAAATTTAAAATATTCATTAGAATATATGAGTTTAAAAATGCTTTCTGTATGTTGATTTTTTATTTCTTTAGAATTATTTTTATCAATATAAAAATGTCTAAATTCGTGAAAAAAAGTTGATAATATCTGTTCTTCTTTGTTTTTTAAATTCAAATATAATGCTTTTTTTCCTATACTATTATAAGATCCGTTATTGTATTGTTTAAACTCTTTATAAATAGTTGGAATTGGTGGTTCTATGTCGAAAGCTTTTACCAAATCTTCAAGAAATTCTTGAAAAAACATAATTTTTTCCTCATCACTTTTGTTTGAAAATTCACTAAATTTTGCTTTATAGCTTGGTATGATAAAAAATTTCTCATCAGAATAAACATCTATAAATTTTTTAACAAATTTCTCTCTTTCTTTTAAATACTTATCTCCATCACTTACACTTTTAATAAATTTTTCATTAGCTAAATCAAATCTATAATAAATATAAGCAATTTTTCCTGCAAGTTGGGGATAATTTTTAAAAAATTCATAATTATTTGTTTCTTTTGCTTTTTCTTTAAAACTTTGGCAAGCTTTTAAAAACTCTACAGCCTCAAAAACACTAAAAATACAATTTGTTTGAATTATATCACTATTAAAATCATTCCTTAGTTTACTTTCTTCTACATCCTCATCATCTCCAACTCCCACTCTAAAGCTCATATCTATGATGATGTAATGATCTTCTAAATTAGGCATAGTTTTTTCACTACTATAAGCAAATAAAACTATGTAGTATTTATAATCTTGTATGTCTTCTTTAGGCTCGTTGCTTCTATTTATAGGCAAGCAAAAGGATAAAATATTGTCTTCATAGCTTTCATTATAAATCAAATCATCATTTTCAAATAATACCTTAAGATTTTTTTCATCAATATAGCCATTACAATCATGTAATAATAAATTTAATTTTTCTTTGCTTTCACATTCTACAAAAGCCCATTTTAGTTTTTCATCGCTTTCTTTTTCTAGTTGTAAGCTTATATAAGTCCCTGGTGCAAAAGAAGCATTTAAATCAATATGGGAATTTTCATGAAATATTAGTGTTTTATTCATAAACTTTTCCTACAAATATAATTTTATTATCTATTTTTTCAGGGTAAGCCACTTTGAGTGAGATTATATTTTCCCCCTCACTCCGCACAAACTTAGCTTGCTTACTTAAATCCTCTAATAACTGTGCTTGTGCTATACCTATGCTACCATT
>NZ_MJWS01000048.1:0-2192 GCF_001762365.1 Campylobacter sp. BCW_6873
TTCTATCTTCATCACAATAAGATCCAAAATCTATATAACCTGCTAGAAAAAGTTGCCCCAAGACATTAATATATTCACTTATATAGGTAGGTTTGGGTGTATTTAAATAAAATGGACTGCTAATATTATCGATGCTGTAAGTATCTAATAAAATTAAATTATTACATTCCCACCTTGAGACACCCATGCTTTTTCCACAAATAAGCAAAATATAATATTCAAATAGTTCTAAAATACCGACCTTATCTTTTAAATGAGATGATATAATTAAAGTTGGATTAGCATAATCATTCTCTAAAAGCTGGGTTTTTTTCCATATATCAAAATCTATATCAGGAAAAAAAATAGCACACTTTTCGTTTTCATCCCATTTTATATACCTATATTTCATTTTTTATCCCATTTTCTATATGTATTGTTTTAAGATTTCCTCTTGGCTTATTGGAATTTATCTCTATGGTCTCACCCCCGCTTTTAGAAGTTTTCTTATATTGTATAATAGTTTGATCATCTAGTTTTCTCATATAAATCGGCTGTCCGTATTTTTTATCTACTTTATTTTCAAACTCTTCAGAATTTTTAGTTAACTTTTTCCATAATTTGTCTAATTCCTCTTTATTTTCAACTATTCTCCTGCGTTTATCTCGAACATTTTTTGGCAGTTTATCTACTATCTGCAACACTTCATCTTTAGTCAATGTTCTGGGTTTTAAATACTCAGTATCTTTAAAAAATTGCTTTATCCCTCTTAAAACCGGAATAAATGTATAACTCACATCTTCCAAAGGTTTATCATTGAGTTCTAATTGACTAGGAAATACTATCTCAATAAACTCCCCACTGCCATCTTGTGTTTGTATTCTTATAACATTATCAGGGATGATTTCTTGAGCATTGTTTTCACTAGAACTTATATTATTGCTTTTTGTAGTGTTTGTGTATTTTGTGCCATTATTTATATTTACATCTTTATTTTTTGCTTTTATTTTGTTTTCACTAACCCCATTTACCACCACAAATTTACAAACATAAAGCTCTTGTTTTCTATCTTCATCTTCTAAGATTTCATCTAGTCCTTGTGCGATTTGAAGTTTTAAATTTTGCATTTTTGCAGGAGCTAAAAAACTAAAATGATATTCGTTTAATTTTTTATTGTCTTCTAGGGAATTTTTGATGATTTTATCATACTCATGTAGCTGTGTAAAATACCCTACTCCTAAATCTTTATTTTCAAATTCCTTATAAGCACTTTTATAAACTTTAGCAATGTTTTTTGGGATAATAAAATAAAGTTTGATTAAATTAGTATCAAAGCTAAGATTTAATTCTTTAAATTCATAATCTTTACTAAAGTCTTGTTTGAATTGATTAAGAATATTTATATCCTCTATATCTTTTAAATCTTTTAAATCTTTTAAATCTATATTAAATTCATTTAAAGCCTTATTTTGTTCTTTTTTTTCATTATTGATTAAAAGATTATAGATAGGTAAATTATCTTTTTGAAATCTATCACTTTTATAATGAAGTCTTATTATAGGTTCTTTTAACTCTATTTGATTTTTACTTTGTTCTCCTAAGCCCTCTTTAGGATTAAAGCTGTGATCAAATTTAAACTTAGTAGGAGTAAAGCTTACTTTTAAAGCAAAGCCTTTATCTGTTTTACAAGCTGAGATGAGTTCTTGTAAGATTACATATTCATTATTGACTTTCTTTTGAGATAAGGATCCTTTTACATTAACAACTTTAGTACAAGGAACACTTACACCTGCTATAGTATTAGGACAAGCTACTATACTAGAGTTTAATAAATCACTTTCTAGCATTATAGGCACACCATCATCTTTAAAAGTTTTTCCTTTGTTTGATTTAAGTATGACTTTACCTCCATGGATACATTCTAGGTTTTGATTTTCTAAAAGAGCATGAAGTTTAGCTATAGCTTGTTTTTTATCTACTTGTGTGGTTTTTTGTTCTTTTAAAGTGTTTGAAATTAAGTCTTTATACTCTAAGCTTTGTTTGCTTAAACATTCTAATTTAATATTTAAAGAATTTTCTAATATAGAATAATTAAGCAAGCAAAGTTCATCATTTTTATAAAAGATACTAAGTCTTCCTAAACCACTGCTTTCATCTTTAGGAGAAAAATAATAACTAGGTGTATCTTGTTTTATAGTATTATCTTGATCTAA
>NZ_MJWS01000049.1:0-77394 GCF_001762365.1 Campylobacter sp. BCW_6873
TTAGTTTAATTAGTTTACTCTCCTACTTGTTAAAAATTTCATCCTGATAATTTTAAAATTATTGGGATGGATGTTTTTATTGTATTTATTTTTTTATTTTTGTTTTATTATTTAATTTTATAAAAATATAATTATCTTTTTATGCAACTTATAAGATAATATTAGATTTTAATGTAACTATCAAGGAAAAATATGTTTGATAAAATTCATTATTATTATTTTAATGCTAATTATGAAAAATGTTTAAACTTGAGTGAGCAATTTTTAAAAGAAAGTCCAAAATTTGCTTTAGAATTTGCTACGCTTTCTTCTTATAAACTTTCTCTTTTTCAAAAAGCTTTATATTATGCTCAAGAGCTTTTTTCTTTAAATCCTACAAGTTTTAATGGTCTTATGCTTGCTAAAAGCTATATTGAAAATTTAAGATTTGATGAAGCCTTGAATTTATTACAAACACTTTTAATTCGCAAAGATGATTTAGAGGATGAACTTAAGTTAGAATTGGCTTTTATTTATAAACTGAGCAATAAACTAGAAGAATCTGAACAAATTTTCAAAGAATTACTTTCTAAAGATATGTATAATCTTAATCTATGGAAAAATTATGCAGAAATTTATTTTAAACATGATTTTACGAAGGCATTAAATGCACATGAGCACTTGTGTCATTTTATGCAAGATTTGATTGATAAACTACAAAAAGGAATCATTGCTGAACAAACCAATCTTAATTTAGTCAAACTCGAAGATAGGCTTCATAGTAAAACCAAAGAAAATCTTACCATTTCTAAAATAGAAGATTTTTTAACTCATCAAATTTTACCCCAAAAAGCATACTTACTTTTTAAGCTTTTTAGAATATCTGATTCTTTAGAACTTTTTCAATCACTACAAGAAGCCAATCAACACCATGCACAGTTTTGGCAAAACTATGCTAAGGTCTTAGAATTTAACTCAAACTATCAAGAAGCTTATCATGCTTATAAAAAATGTCTTAGTTTGGATTCTCATGCAACCTATCAATTTGATTTGGCTTATCTTTTGATGCGTATGGGAGTGGATGATAATTTTGAAGAGGGTAAGAAATATTATGAAAGCAGATTATTTTATGCTCATAATGAAACTTTTTCTACTTATCATTATAATGAAAGCCTAAAAGCTTTTAATAAATTTGGCGTTGATGCTTTTAAAAATAAAGAAGTTTTAGTATTTTGCGAGCAAGGCTTTGGCGATACTATAATGTATGCAAGATGCTTAGAAAAACTTTGCAAAATCGCTTCAAAGGTTTTATTTGCTCCTCAAAGTGCCATGTATGAAATGTTTAAAAATCAAATCAAATTTTTAAATCAAAATAATGATATTTTTAAAAATGTAAAGGTTTTAAAAAATCTACCTACAAATTTTGATTATGCTATTCCTATTTGTTCTTTGCCTTTTTTTATTGATATTAAGCTTGATGAGATTTTACGATTAAAAACACCTATATTGCCACAGAAAAAACCGCATAATCAAAGAAAAAAACTTGGTATTTTTTATGCTACTCCTAATGCTGAAAATTCTGATTTATTAAGAAATGTAAAATTTGAATTTTTATTTGATGTATTAAAAGACTTAGATTATGAAATCATTTCTTTTCAAATGCAATTAAAAGAAGAATTACCTAAGGTAATAGAAGATAGAAGCAAGCTTATAAAAAATTGGAATGATACTCTAAATTATTTATATGATATTGACTGTATGCTTAGTATTGATAGTGCTATAGCGCATTTAAGTTTAGCTATGGATATTCCTACTATAGTTCTTTTACATCCTAGGTTTGATTGGCGTTGGGGAAAATTTGAAAATCCTAAAAGTTATTTTTGGCCAAAAGCAAAATGTTTTATCATAAAAGAACAAGAAGAAACAAAAAGGAATTTGCAAAAACTGATTAAAGATATTTTAAACTAAAGCTTAGTTTAAGAGCTTTAGGTGGAAAATTTGGTTTTTGATAACATCAGCTAGCATTTTTGGCATTTGGTTTATAATATCTTGATAATTTTGCTTTGCATCTTGACCTTTTAATGTCAAATTTAATTTTGCATTTTTTGCTGCAAGAATTTTTCCATTACTTGTAGAAATGATTTTAAAATTAATACTAGCCACACCTTCCTTACTCGTTGTGATAAAATAATTTGTAATATTTACATAAAAATCTTGCAAATTTACCACCACAACATAATCTGTAAATTTAGCATACATTTTAGCCTTGTCTTTTTCTTGTGTTAAAAAAGGACTTACATTTATAAGTTTTGCATCTTTAGGACTAAAATGTGACAAAGTTTTAGAACTTTGATAAATACCATTTGCAGCAGAATTAACCCAATTAAGCTTTAAACTTTGAATCAAATTTTTAGCAAATAATGTAGAAAACTCCTTATCACTCACCCTGAAACCATCTAAAAAATAACCGAAATTTTTCCTAAAAGTTAATACAATAGCAAAATCAATATCTTTATCTTTGGTGATTTGTGATTTTTTTTCAATCAAAGTAGAACTATCAAACAATGCTTTTTGTTGATTTAGATTTGGATTTGTAACATTTTGATTTAGATCTATTAGCTCAAAACTATCTGCGTTTTTTTCAATTTTAATAACTTTTTTCTGAGAAAAATTATTTGCCAAAAGATTAGAACTTAAAACTAAACTTAAAAACAAAATGAAACAATACCTCATCTTCATCCTTATAAACTATTTAAATATAAAATTATACTCTTTATTTTATAAAAAATCTTGTAAAAAATTCATAGATGAAACACAAATAAAAGGACTGGATTTATAATCTAAAGGGTTATATAAAATGTATTTTTTAGAAAAATCTCCCATAAATCCTCCATTTTGATTAATCAAAAAATCTCCTGCTACAATATCCCAAATATTAAGCTTTTCAAATCTTTTATAAACTCCTGCCTTAGCCTCTAAAATAGCACAAAATTTCAATCCAGAGCCTATATTAATAGCTTCTAATTGATGCTCTTTTGCAAAGTCTTCATCTTCTTTGCTAAGATGATTAACACTCAATAAGGCTTTATATTTATTTTTCTCGTATTCTTGCTGGTCAATTTGCAAAGGTTTATCGTTTTTATAAACCTTAGTTTTTGCATGAGCATAGAACATATCACCTTTTGATGGATTTTGTATAAGCGATAAAACAGGGCGATTGTCATGAACCAAACTTATCATAACGCAAAATTCATCACTGCCTTTTAAAAAACCACTTGTTCCATCAAGAGGATCAATAAGCCAAAAAGTTTTTAATTCTTCACATTCTTCTTTGCTGAGTAATTTTTCTTCTGATAAAATTTTAATATCCGTAGAACCTAAAATATCATTTAAAATTTTATTAGAAGCAAGATCTGCTGATGTAAGCGGGCTTTTATCTTCTTTTTCCCAAGTTTTGAAATTTTTTCTCTCTTCTAAAATAGCCTTAGAAGCTTGATTGCTAGCATTTATAGCAATTTCTAAAAATTTATCAAGATTAAGCATGATTATAAACTTTCTATAAGATTTTTAAAATTATACAAGAAGATTTTGTGGAATTTTTAATTTCCACAAAAAATTTTAATTAAATTTTACTAGTTTCACCCAAATAAAGTTGTCTTGGACGGACTATTTTAAGACTTTCTTGCTCTTTTTGTTCTATCCACTGAGCTATCCATCCTGGGGTGCGTCCTATAACAAATAAAGTAGCAAACATTTCATTTGGAATACCTAAGGCTTTTAAAATAAGTCCGCTATGAAAATCAACATTCGGATATAGCCCTCTTTGAACAAAATAATCATCGCTTAAAGCAATCTCTTCTATACGCGTTGCTACTTTAATAAGATTGGTATCAATATCCAACTCATCAATAAGTTGATCACGAAGTTTTTTAAGCACTTTTGCTCTGGGATCAAAATTTTTATAAACCCTATGCCCAAAGCCCATCAAACGGAAAGGATCGTTTTTATCCTTAGCCCTTTTGATGAATTCATCTACCCTATCAACACTACCTATTTGCTCAAGCATTCTAATAACACCTTCATTAGCTCCACCATGTGCATGACCCCAAAGTGCGCCAATACCTGCTGCTATACAGGCATAAGGATGAGCATGAGTTGAACCCACAGCACGAACCGTTGAAGTTGAAGCATTTTGCTCATGATCTGCATGAAGCATAAAAACTGTATCAAGTGCTTTTACCTCTATAGGTTTAAGCTCTACATGATCGTAAGGATAAGTTCTTAACATATATAAGAAATTTTCTGTAAAACCACGATCTAAATTTGGATAAGCCATAGGAAAGCCATGTTTATATCTATAAGCGGTGGCGACTATAGTAGGGATTTTAGCTACTATTCTAGCTGCCATTTCCATATATTCTTCTTTTACGTTCATATTTAAATGATCAGGATAAAAAGCACTAAGCGATGAAACAGCACCTTGTAAAACTGCCATAGGATGAGCATTATCAGGGAAAGAATCAAAAAGACGATGCATACCTTCATGGATAAAAGAACGCTTTTTCATTTCATAACGAAACGCTTCAAGACGCGTAGCATCAGGTAATTCTTTATAAAGTAAAAGATGAACCACATCTAAATAAAGTTTGTTTTCAGCAAGCCACTCTATAGGATAGCCACGGTGCATTAAAATTCCGTTTTCTCCATCAATATAAGTGATTTTTGATTTACAAGTAGCTGTAGAAGTTAAGCCCTCATCATAAGAAAACATTCCTGTTTGTTTATAAAAACTTGACATATCTACAACGCTTGGCCCAGTTGTACCATCATATATAGGAAATTCATAGCTTTTTCCATTTCTATTATCGGTTATAGTAACGGAATCTGACATTTTCGCTCCTTTTATTGTTACTTTTATTAATTCTAACAAAAAAGGACGATTATGAGTTTTTTTATTATTGAATTTTTAAGATTTTGTTTGCTTTTTTGAGTAAAAAAGTAACTTTCATTTTTTAGAATTAGAAAGAAATTTAATCATACTCATAACAATAATAGCCTCAAATAACGCTGTTAAAATAAGTGCTGAATAAAGCTTCTCATCAATAACCTTGCCCGAATAACCCAGAGTAGCTGTTGCTATAAGCAAGGTTAAAGGCATAGAATGACTAAGACCAAATAAAATCATATTTTTAAAACCAATTCTTTTTAAAAAAACACTTGCACATAAAATTCTTAAACCCACCATAACAAACATAAGTAAAAATGCTTGTAAAACGATTTTATAATCTAAAATCATTTTAAGATCAAAGGTTGAGCCTATATGGATAAAAAAAATAGGGATCAAAAACCCGTGTCCAAAAGTAGAAAGCTTGTGCTCAAGATCTTTTTTATGATCAAAAAAAGTAGCTATAAATGAACCTGCTATAAAAGAGCCAAGAACGATTTCAAGTTTTGTAATAACCATAGCAACAATAATCAGTATAAAAATGGCCATACAGAATCTTATATCTTTTTCATTTTTATCTTCCCATGGCATAAGCACAACTTTAAGCTGAGGATACCACCAAAAAAGCACACCAAGCATTTTAAATCCGAGCAAACAAAGTCCCAAAAAGATATTAAGATATAAAATACTTTGCGCTACATCAATAATACCTGTTCCTTCGCGCAAAAAAGCTCCCGCTATAGTCAAAAGCACAATAGAAATCACCTCAGCTAAAGTAGCTACTATCATAGCAATATTTAGCCAATAACACTCTTTTCCAAAATCCTTAAAAAGTAAAGATAAAAGCCCTACACTCATCACAGGTATAATGATAATAAATACTAAAGAAAGTCCAAAAATCCATACTATAAAAGAAGATAAAGCGTAAAGTAAAAAAATATAAAAAAAACTTTTTTTGACAACTTCTTTATCCATATTAAAAAAGGCTCTTAAATTTACCTCCATGCCCGCTATAAACATTAGATAATAAAAACCTACATTGGCTAAAAGTGCAAAATTTTCACTTTTTCCTATGAAACCAAAATACGCTATTATTGCCCCTAAAATAATTTCAGTAGCCGAAAGAGGCAAGCGTAAAATTTTTGCAATATGCGGAGAAAAAAGTAAGCATAAAGCTATAACAATAAGAATTTTTAGATCAATTAAACCTTGCGGATCAATGACACTCTGATGCAAAAGTAAATCCCATTTCTTTTAATTTTATTATATCTTGACTTGGTTCTTCACCTTTAGTGGTTAAATAATCCCCTATAACAATAGCCCCAGCACCTGCTTGAAAAATTTCATATTGTCTTTCTCGTAATACCACTTCACGCCCACCTGCTACCATTACCACGCTTTGCGGTAAAGCCTCTTTGGTATCACGCACGATTTTTAAAGCTTCATCAGCGCCAAGTCTTGGAACTTGTAGTTTTAAATTTTCATTTGCTATAAAAAAATTAATAGGCGTTGAAAAAGGCTGTAATTCTTGCAAAGATTTTCTAAAACTTAGCCTATCTTCTTCACTCTCACCCATACCATAGATTCCACCACAACAAAGCATAAGCCCTGCTTCTTTAGCGTTTAAATTGGTTTGAAATCTACTTTCCCAAGTATGCGTGGTGCAAATTTGTGGAAAAAATTCCTTAGAAGTTTCAAGATTGTGATTATAAGAAAAAATTCCTGCTTTTTTAAGTTCTTTGAGTTGCTCCACGCTTGCCATGCCATTACAGGCAATTAAAAGCAAGTTAGGCACTTCTTTTTGCACAGCCTTAGCAGCTTCGCAAACATACTCAAGCTTTTCATCATCAATCCCAAGTCCTGCTGTAACCAAACAAAAACCCAAGGCTTCATTTTTCTTTGCCATTTTTGCTTCTAAAACGATTTGTGAAAGTTCTTTACGACGATATTTTTGAATATCTGTTTTTACATGGGCACTTTGGGTACAGTATTTACAGTCTTCTGAACAATTTCCACTCGCTATATTTGAAATAGCACAAAGCATGATTTGCATTTTAATCCTTCATTTCTTTTTTAATTTTACACTTTAAACATTCTAAGAATGTACCTTTTTTAAGCTCTTTTATCACTAAAGTTTCGCCACACTCTTCGCATTTTTCTTCGCTTGGTTTGTATTTACTTATAAAATTGCATTTTGGATAAGCGCTACAGCCATAAAATTTACCGCGTTTTGAAAAGCGTTCTACGATTTCACCTTTTTGACAACTTGGACAAGTAATACCTGTACCATTAGCTTTAGCTTTTGCGGCAGTATTTTCGCTTTCATTTTTACTTTCACTTTTTAAATTTCTTGAATACTTACATTTTGGGAAATTTAAACACGCTACAAATTCTCCAAAACGCCCTTTTCTAATAGCAAGTTCCCCACCACAATCAGGACAACTTTCACCTAATTTTGTAACAGTTTTTTGACTGGCGATTTTTGTTTTTCCTTCTTCGATTTTTCTCATAAAAGGATAGTAAAATTCTTTTAAAGTTTCTTGCCAATCTGCCTTATCTTCTGCGATTTCATCTAAAGTGTTTTCAAGATTTGAAGTAAATTTACTATCCACTATATCGCTAAAATTTTTTTCAAGCACTTCGGTTACATTAAAAGCAACCTCACTAGGAATAAGTTGTTTTTTGTCTATTTTTACATAATCACGGCTTGTAAGTATAGAAATGGTTGGTGCATAAGTAGAAGGGCGACCTATGCCTAAACTTTCAAGTTTTTTTACAAGTCCTGCTTCTGAATACCTTGAAGGTGGTTCGGTAAAATGTGAGTTCATTTCTAAATTTTGTATTTTTAAATTTTCACCTATTTTAAAATTTGGTAAAATTTTATCCTTATCCATATCACCATAAACTTTATAATATCCATCGAAAAGGATTTTTCTACCGCTTATTTTAAAAACTGCTCTATCATTTTTTACAAATACATTTTGAGTTTGAGAGATAGCAGGATTCATCTGACAGGCTAAAAAGCGATTGTAAATAAGTGTGTAAAGTTTTAACTCATCTTTGTCTAAAAATTTGGCCGCAATTTCTGGAGTAAAACTTAAATTTGTAGGACGTATAGCTTCATGAGCTTCTTGAGCACCTTTAGCCTTTGTAGTATATACATTTGCTTGGCTTGGAAGATAATCTTGGCCAAAATTTGCTTGTATGAATTTTCTTGCATTTTCTATAGCTTCTTTGGCCAAATTTAAACTATCAGTTCTCATGTAGGTAATAACCCCCATCACGCCCTCGTGAGTATTTACTCCTTCATAGAGTTTTTGAGCTATCATCATGGTTTTTTTAGGGTTAAAACCAAGGCGATTGCTAGCACTTTGCTGTAAAGTTGAAGTCATAAAAGGAGGTGGTGGAGCGATTTTTCTTTCTTTGCTTTCAATGTCACTTATAGTATAAGCTTCATTTTTGCAAGCTTCCAGTACAAGTTTGGCACGATCTTTGTTGATAATGGTAAGTTTTTCTATCTTAGCTTTGTCAAACTCAACTAGTTCTGCATCCAAATCTTTTTGAAAAATCATATCTATGCTAAAATATTCCAGTGGTACAAAGGCACGAATTTCTTTTTCACGATCGACTATGATCTTTAAAGCCGCACTTTGAACACGCCCTGCGCTAAGTCCTCTTTGAATTTTTTGCCCCAATAAGGGGCTGAGTTTATATCCTACAATGCGATCTAAAAGGCGTCTAGTTTGTTGAGCATTTACAGAGTGCATATCTAATTTTCTTGGATTTTTTAAAGCATTTTCTATAGCGCTTTTGGTAATTTCGTGAAAAACAATGCGCGGCAAGGTATTTTCATCTTTGCCTATAGCTTTTGCAATATGATAAGCTATGGCTTCTCCTTCTCTATCCTCATCCGTTGCAAGATAGACTTCTTTGGCATCTTTGGCTTTGCTTTTAAGTTCTTTAACTAAGGCGCTATGATCACTTGTGATTCTATACTCTGGAATAAATTCATCATCTTCTATTTTAATCCCAAAGCTTGATTTAGGTAAATCTCTAATATGTCCTTTAGAAGCAATCACTTCATAATCTTTTCCCAAAAAATTTCCTATGGTTTTAGCTTTTGCAGGAGATTCTACTATGATTAAATTTTTCTTCATTTTACACCCTTGTTGAATAAAAAGCTGAATTTAGCTAAAATTATTTAAAATTCTACTTATAAAATATATTTTAAAAACAAAACTATCATAACAAAATAAATAAAATATAATTTTAAGTAATTTTAAATACAAATCATAATTTTTGGAGTATAATAAAATAAAAAAGGCAAAATTATGAATGGCAAAACTTATAAATTTCATCCAAATGATACAAAAATGGATAAAAAAATAATTCAAATTACCGAAAAATCCGGATTTAAAGCAGCTGTGTTTTCTATGGCCGCTATGACTATGCTAGGAAGTGTAGTCATTTCATCTGCTCTACCTGCTATCAACAGACATTTTGAAGAACTTTTAACCCAAAGTGGTGCTACTCTTGCTTCAAGTTTCACATTAGCTCATCTTGATATACTTGTTCGCTTAGTTTTAACCATTCCTGCTATTTTTGTTGTCATTTTATCTCCATTTGCTGGTATTTTAATGGATAAATTTGGCAAATTAAAATTCATTCTTCCGGCTATGGTGGTTTGGACTATTTCTGGGGTAAGTGGCTTTTTCTTAAATGATATTTACGCTATACTGACTTCAAGAGCTATTTTTGGTATGGCAACTGCTTTTATAATGACAGGCGCTTCGGCTTTACTTGGAGATTATTATAGTCGCGGTGGCTTTAATCGCAGAGAAAATGCTTTAAGTCTTCAAGGATTTTTTTGTGCGGTAGGGGGTGCTATTTTTATTTCTATTGCGGGATTTGTTTCAAGTTATTCTTGGCGTTATCCTTTTTTGGTGTATGGACTTGGAATTTTAATTACCTTAATGGCTATCATTTATCTTTTTGAACCTAGAAAATTTAAATTCTATAATCATACAAAAATAGAAGCAAAAACAAATTATTGGCAATTTTTCCCTATCTATTTTATAGGTTTTTTTATCATGGTAGTTTATTATATTTCGCCAACTCAACTTCCTTACTATATAGAAGAACATTTAAGATTGGACCCTAAATATATAGGTATTTCGATGTCTGTATCTGCACTATGTTATGGTTTTTTCTCTCTAAGCTATAGATATATTATAAAATTCTTAAGTATTAAAACTATCTATGTTTTAACTCTTTTTATCGTATCTTGTTCTTTTTTGCTGCTTTTTTTAGTAGATAGCTTTTTCACAGTTTTAATCGCCTTAGCTTTGCTTGGAATGGGCGGAGGTATTATGCTTGTAAATAATACGGCTTATCTTTTTTCAATCTGTCCCGAAAATGCTCGCGCTAGGGCTTATGGAATTTTAGCAAGTTGTATATTTTTAGGACAATTTTTAAGTCCTATTATCTCTCAACCTATCGTTAGGCAAATGGGTCTTGTAGATGCTTTTTTAATATGGTCAATAGTAATTTTTATAGTGTGCATTGTGTTTTTATTTTTAAAGCAAAAACCTAGGATAAATTAGCAAGAAAAATCTTGCTAATTTTATTTATTACAAACCTACTGCACTTAAAGTTTGGTATTTACTCATATAAATTTGAGCTTCAATTTTTCTCATTGTATCAAGCGCTACTTGAACTACAATAAGTACAGAAGTACCGCCAAAATGAAAAGGCACGCCCATAAATTTCACCAAAACCCAAGGCAAGGTTGCAACAAGCCCTAAATAAATAGAACCTGATAAAGTTAAACGAGAAGCCACTTCATTAAGATAATTTGAAGTTCCTTCACCTGGACGAATTCCAGGGATAAAACCGCCTTGTTTTTTCAAATTTTCTGCTATGTCTTTAGCGTTAAATACAATAGAAGCATAAAAATAAGCAAAGAAAATTACAAACAAGAAAGTTAAAACATGAAACAAATAACCATTTGGATTTAAAAAGTCATTAATGGCTTGTAGATAAGGATTTGTACTAGTTTGTAAAATCGTTGTTGGAAACATCAAAATCGCACTAGCAAAAATCGGTGGAATAACTCCACTAAGATTGAGTTTAATAGGAATATAATTCATAATGCGTTTGTTTTGATTTTGCATTACAACTTTACGAGAATAAGAAATAGGAATTCTTCTTTCTCCAAGTTCTACATAAATAATCACGCCTATAGTGATTAAAATCAAAGCAAAAATTGCAAAAGCGGTTAAGAAATTCATCTCACCTGAATTAATTTGTCCTACAGTTCCTGAAATCGCTCTTGGAATACCTGAAACAATACCTGCAAAAATGATTAAAGAAATACCATTTCCTATACCTCTTTGTGTGATTTGTTCGCCAAGCCACATTAAAAGCATAGTTCCAGCAAGCATAGAAATAGCACAAAGTGCGATAAACATATTTAAATCTTCTACCATTATAGCCCCTGCACCACCACGACCGTGCAAGCTTTGCAAACCTATAGCAACGCCTATACTTTGAACCAAAGTAATCACAATAGTCGCATAACGGATAATTTGCATATATTTTTGCATACTATCACGCTCTTTTTTCATCTTACCAATATTTGGAAAAGTTGCTGCAAGAAGCTCCATAATAATAGAAGCAGTAATATAAGGCATAATACCTAAAGAAATGATAGAAAAGCGTTCAGCCGCTCCACCACTAAAAACATTAAATAAACCCAAAGCATTGTTTTGATTGTTATTAAAAAATTCCGCAATCACATCAGCATTGACGCCAGGAACTGGCACATAAGCCAGAACCCTATAAGCAAATAAAAATGCTAAGGTGATTAAAATCTTATTCGTCAATGCTCTATTCATTATTTTGATCCGGTGACGCTAATATTCTCGTCTTTGATTTTTGATACTAAGTCTTTTGCACTTGCACCAATTAATTTGATTTTATTCACAGATTTTGAAATTTTGTGAACACTTTTAATGCTCTCAAATGTAATTTCACTAAGCTCTTTTACAGCTGTGATTTTTTCAACATTGATCACATAAGGTTTTTGAATTTTAGAAGTAAAACCTACTTTTGGTAGTCTTCTTTGAAGTGGTTGTTGACCCCCTTCAAAACCTCTTTTTTCATTATAACCTTTTCTAGCAGTTTGACCTTTACCCCCTTTAGTAGCAGTCTTACCCATGCCAGAACCTTGACCACGGCCAATTCTTTTAGTTTTATGCGTTGAACCCGCTGCTTTTGTTAAATTCATCTTCTTATCCTTTTAACATTGTTAAAGCTTTGATTGTAGCACGAACCACATTAGCTGAATTATTTGAACCCAAAGACTTAGTTAAGATGTCTTTAATACCTGCAAGTTCCACGATAGGGCGTGTAGAACCACCTGCGATAACTCCTGTACCTTCGCTAGCTGGTTTAAGTAAAATTCTACTTGCGTTGTATTTCACCTCTACATCGTGAGCGATAGTTGAGCCTTTAGTTTTAACTTCAACAATATTTTTAAACGCATCATCAACAGCTTTACGGATAGCATCTGGAACTTCCTTAGCCTTACCATAACCAACACCTACTAAACCTTTGCGGTTTCCAACGATAACTAAAGCAGTAAATCTAAATCTTCTACCACCTTTAACAACCTTAGTAACTCTGCCGATATCGACGATTACTTCTTCAAATTCTTCTCTATTATATTTTTCCATCGATTTATACCCCTTATAGCCTAATGCCATTTTCTCTTAAAGATTCAGCTAAAACTGCAATAACACCATGATATACATAACCATTTCTATCAAAAACAGCTTGTTCTATCTTTTTAGCTTTTAAAGTTTTAGCAAATTCAGCAGCGATTTTTTTAGCACCTTCTTTATTTGCTTTAACGCCAAGTTTGCGTCCATCAACTGCTGCTAAAGTTACAGCTTTTACATCATCAATCGCTTGGATATATAGAGTTCTGTTTGATTTAAATACAGAAATTCTTGGAAAATTTTCACAACCTGAAATTTTCGCTCTAATTCTTTTTTTTCTTTTGATTCTTAAAGTTAGTTTTCTTTTTAATACATTTGCTCTCATATTCTACCCTTACTTCTTAGATGTCTTACCAGCTTTGCGGATAATGCGTTCATCAGAATACTTAACGCCTTTTCCTTTATATGGCTCTGGTGGTCTAAATTCACGAATTTGAGCAGCAACTTGACCTACAACTTGTTTATCACTTCCTTTAACTATAATAGTATTTTTATCCACTACAATTTCAATTCCTTCTGGAATATCATAATTAATAGGATGAGAAAAACCAAGGCTTAGTTCTAAAACTTTACCTTTTAAAGCTACTTTATAACCAACTCCATTGATTTCAAGAGTTTTTGAAAAACCTTGAGTTAAACCTACAACGATATTGTAAGCTAAAGCTCTGTAAGTTCCCCAATAAGCTCTACTTTGTCTATCTTCACCTTTTGGAGAAAAAAGAATATTATTATCTTTAATCTCAACATTTACATTTGCTTTAGTATCAAGTTCTTTTGCCAAATTTCCTTTTTTAAATTTAAGCAAATTTCCTTCTAATTTTACTTCTACTCCTGCTGGAATAGCAATCGGTTGTTTACCTATACGAGACATATTTTTCCTTTTTATTTGTCTAGGATATTTCTACTTTTTTAAAAGAATGGATACCCAATGCCATAAAAAGCAGATTTTTTACCAAATAGTACATAAAATTTCGCCGCCAACACCTGCTTTATAAGCTTCATCATTAGCTAAAACGCCACGACTTGTGCTAACTACGATAGTACCATAACCATTTTTAAAACACTTGATTTCATCTTTACCTTTATAAACACGACGACCAGGCTTAGAAATTCTTTTAAGCTCATTGATAACACTCTTACCTTTTTCATCGTATTTTAAAACTACATTGATAAATTTCTTTTTATCTTCTTCAATAACATTAAAACTCTCAATATAGCCCTTAGCTTGAAAAATTCCAACTAAAGCTTCTACAACTTTAGAATGTAAAAGCTTAGTTGTTTCAAGCTTTCTCATTCCTGCATTTCTGATACGAGTGAGTGAATCTGAAATAATATCATTTATCATATTTTATCCTTACCAACTTGCTTTCTTAAGACCTGGAATCAAACCTTCATTGCCCATTTTTCTTAAGCAAACTCTGCAAATTCCAAAATCTCTATAAACCGAATGCGGACGCCCACAAATTTGGCATCTCGTATAAGCTCTAACCTTAAATTTAGACTTGCGTGCCGCTTTTGCAATCATTGATTTTTTAGCCATCTTACTTTCCTTTTGTAAATGGCACACCGATAAGTTCTAATAACTTTTGTGCCTGTTTGTCATTTTGTGCTGTTGTAACTATAGAAATATTCATACCATGAGTTCTTAAAATTTTATCATACTCCACTTCTGGGAACATCAACTGCTCATCAAGACCGAAGTTATAGTTTCCGCGTCCATCAAAACCATCTCTACTTAAACCTCTAAAGTCTTTCACCCTTGGCAAAGCAATAGAAATTAATTTATCAAGAAAAGCATACATATTTTCTTTTCTTAAAGTTACCATTACACCCACAGGAAAACCTTCGCGAACTTTAAATCCTGCAACTGATTTTTTAGCTTTAGTAATTACAGCTTTTTGTCCTGCAATTAAAGAAATAGTATCTGCAACATTTTGCAATACTTTTTGATCTTTAGCCAACTCACCAGCACCTACGCTGATAACTACTTTTTCGATCACAGGGATAAGCATAGGATTTTTAATATCAAATTCTTTAACCAATGCAGGTTTAATGCTTTGATTGTATTTTTCTTTTAATCTCATCATCGCTTACTCCTGAACTTTTGCCACATTGGAAATATCCATTGGCATTTCTTTATTGATAAAACCACCATTTGGGTTTTTCTCACTCGGCTTAATAGCTTTTTTAGCAATTTTACATCCTTCAACTACCACTTTAAGTGTTTTTGGATATACCGCTAAAACTTTACCTGTTTTACCTTTATCATCGCCTGTGATAACCTTAACGCTATCACCTTTTTTGATTTTTAATTTAACCGCCATTATAATACCTCCGGTGCTAGTGAAACGATTTTCATAAAGCCACCATATCTAACTTCTCTGCCCACTGGCCCAAAGATACGAGTTCCAATAGGCTCTCTTTTGTTGTCAAGAATAACCGCAGCATTTTCATCAAAACGAATCAAAGAACCATTATCTCTATGAATTTCTTTTTTAGTTCTAACGATAACCGCTTTTACCACTTGACCTTTTTTAACTTTTCCATTTGGTAAAGCTTTTTTAACAGATGCAACGATTACATCACCTACGGTAGCGTATCTTCTTTTGCTACCCCCTAAAACCTTGATACACATTAATTCTTTTGCACCGCTATTATCAGCAACTGCAAGTCTTGTAAAACTTTGAATCATTACTCAACTCCTGTAGCTAATACAGATTTTAAGCGAAATGATTTTCTTTTTGAAAGTGGTCTGCATTCTACCGCAACAACAGTATCACCCACTTTAACTTCATTTCTCTCATCATGAATTAGATATTTTTTAAAGCGTTTAACAATTTTTCTATATCTTGGATGAACCACTTTTCTTTCAACCAAAACACTTGCGGTTTTTTCACCAGCGATTTTAACAACAACGCCTTGAATTTCTCTTTTAAATGCCATTTTCTCTATCCTTATCTTAAAGCGCTAATTGCTGTATTTATTCTAGCAATGTCTTTTTTTACTTGGCTAATCTCTTTTGGATTAGTAAGTTGCATTGTTTTTAGCTTTTGTTTTAAAGTGAATAAAAGCACCTTTTTTTCTTTTAGCATTGTTGCAAGCTCAGCTGCTGTTTTATCTTTAATCTCAGTATATTTCATTTTGGCTCTCTCTTGTAACAAACTTAGTTTTAAATGGAAGTTTATGCATAGCTAAAGTCAATGCTTCTCTTGCCATTTCTTCGCTTACTCCTGCCATTTCATAAATGATACGGCCTGGCTTGATATTCATTACCCATTCCTCAACAGCACCTTTACCTTTACCCATACGAGTTTCTAAAGGTTTTTTTGTCAAAGGCTTATCTGGGAAAACTCTAATCCAAGTTTTTCCTTGTCTTTTAACGAAACGAGTTAAAGCAATACGCGCTGCTTCGATTTGGCGTGAGTTAATGCGTCCTGCTTCAGTTGCTTTTAATGCAAATTCACCAAAAGTAAATTCTGTTCCACGATTAGCATAACCTCTGTTACGCCCTTTCATCATTTTGCGATATTTAGTTCTTTTTGGCATTAACATGATTATTTACCCCTTCTTGTGCGTCTTGGCTTTTTAGCTGGAGCACTTTCTTCAGTTTTTTCAGGTTGCATACCTTTGTGTAATACCTCACCTTTAAAGATCCATACTTTAACCCCTATATTTCCATAAGTAGTTCTAGCTTCTGCAAAACCATAATCGATTTTTGCTCTTAAAGTATGAAGTGGAACGCGTCCTTCAAGATACCATTCTGTTCTTGCCATTTCAGCACCGCCTAAACGACCAGAAACTGAAACTTTAATCCCTTTAGCACCTGCTTTTTGCGCACCTTGAATTACTTTTTTCATTGCTCTTCTAAAAGCAATTCTTTTTTCAAGTTGAGTTGCAACACTTTCAGCAGCAAGTTGAGCTGAAGCTCCTGCTTTTCTTTCTTCTTTGATATTGATATTTACATCTTTACCGATTAAATCTTGCAATTCTTTTCTTAAATTATCAACATCACTACCTTTTTTACCGATGATGATACCTGGTCTTGCAGCAACTACAGTAACGCGAAGTTTTTTAGCAGTTCTTTCTACTAAAATTTGGCTAATTCCTGCGTAATAAAGTTTTCTTTTTAAGAAAGCTCTGATTTTGTAATCTTCACCGATATTTTCTACTAAATTTGCTTTAGTTGGAAACCATCTTGATTCCCAGTTTCTATTGATTCCTAGTCTTAGACCAATTGGATTAACTTTTTGTCCCATTAGCTTTCCTTTTTCGCTGTTGCTTTTTTAGTGCTTGTTGTTTTTTTAGCTGGAGCTTTTGTTGTAGTAGTTTTTTTAGCTACTGTTTTTTTCTCTTCAGCTTTCACTTCTGCTTTTGCCACTTCTACTAAAATATGTGAAGTTGGTTTTCTAATACGACTTGCACTTCCTCTAGCTCTTGGTCTAAATCTTTTCAACACCGCAGCTGCATCCACGCGACAACTTTTTACAATCACTTCGTTTGCTTCAAAGCCACCATTTGCTACTGCACTTGAAATTGCATTTGCGATATATTTTGCACCTTTATTTGGCATAAATTTTAAACTAGCCATAGCTAATTCTGCATTCATCCCCTGAACTTCCCTAGCAATCAATCTTGCTTTAGTTGGAGATAATCTTATGAATTTAATTAATGCTTTACTCATATCTTATCCCTTACTTACCAATTTTCTTTTGCACAGAGCCTTTATGCCCTTTAAATGTGCGTGTTGGAGCAAATTCACCAAGCTTATAACCGATATGATTTTCAGTAATATAAACTGGAATAAAGCTTTTACCATTATGAACATTAAATGTAAGTCCTATCATATCAGGAGTAATTGTGCTTCTTCTTGACCAAGTTTTAATTGGTTTATTATCATTAGCCTTTTTAGCAGCGATGACTTTTTTCATTACATGATCATCAACAAAAGGACCTTTTTTTAGTGATCTAGCCATCTTACTTTCCTTTTCTTCTTGAAATTATTAGCTTATCGCTAGCTTTTTTACGACGAGTTTTCGCACCTTTGGTTGGTTTACCCCATGGAGTTACTGGATGACGGCCTGAATTTTTCTTACCTTCACCCCCACCGTGCGGGTGATCTACTGGGTTCATAGCAGAACCACGAGTTTGTGGACGGATACCTCTATGGCGATTTCTACCTGCTTTACCGATAGTTACATTAGCCCATTCTTCATTTCCAACTTCGCCGATACTTGCCATACATTCAGCTAAAACTTGTCTCATTTCGCCACTTGCAAGTCTTAAGATAACATATTTTTCTTCTTTACCCATAAGTTGTGCATAAGCACCTGCAGAACGGATCATTTGACCGCCTTTGCCTGGCTTTAACTCAACATTATGAACAATAGTACCCACAGGAATGTTTTTAAGTTTCATTGCGTTACCTGGTTTAATATCAAGTCCGCTTTCAGCAGCTGCAACGATATCGCCAACGCTTAATCCACGTGGTTGAAGAATATATCTTTTTTCCCCATCTTTATAAGCAATCAAAGCAATTCTACAATTTCTATATGGATCATACTCGATTGCTTCTACTTTACCTTCTATACCGAATTTACGGCGTTTAAAATCAATAATTCTGTAAAGTTTTTTAGCACCCGCTTCTTTATGACGACTTGTAATTCTTCCATAGCTATTACGACCTGCGTGCACTGGAAGTTTAACAAGTAGTGAACGCACACTTGGTTTAGCTGTAATATCTTCAGAACTTAAACCTGTGATATATCTTCTACTTGGAGTATATGGTTTATAAGTTTTAATTGCCATCTTAAGCCTCCGTATTTTCTAAGCTAACACCTTCAGGTAGCTTAACATAGAATTTTTTGTAATCGTTTCTTTGACCTAAACGACCTCTAAAACGCTTAACTTTTCCATCCATTCTTAATGAATTGATGCTTTTTGGAGTTACACCAAAATACTCTTTTAAAACCGCTTTTAAGCCTGTTTTAGTCATCTTTGGTGAAGTTTGAATAACTACGACACCTTGCTCTTGCAAATTCAAACTTTTTTCTGTGTAAAGTATAGTCTTTATATCAGTAATATCTGCCATAATTATCCCTCTTTTGTAATAGATTCTAACGCTGATTTTTCTATGATAACAGCATTAAATACAGATACTAAATAAGCATTTACTTCAGTTACATCAACTACATAGCAATTTGCTAAATTTCTGTAAGCTAAAAGTGTTTTTTCATCTAGTAAATCTTTAACGATTAAAGCATCTTTGACGCCAAGTTTTTTAATCACAGCGTTTGCATCTTTTGTTTTGCCACTTTCAATAGCTAAAGAATCAGCAGCAAATAACGCACCTTTAGCTGCTTTATCTGCTAAAGCTCTTTCAAGCGCCAATCTTTTTTGTTTTTTATTTACTTTTTGAAAGTAGTTTCTTTCATTTGTTGGACCAAAAGCAACCGCGCCACCTACCCAAACGTTAGTTCTTGTTGAACCCGCTCTAGCACCGCCACGACCTTTTTGTCTCCAAGGTTTTTTACCACCACCACTTACATCACTTCTACCTTTAGCATGAGCTGTATTTGCTCTTAAACTTGCAAGGTAAGATTTCACATATAAGTAAAGATTGTGTGGATTTACTTCCGCATATTTTGAAGGCAAATCAAGTTCACCTGCTTTTTCTAACTTATCATTTAAAACAACTACTTTACTCATTTTGCAATCCTTATTTTACCCATAGCACCATTATAACCTGGTACTGCACCTTTAACTACTAAAATTTTGTTTTCAGCATCATAAGATACAACTTCGTTTTTAACGGTTACTTTAGTATTTCCATAGTGTCCTGCCATTTTCATACCTGGTTGAACACGACCTGGCCATTCTCTATTACCAATAGATCCGTGGCGTCTATGAAATCTCGAACCGTGACTTGCTGGACCCCCTGCAAAGTTATGTCTTTTCATAACACCGCTATAACCTCTACCTTTAGTGTTAAAGCTTACTTTTAAAATTTTTGCTTCATTTAATGGAGTTTCATCTAAATCTCCTGCTTTAGTATTTGCTACTTCTAAAGTCGCAAATCTATTGTATTCTGCAGAAAGATTATACTTTTTTTGTTGTCCTGCGACACATTTATTACTTGCTTTACCTTTTGGATATGCTACTAAAGCCTTTCCGCCTTCAACTTCACATACTTTTGCATTTACAACCCTTAGTAAAGTTACAGCGATACTTGGATTAGTAATTGTTCTGCTCATTCCGATTTTTTCTACAATATATTCCATATCTTATCCTTACTTACCCATAGCTCTTACTTCAACGCTTACTTCTGGCGCTAAATCAAGCTTAGTTAAAGAATCAACTGTATCTGGAGTCGCTGCTACTATATCTAGCATACGCGCGTGAATTCTTATCTCAAACTGCTCACGAGAATCTTTGTTAATGTGTGGAGATTTTAAAACTGTATAGCGTTTGATTTTAGTAGGCATTGGTATCGGACCTCTGATATCCGCACCTGTTCTTTTAACAGCTTCTACGATTGCTGCAACTGTTCTGTCTAGTACTCGATGGTCATAAGCTTTTAGCTTAAGCCTAATTCTTTCCATAATATTTCCTTTAAAAAGAACTCGTTAGTTAAAAACTAACCAATTTATAAAAATTGAAATGAGAGTATATAAAATCTTGTTTTCAAAGTCAAGGAATTTGATGAAATTTTTCTATTATTTTCCTTTTAAAAAGGATAAAAATAGAATTTTTAGAATTTAAAAATTATCATTATTTTTTAAATTTTTGTATATAATGATCAATATCTTATTTCATTAAATTTCAAAAAATCTCTTAATTTTTCATATTCGCCATTTTCTAAATAACGGTGTTTTCCCGCCTTTAACATACCAAGATCTAAAGCCCCAAAAGCAACACGCTTAAGATCCATAACCTCGAGATCAAAATGCCCAAAAAAGCGTCTAAGCTCTCTATTTTTACCTTCATTTATAACCACTCTAAGCTTAGTATAACCTCCACTTGATCCAAAAATTTCAAAGTCTATAAAAGGAGCAAAACTCATAGAGGTAATTTTAGTTTTTGCATGTGCGCCTTTTTTTTCATTTTTAATCTCAAGTCCATTTTGCATGGCTTCGATGACTTGTTTGCTCACCGTACCTTTAACTTTAAGGTAGTATTCTCTTTCTAAATCGCTATGCATTAAAGCATCGGCAATCACAGGAGAATCTGTAAGCAAAAGCAAGCCTTCACTTGCATAATCCAGCCTTCCTACGCTAAGCCAAGTGCTAAATTGTCTTGGCAAGGTATCGTATATAGTTTTTCTTCCACGATCGTCTTTTTTACCAACAATTTCACCTTTTTGTTTATGGTAGATTATCACGCTAAATTGCGTTCTTTTTTGCACTCTTTTACCCTTAACAAAGACTTTATCATCAAATTTAACCTCATCGCTTAAAAGGGCAATTTTGTTGTTTATTTTTATTAAGCCTTGTTTGATAAGTTCATCAGCTTCACGGCGTGAATAGCGGGTGTTATGGGATATAAATTTATTAATTCTCATTTGATCTTCCTTAAAAAGGGCGTTTTTGCCCTTTTTTTACATTACAAAAATAGTTGGAACTATGGTTGGGTATTTTTTAATCTTTCTAAAGATATGCTTTCTTAAAACTTGGCGGATTTGATTTTCTAAAAATCTTGGATCATTGAGTACTTCATCTTTAACATTGATGAAAAATTGTCCTAAAACTTCAGCCATATCTTTGCTAAAAGCATGATCGTGTTTGTCAGCTACTAGCCCATAGCTAAATACTCTTGGTTTGTTGATCAGTGTTTTTGTAGCTTTGTCAATTTGTGCGATAATAACCACTATACCACTATCTGCAAGTTTTTGGCGATCTATAACTACATCATCGGCGATTTGTTTGTTGATTTGATTATCCACAAAAACTTTACCTGTTTTTACGGTTTTTATGCGTTTGACATATTTTTGGCAAAGTTCTACTTGATCACCATCACTCATAAGATAGATATTTCTTTCAGGAATACCGCATTTCATCGCTGTTTCTTTATGTTTGGTGATATGGTTGTATTCCCCATGAACCGGTAAGAAAAATTTAGGTTTAGTAAGGGTTAGCATAAGTTTTTGCTCTTCTATACTAGCGTGTCCGCTTACATGAATTTCGCTAAATTCTTGATACGCTACTTTAGCTCCTGCTTTTAAAAGATAGTCAAGTACTGCAGAAACACTTGCTTCATTTCCTGGTATAGCTTTAGCTGAAATGATTACTTGATCCGTAGGCTTAATCTTTATAAATTTATGCTCATCAGTTGCCATTCTATAAAGCGCACTCATAGTTTCGCCTTGACTTCCTGTAGTTACGATAAGCACTTCATTGTCTTTATATTTGCTTACTTCATCAGCATCGATGAAAATTTTTCTATCAAGTTTGATATAGCCTAATTCCATAGTGGTATAAAGATTTCTTTCCATAGAACGACCGATAACACAAACTTTTCTGCCGTATTTTAAACCATAAGTGATAGCTTGATAAACACGGTGGATATTAGAGCTAAAAGTACTCATGATCACCCTACCCTTAGTACGCGCAAAAATTTGATCAAAAGTTGGCCCTACAGAGCTTTCACTTTTTGTATAACCTTCTTTATAAGAATTTGTACTATCACTTAAAAGACATAAAACTCCTTCTTCTCCATAATGTGCTAAACGTCCTAAGTCTGTTGGATAGCCATCGATTGGGGTTTGATCGATTTTAAAATCACCTGTATGAATAATAGTTCCTGCTTTTGTTTTAATCGCAAGCGCTGAAGCATCAATGATAGAGTGCGTGATATGAATCCATTCTATATCAAATTCACCTATCTCATAAACTTTGCGTTTTTCTACAGGACGAAACCATTTGCGTTCTGCTTTTAAGCCATGTTCTTCAAATTTGTTTGAAATCATTCCTAAAGCCAAAGGTGTAGCGTAGATAGGAAATTGAAATTCTTTAAAGAAATAAGGCACCGCACCGATATGATCTTCGTGTGCATGGGTAATCACTATACCACGAATTTTATCTTTAATTTTTCTTACATAATCAAAATCAGGGATGATAATATCTACCCCATGCATAGTTCCATCAGGAAAACTCATGCCTATATCTATTATGATTGCATCTTTATTGGTTTCAAAAACGCTAATATTTCCACCGATTTCTCCTAAGCCTCCTAAAGGAGTAATGCGGATTTTATATTCGCTAGAATTATTATATTTTAAAGGGTGTAAGCGGTTTTCATGTGAAACACGGTTAGCTTCTATACATTCTGCAAGAGCGATTTGCCAATCTTCATTGCCTGTGAGTTTTGAAGGAAGATTGCGATTTTTCTTCTTTTTTTTCTCAGTTTTATTTTCTGAGTTTTCAGAATTTTCCTTGTTAGAAATTTGATCGATTTTTGGAGTATCGTTTTCATTTTGCAAAGAATCAGCTAATTTTTTTCTACGATTTTTATATTTATAGCGTTTATTGTTTTTTGAATTTGAGTTCGGATTTTGTTCGTTTTTATTTATCTCTTTGTTTTCGTCCATATTCATCCTTTAATTTGTCATAAATTTTAAGGTATGAATTAACGCAAATTTCATGTGGTCTGATGTTTTCTTTTAAGCCAAGAGCACTTAAAACTTCTAAAACTTTTACTTTATATGTTTTTAAATTTCCTAAGAGTTGTTTTCTAGGAGCTTTAAAACAGTCTTTTAGAAAATTTTTGAAATTTTCTATTTCGCAAAGTTCATCAAAATCCTTAGTTTTAATCAAACTCATCACCGCTGACATAACTTTTGGCGGCGGATTAAAACATTGTGGATCAACATCAAAAAGCATTTTTCTTTCGCAAATCATTGCACTTAAAACGCCCAAGGAAGAAAACTCACTATTTCCTTCTTTAGCGCAGAATTTTTCAGCCATTTCTTTTTGCACCATTACAATAAGCCCTAGACAATTTTTATCTTCTAAAGCTTTTAATATAATGTGACTTGCAACATAATAAGGCAAATTTGCAACCAAAAAATATGGTTTTTCATCAAGACTAGGATTAAAAGCTTCGCTTGCGTCTTGATGGATCAAGTTAAATTTTCCACATTCAAGTTCTTTTTGAAATTTCTTTTTTAAAATAGGTATGAGATCATTATCGATTTCATAAGCTTTTACTTGAGAAATTTTTAAAAGTTCTTGCGTTAAATCACCTAAGCCAGGCCCAATCTCAATGATATTGTTCATCTCTTTGGGTATGGCTTGGATGATTTTTGCTAATACGCTTTTATCGATTAAAAAATTTTGTCCGTATTGTTTTTTTGCTTTAACCATAAGAAATAATTTTATCTAAAAATTCTTAATTAAGTCTTTTTAGGTAGAATTATTTTTTGTAAAATTTCATAAGGATCAAAATGATTGTTTGTGCGGGTGGAAATGAAAATTTTTCTTTTGCAAAAGCTATAGGCATAGGTTTGGTTGAATCAGCTTTTCATTTGAGTCAACTTTGCTTCAAAGAAAAACCATCAAAACTTATATTTATAGGAACTTGTGGGCTTTATGATAAGGGGGAAATTTTAGAAATTTATAGAAGTTCACATGCTTTTAATGTAGAATTTTCTAAAATTTCACATGCTTTTTATACTCCTGCAAAATATGAAATTTGCTTAGAAAAAGAAAATGTTTCTCGTGAAACAATCAAGATCAATTCTTCAAATTATATTTGTCAAAATTCAAAAGCAGCAAAAGAATTTTCGAAATTAGGTTTTTTTGCAGAAAATATGGAAGCCTTTTCTGTTTTGAGCGTAGCTAAAAATTTAAATATTGATGCAGAGTGTATTTTGTGTACAACAAATTTTTGTAATGAAAACGCTCACGAAGATTTTATAAAAAATCATCAAAAGGCAAAAGAAAAATTAGAAGAATACTTAAAAAAATATCATTATATTTAAAAATTCAAAAAGGAAAATAATTTTGAAAGAGCTTGTTAATATTTTAGATTTTTTACCTGAAGAATTAGGAGAAAAAATCAAACCGATGTTTCGCGTGAAACAAATTTATCAATGGATTTATCAAAAATACGCCAATAATTTTTCCGATATGTCAAGTTTACCAAAAGATCTACGTTTAGAACTTGCACAAAATTTTCATTTCTCTCCTGTAAAATGCGTTAAAAATGAGCAAAGTAAAGATGGAAGTATAAAATATCTTTTTGAACTCATCGATGGTTTAAGAGTAGAAAGTGTGCTTTTGCCTATGAAAGAAGAAAAAATAGATGCGGAAGGCAAAAGAATTTCTCATGCAAGATACACTATCTGTGTTTCTTCTCAAGTAGGTTGTAAAAGTGGATGTAGTTTTTGTCTTACTGCCAAGGGTGGTTTGAAAAGAAATTTAAGTGCAGGGGAGATAGTCGGACAAATTTTATGGATCAAAAAACAAAATAATATCCCTTATGAACGGTGTGTAAATATAGTATATATGGGTATGGGTGAGCCTTTGGATAATCTTAAAAATGTTTCTAAAGCGGTAAAAATTTTAGCACAAAATGAGGGGCTTGCCATAAGTCCCCGCCGTCAAACCATCAGCACTAGCGGTTTAGCAAAACAAATCAAAGAATTAGGTCAAATGAATTTAGGTGCTTTACTTGCTATATCGTTGCATGCGGTTAATGATGAACTTCGAACTGAGCTTATGCCTATCAATAAAGCTTATAATATCGCTGCAATTATGGATGCGGTGCGTGAATTTCCTATAAATCAAAGAAAAAGGGTAATGTTTGAATATCTTTTAATTGATGGTATCAATGATAAGCTTGAACACGCTAAAGAATTAGTCAAGCTTTTAAATGGCATTAAAGCCAAAGTGAATTTAATACTTTTTAATCCACATGAAGGAAGTTTATATAAACGCCCTAGTTTAGAAAATGCGATTAAATTTCAAGATTTACTCAGTAGCAAAGGTGTAACTTGCACTATAAGAGAAAGTAAAGGGCTTGATATCTCAGCTGCTTGTGGACAGCTTAAAGAAAGGGCAAAAGAACAATGACAATGCTAGATATTTTCGAAATCGTTTTTATAACAGCTGTTGTAATTATAGGTTTTGGTGGAATTGTTTTTGTAGTAACAAAAGAAAAAAAATAATTATTACATTTAATGGTGTCAAGGGGGAGACTTGAACTCCCGACCTCCGGCTTATGAGACCAGCGCTCTAACCAGCTGAGCTACCCTGACTAAAAATAAAAATATAATTATACTACTTTTTACTAAAAATTTTCTGATTTTTTAAAAAAATAATTTTATTTTCAATATTTAAAAAATTTCTTTATTTTTAAAGCTTTTATAGATATAATGAAAGCTTTATTTCATAGACAGGTGTCCGAGCGGTTGAAGGAGCACGCCTGGAACGCGTGTAAAGTGCAAGCTTTCGAGGGTTCGAATCCCTTCCTGTCTGCCATTCTTATTTTTAATATTTAAAAATTATTGTTTTGTCAAAAGTTATTTTATTGTTTACAAATTCTTAAATTTTTGATAAAATATTAAAAATTTTATTTATTAGGTTTTTTATAATGCTACAATCAAGACTTTTGATGAATTTAAAAGGAATGGGAATATCTTTTATACCAAGATATTTTTTTTCAAATAAATTTAGATAAAATTTTTAATGATATTTTAAAATACAATATTAAAGACTTAGAAGAAATACAAACTCGAGTTAAATATTATAATCAAATAAATGAATTTTTTACACCTACAGCAAAGGAAAAAATAGGAAAATTTCCTTTTAAAGACACCTCTTATGCTTTTGATGCTTATGAAATCAGTAAATACTTTAAAGATGAATTTTTATGGAATAAAGAATTTGGCGATGTAAGACATACTTTTAAAGAAGCAACTATTTGCAAATCAAGATCTTTGGAAAATAATATAAATAATATTTTATTAAAACTTGATAAAAATAGGCACTTTTGCTTTTTAAAAGATAACATAAACTATGAAAATAAAAAGGATATAGCAATATTTAGAGGAGCAGTATATCAAAAACATAGAAAAGAATTTTTTGATTCTTATTTTGGTAGAACTTTTTGCAATATAGGAGATACTTCAAAACAACCTAGCCAATGGAAAAAAAACTTTTTAAACAAAAAAGAACAAATGAAATATAAATTTATAATTTCTTTAGAGTGTAACGATGTAGCAAGCAACTTAAAATGGGCTATGAATTCTAATTCTTTAGTTTTAGCTCCAAAAATAACTTGCGAAACTTGGTTTATGGAAGGAACTTTAAAACCAAATTATCACTTTGCTTTGATTGATAATGAGAATTTGTCAGCAGTAATTGAATATTTTAAAAGTCGCTCAAAAGATGCATTGGAAATTATTAATAATGCTCATCAATATATTAAGAAATTTTTAGATAAGAAAAAAGAATTCCATATAGGAATTTTGGTTTTGACCAAATATTTTTATTATTCTAGACAACTTGAACTTAACAAAAAAAGAGATATTTTAGAATTAATCAAATAATTTTTCATAAAAAATAAATCTTTTTATACATTTATCACAGCTTATCATTTTTGGCAAAAATATATGGGTATTGTTAAATTTGGGAAAAATGGTTTTGTGCTTACATCGAATATAGATGAAGATGCGGAACAAGGTGGAGAAATAACTTATTATGAAAAATATTATTATAATTTTGAAATCGTAGGCAATATCTACGAAAACAAGGAGTTATTAGAAGTTAAGGAGTGAAAATTTTATAATATAATACTATATAATATAATATTGATTATCTTTGGAATAAAAGGAGAAAAAAATGAATAACAAAAGAAAAGTTAGGGAATTTCTGTCTTATATGGAGAAATATCTGTTTTTTGTATTGGGATGGTTAAATTAATAGAAAAATTGATAAAATAAAAAAATATTCTATCATTATAAAAAATAGGAAAAGAAAATGAATTTAAAAGATGTTCTAAAGGAAATTGATATTCTAAAAGATTTTTTGAAAGAACACAAACTAGCTTTTGAAACTAAAAAATCACTAGAAGAAGATTTTAAATTAAGATATACAAATGATTCTAATGCAATCGAAGGGAATACACTTACCTTATTTGAAACAAAAGCAGTGCTTGAAGGTATGACTATTGCAGGAAAAAGTGTAAAAGAACACTTAGAAACCATAAACCATTCACATGCTATTGATTTTATGTTAGAACTTGCAAATGCTAATACAATTTTAAATGAATTTGATATTAAATCTTTACATCAAATTATTTTACAAACAATTGATATAAAGAATGCTGGAGTATATAGAAAGGCTAATGTAGTGATTAGCGGTGCAAAACATATTCCACCTGATTATTTGAGTATTGATTTTGAAATGAAAAACTTTTTAAATTGGTATGAGAATGAAGCACAAAATTTACACCCTATTATTAGAGCTTCAAGAATACATATTGACTTTGTTAGAATGCACCCATTTATTGATGGTAATGGAAGAATGTCAAGGCTTTTAATGAATTATGAGCTTGTTAAAAATAATTATCCACCTATCAATATTAAGTATTCTTCAAAAGAAGAATACTTTCAAGCTTTGGAAGAAGCTTGTTATTATAAAAACTTTGAAAAATTTGACACAATAGTAATAAAAGAAGTTAAAAATGAACTAGAAAAAAGAAAACATTTCGCTCTAAAAAATGAAAAAAATGAATATCAAGAAAATTTAAAAGATAAAATAAAAAGGAAAATAAAATGAAAAAAGAGAAAAGTTTGTATTTAATTATTTTTGGATTATCTTTAATTTTTATAGGTTGTGGAGAACCTAAACTTAAAGAATATACTTATAATTCAGAGCAAGGAAGTAAAGAAGGATATGAATTTGCACTTAAAAAAATTGATGAAGAGTATAAAACAAGTGGAAAGTATTCTTTAATTGATTTAAGCGAAATAAAAAATATTAAAACACTTAAAGAAAGAGATTATAATTTTCTTTTAAATTCACAAAAAGAATCTAAAAAAGAAATTGAAAATGGAAGATATCAATATGCTGATATAATGATTATAAATTATAATGATCATTATAGTATACTTAGCGTTGAGTGCAATTTGCGAAGGAAATTTTGTGATATTTCTGATAATTAAAATGTTTTTATGGGTTGAGTTGTGTTAATGCCTAACTCTTCAGCTTTTTTATCTAGTGTTTCTTTGAGTTTAGCATTTTTCGAAAAAACTTTTAATCACTTTCGATTAAAAGTTTCCATATCTTTCATAATAAGATGATAAATATATGTATTTAAAGGAAAACCTAAGCTGTCAGCTCTCTTGAAGGTATTCTTTCGTCTTATCGCTAATTCTTAATTGTATAAGATTGCTCCCCTTACTTTCTTTCTCTTCTACCATTTTCTTTTTATCCTTTTCTATATCTTTTTTTGTTGCGTTTGGATTTGTAATTTTAACATAGTTACTCTTTCCATATTTACAAATTCTTTTTTTTTGTAAGTTCTAATTCTTTTAATTTTTTCTCAAATTTTATGTTTTCCATAAAAAATCAACTTTCTCATATTCTTTAAAATTTTCTTCAAAATATTTTTGTCCTTGTTCTTTTGTTTCAAGGCTATATCCTGAAAAATCTATTTTTCTATCTTTGTCTTTTTCAAAGCTGATTATTGTGTAACATTGCTTGTTTTTTGTTACAAAGAGAAAATTATTATGAAGCACAAAAAAATCATATTTTCTTTTATTAAGATTGTATTTTTCTACCATTTCTTTTAAAAAATTTAAAAATACTTCTTCTGTAAGCTCCTTTTGTTCTTCTTTGTATTTTTTCATTAAGTAATCTGCTTCATCTAAAAAATTATAATAATCTATTTTTGTCATTTTCTTCTCCTTTGAAATTTATATTCTTTATTGGAATTTTCTTCTTTTATATTATTTTTGTTAAAATTAATAATGTGATTTACTACTTTTTCAATATCTTTTAAGCATAAATCTTCATCTAACTGAGTATTTATCCTACTTTTATTCCAAGAATGATTTTGATCAAAAAATATGATTTTAGTAACATTCTCGTCTTTTTCAAATAAATCAGTGTCAAATTTTTCTAAATAAATAGGGGCTATACAAACTTCATTTTCCAACTTATTAAAATCTAATTCTTGTTCGTGTTTTAAGCCAATATAGCCACAAAGCCATTGTCCTTTGTCATTTTGCATTAATAAATCCTTATCTTTTAATTCTTTTAGATTAGGATATTCAACTTTCAAAATAACATATGGAATGTCATTGATTTGTCCTTCTTTTCTTTCAAGTTCTATATATTTTTTTCATTTTATTTTCCATTTTATTCCTTTGTATATATTTGGTTTAGTTGAGATTTCTTTAAACAATATTTGCTCTCTTGTTTAAAGTGTTTTCCATACCTTGAGAAATCATTTCACTTTGTTTTCCATCAATACCTACTAATGATAAAGCCCATGAAGACCCTTTAATAATTAAATTCCACATAATTACCGCTGAAGCAATTTTTGCAAATATAGTTAATAAGCCTGTGATTGCACCTATAATAAAGTTAGTGTGAAAATTATATACGCTAGTTTTAATTCCTGTAAATTGTTCTACAGAAACAAATAAGAAAAATTCGTCTACTAAAACATTTATAAATAATGATAAATATATAAAGAGAATAATTAATACGGGTTTTAAAAATATAGCCATACCATTAATTAAGAATTCAATAATTTTATCCATTCTTTTAGTTGCTAAGGAGAAAGCTACAACGAATGGTGAAATATAAAAATATTTTATCAAAGAAACTAAATAAGATACAAATATTATAATAGAAGCTGTAGTGCAAACCAATAATGGTATTTTTTGAAAAGTCCATTCTATTAACATTATAGCTATAGCATATCCTGTAATTGTTGAGGCAACTGTTCCTGTTATGTATCCAACGATAGCTCCACCTACTGTTCCTATGATTGGCACAGTAGAAGCTGCTGCTGCTTGAATTACAGCCATGAATTTTCCAGTATTTTCCATTACAAAATCTTTTATAGTTGAAGCTCCTGGTAACATCATCCATACTAATTTACCTGCTATCCATCCTAAAGAGCTATCTGTAATATCATCTTTACTAATTTCAATATCTCCTTTATTTATATTTTCTTTAGTGTTTTGAATATTTTTTTTAGTTGCTTTAATCATCCTTTCTTTTTGTTCATCTTCATCACCTTACTCTTCTTTAAACATAGTTACTTCTGCTAAAATTGCACTACTTGGCGTAAATAAAGAATTTATCCATCCAAGTTGCATTTCTCTTACTGCAAAATAAGCATCAAGATTTTTCATTTCATTGATTTTTTGAGTGTTATCTCTTAATTTATCAATTTTTTCCATTTGAGAATTTATTTTAGTTATTTCATTTCTTGCTTTTAAAATATCAGCTTCTAAAGCTATACAAGCTTCCAAGGAAATATCGCCATTTTTTCCTGCCATATCATTACTATCTTCAGCTAAAAATCGTTTTATTTTTTCTTTATCTTCATCTGTTAAAGAAGTGATATAGCTTTCTCTAATAGCAGATAGTTGGTTTTTATATCTTAAAGAACAAGTTTTTTTATAAATTTCATCTCCTTAACTTATAAGAAACTCATTTTCTTTCTTTTTTTCTAATAAGGCTTTAATACCTTGAATATTTACTCCACCTATACTTTTATAAATTTTATCCATATAGGTTTTTCCACCAATTGCACTAGCCATATCTGCAATATCTGTTGATTTTAATGCAAAATATCTAATGACGTTTTGCATAATTGTTGAGTGAGCTAAACCATTTCCTTCAGGTATAGGCATAAAAAATATTCCCATCATAATCATTGGAATATAAAATTTATGTAAAAATTTTTGTTTTCCTTCGCTTTCACCCTTATTTTCTAAGTAAGCTTGAATTTTTTCTGCACTAATTGAAGTAAGAAAAAATCCGCCAACTAAAACAAGAATTAGAATTTGTAAATGTTGATAAATTTTTTCATTGGTTAAAAATAGATTTGAAAAATACGCCATATTGTTTTTATTAAAACCATCTACAGCTGAAGCTTCTTGCAAACTTATACTTGAAGTAGAAAATCCTTTATTTTGATTTAAAACAGAATTTGGAGCTATCAAAAAATCCATAAAACTTTGATTTTTTTGTATAGTTTTAATGCTAAAATTATCTATACCATCTTTTAAGGTTAATTCTCCTAAATTATAAGTTTTTTCTCTATCAATAATATTTGGATTTAAAGTTGCTAAAGCAACTAAATATTTTGCAAAATTAATTTTAGTATCGCTTGGCGTCCATTTAATTATACTTTCTAAATTAATTTTTCTATCTATATTTTCATAATTTTTTAATTCAGTATCAAGTCCTGTATACACTTGTTTAGCACAAGATAAATTAGTTTTTGAAGCATTAAATTTTAAATCTAAATCAAAATTTTCATTTTTATAAACTCTACAAAAAGTTGTCCCATTTTTAAAATCAAATCCTATGATTTGAGTTCCATATCCGCTATTAACCTTTCTACACTCCCAACTACATCCATCATTAGTTTCTATGTCATCATTTCTATTAGAAAATATTTTTTGCATTTCTTCTTTAGTAGTTTCAGAAATAACTCCTTGCCCATTATTTGTTCCTTCTGCAAATAAGAAATTAAACAGCAATAAAAATAAAATTATTTTTTTCATTTGTATTTAACCTTTTGCTTATAATTGTTTTGAAAATTATTTTTAGCATTTAAATTAGGTTCGCCATTTAATTCAGGACACATAAATTTACAACCATTTTTCCATTCAGAACAACCATACCAAAATTTGTTTTTTTCATTTTTACTTTCTCTTTTTATTAAGTTTCCTTGATTACATTGAGGACATTTAAAAGATGTATTTAAATTAGTGCTTTTATTTTCTAATTCAGGTTTTCCATTAACAGATTTTGCCTTAAAATCACAACCATTAGAATATTCAGAACAAGAAAAGAATTTTCCAAATTTTCCATTTATTTCTCTTAAAAAACCTTTTTGACATTTAGGACAAGTTATTTTTTCTTTTTCTTCATTAGAAACAATTTTTTTGTTTAAACTCTTTTCATTATCAATTATTTTTAAAATAAAATCATTAATTGAATTTAAAAAATCGCTTCTTTTTAGTTTTCCTTCTTGTATTTCTTTTTGAGATTCAAACCATAAAGCTGTCATGTCTGGATTTGTCAATATAGGATCTAAATTTTGGATTAAATTAATTCCAAGTTCTGTAGCATTAACAACTTGCTTTTTATCCTTTGAAACTACAATATAGCCTCTGTTTATTAAAGTTTCTATGTGATTACTTCTTGTTGCTGGAGTTCCTATTCCGCCATTTTCGCCTTTTTTATCTTTATCTTTTTCTATTAAAAGTTTTTTAATTTTTTCATCTTTAACATATTTAGAAACTTGATTTAAATCTTTTAATAAAGTAGTATATTACATCATAAATTAAAAATTTGATTTTAGTTTTCAGCCAAAAACAAGTAATATTACGATAAAATCTCGGACTTACAAAGGGGCATTAGCTCAGCTGGGAGAGCACAACGCTGGCAGCGTTGGGGTCAGCGGTTCGAACCCGCTATGCTCCACCATATGGTTCCGTAGCTCAGCTGGTAGAGCACTACCTTGACATGGTAGTGGCCGTTGGTTCAAGTCCAATCGGAGCCACCATCACCCTTCCTTATACAAAGGATTATCATGCAAAACACTATCATACAAAAAGCCATCCATAAAGATTTAAATTCTATACTTGAAATCACAAAAGATGCTTTAAATGCTATGAAAGCTATGAATTTTCACCAATGGGATGAGAATTATCCTAATGAAATAGTTTTTCAAGAAGATATACAAGCACAAGAACTTTATGTGTTTAAAGAAAATGATGAAATTTTAGGCTTTATCTGTATCAATGAAAAATTTGAACCTGAATTTTATAAACAAGTTATTTTTAACAAAAATTATGATGATAAAGCCTTTTATCTACACCGTTTAGCCGTCAAACAAAAGGCAAAGGGCAAAGGCGTAGCACAAAAACTTTTAAATTTTTGCGAAAATTTTGCCTTGGAAAATCACAAGGCAAGTTTAAGAGCAGATACTCATAGTAAAAATTTTCCTATGAATTCGCTTTTTAAAAAGCTTGTTTTTAATTTTTGTGGAAATTTTAACATACCTAATTACCAAGATCCTTTTTTAGCTTATGAAAAAATTCTAAACCAAAAAGCTTTTTGAGTTTTTCTCATAGGCTTTAATTTGTGCTTCATGTTTTAAAGTCAAAGCTATATTATCAAATCCTTCCAAAAGACAAATTCTGTGAAAATCATCTAAATCAAAAGAAAAATCCTATCTTTAAAAAATACTCTTTTTTACAATAAAGAAATTTCTATATTTTTATCTTGGGATTTTTTTAACTCATCAACTATTTCCAAAACCTCATCTTTAGTAAGTTCTATGGTAAGCAAACCATTTCCTAAGGCATTGTTTTTAAAATATCCGCAAAAGAAGGTGCGATAATAACTCTAATACCATGATCAACCAAAGCCCAAGACGCATGCTCTCTTGAAGAACCATTACAAAAATTTTCAAAACTCACCAAACATAAACATCATCTAACTTATAAGTACTTTCATCGTGGTCTAAATTTTCAAGGCAAGTTTTTATCGCCATAACCACTTCTTCTAAATCTCATTTTCCACATCACGCAAAGTGATATCAAAGATTATGATTTTATTATCTTTCACGATTTAATCCTTTAAAACCAAAACAGACTAAATGAATTTAAAAAATTCAAAAACTTAACAACAATGATAAAAAATTAAAAATGTAAAAAAATGATTAAAAATAAAAATTGAGTTTTAGAATGAGAATTGCAGTAGCAGATTAAAAGTATTGTCTTTACTTTTTTGTTGGACTGAATTTGAAATTTTACAAATTTGTTTCATCTTTTCCTCCTTTGTTAAAATTAATCCTTGATGTATCATATTTTTAGTAAATGTGCTTGTAAAATTCTTAAATTAAGAAAATTATTGATATAATTGTAGTTTTAAGTAACAAAAAGGATGTTGATGTTAAAAGAACTCTTAGAGATTAAAAAAGAAATGGAACCTGTTATCCACGAAGCCAATGTGAAATTAAATGTCCTGGCTCGTGAAGTCATAGTCCGAAAAAAAGAATACGAAATTTATGGCCCTATGGTAGATCGTGTTTATCTTGATAATGCCATTTATGTTAAAGTTATGTCAAGTGGACGCGATGTAAAAACAGACAATGTAGCTATAAAAAATGGTTTTTACATGGTTTTTGTAGCCCCTGAAAAAGAAAGTACAAAAGACATCAAAAACAAACTCAAAGTAGCTTATGAGGGGCTTGATAACAAATTTATCGCTACACTCATACGATCTTGCCAACGCTTTAAAGAAATCATAAATAAAACCCAAGCCACACTCGCTAAAGCTTCTAAAATGAATGTAGTAGTAAAAACAAATTTAGGCGAAGCAAGTGCTGCACTTAAATTTAACATCAATATAGAATACACTAGAGACACTCAAAAACTCACTCGCGAAAATTCAAAATCAGCAGGAAGCTTTAGAGATACTAAAACTTATATAAATCTTATAGTAGAAAAAAATACAGATTCTCAAATTTGTGAAAAATTACTTGATGATGTAGAAAAATACTTTATCGGTGGAGGTTGATTTCATTAATGCAAGTTATAAAAACTTGCATTAGATTAAAATTTATAATTATATCCTAAATATACACCATAATTTGTTTGTTTAGGATCGTAAAAGTTTGAGCCCACTTTATTTTGATAAAAATTTCTAGAATTATAATGAATTTGCTCTGCTTTAAAGCCTAATTCTATTTCATTATGTGGTGTCAAATCATATAAAGCACCTATTTTCGCTCCATAAAAATAACCGTCAAAATTTTGCGACAAAGATAAAAAGCTTGTTTTTAAGGTAAGATCTGTTCTTGCATATCCTCCATACACACCTAAAACAGCTCTGGTTTTTTCAAAAAGCTTAGGAGTAAAATCATAACCTGTTAAAAATTTATGTGTAGTAAAATCACCTTCGATTTGAATTCTAGGAGTTTTGATAAAATCACTAAATTCATCAGAATAATTATAACCAGCATAAATTCTATGATTTTCATTTAAACGATATCCAAGTTTTAGACCAAACGATGGTATATTACCTGAAATATCTCCATTAAAATTTTGCTTTGTATTCTTATGTTTTAACTCACTTTTTACTTGAGCATGTATCCAAGCTGCATCAGCACCTATAAAAAAACCGGAATTCTCATCTGCTAAAGCCAAATTTGAAAACAAAGTAGCACTTGCGACAATGCTTAATAATTTTTTATTCATAACCTAACTCCTTATAATAAAATTCGATCTAAAAATTTTAGATCTTTTTATATTATATATTCTTCAAAGATTAAATAAGAATTTTTTATAAAATATTTAATCTTTACATAAAAATATGTGAATATTTTACTCAAATATTATTTTGGAACAACTATATCACTACGACATTCTATTACCGTATGCACATTTCCACGCGGGTTAAAATCCCCCACAACTTTAATCCATTTTGGTTTTAGTTTATCTTTTAAAGTATTGTAAATTTCATTGATACTTGCTTCATGTGAAACATTTCTATGCATAAAAGTATTGATATAAAGCTTTATCGCCTTAAGCTCAACCACAAATTTATCAGGTATATACTCAAGATAAATCGTTGCAAAGTCAGGATAGCCCGAACGCGGACAAGTACACATAAATTCAGGTAAAGTGATTTTAATGATATAGTCATTTTTCGCATCATTTGGCCAAATTTCCATATTTTCTACATCAAATTCTTTGATTTCTTTTTCACCATAACGCATAGATTTTCCTTAAATTTAAATTCAAGCAAAAATTATAACAAAATAAGTTTTTAAAACGATTATGATACAGATAAGAAAATGCAATTTTATTGCAACTCACCCCTAGCAAGAGTGAGTTAGCAATAAATTGAAGGCAGTTCAAGCCTAAGCCTAGTATTACAAGACTACCAAGATAGGCTTGTAAAGCAAGGCTTGCTCCCTTTAAGGGAGCAAAAAACAATATTTTATAGAATGCTAAGCTTAAATTATTGTTTAAGCTGGATCAAGGTTTGAAGCATTTGATCACTGGTTGAAATGGTTTTTGAGTTTGCTTGATAACCCCTTTGGATAATGATAAGTTCTGTTAAAGAACGGCTCAAATCCACATTTGACATTTCAAGAGCTGAGGTTTTCATCTCACCACGACCCCCTGTTCCTGCTTCACCTACTACGATATTACCACTATTTGCAGTAACTTTGAAAAGGTTTCCGCCGATTTCCTCAAGACCTGAGTTATTAGCCACTGAAGCCATAGCGATTTTTGCCACTGCAAAAGTTTTACCATTGGTAAATTCGCCTAAGATATTTCCTTTATCATCAACGCGGATAGCATCAGGTTTTAAGTTACCCGAAGTATAACCATCGGTTGCTTGTCCTGTTAGAGTTGAAGCAGAGTTTGAGCTTACAAGGCCGTCATTGCTTCCGCTTGTTCCAAAGGAAAGTTTGATTTGTTGATTTGGCGCAGCACCATTGTTTGGTGAAAAGCTTATAGTTTTTGGTGTATAGCTTGCTAAAGATCCATCGTTGTTAAATCTTGCACTACCCACGATGATGTTCGTAGGACCTTCTCCTGTAGTGTTGATCTCTGCAGGTTCTGGTACGCGAATGATCATTTGCCATTCATTACCCCCATCTTGAGTGGTGCTTTGTTTTACAAATTGCACTTCTAAAGTATGTTTTGAACCTAAAGAATCATAAATTTCAAGCCCTGCTGAAAAGGATGAAAGTTTAAGCTGTTCGCTTTCTTTGATCGATCCACCCGTTACTAAAGGACCATCCCAAGCTTTAAAAATAGCTGTAAAAGCATCATTGGTGCTTACTGTGCCTTCTTTATTAGAATAAGCAGTGATATTAAAACTCATATTTTTAGCTGCTACATTTTGAGCATTACCACTATTAACGCCTGCACCTGAAGGTATGGTGGAGTCTTCATTTGCATTAGATATAGCAAAATGTCCGCTTGAATTTACTACAACTTTGACATTTTGATTGATATCATTCATATCTACTGTTGTTCCATCACCTTTACCACTACCATTATAGTCTACACCATATCTAGCATCTCTTTGTAAAAGCTCTCTTAAATCTTCAGTTGTTCTAAATACTCTTGCATCAGTATTTAAAAGTCCACCATGCAAAGCATCCCAGTAGTTTGCAGAAGCAGGATCTGTAGGTCTATTGTTTGTATTAGCAACATAACTTGGACCCCCATCAGGATTATACATAGGAGGTAAATCCACAGGATTTGAACTATAAATATACTTATGTGCGGTAATAACTTTTACATTTTCACCTCCAGCTTTAGCACCATTACCAGCTATCCAAGCAGAATCAGTCTTAGCAGTATTCATTTTTGCTACTGTAAATTTCTTTTGTCCTTCATTATAAGTTACATTTTGAATTTCACCCGCACTATTATTAGAATTTACAGTAAGATCAATATTTTTCATATTATCTGTAGTGCCATCAGCATTATCATTGACAAATTCTATACCTGAGCCATCTGATTTTTTAACCGCTTTTACTCCTGTTCCTTCTCTAGTATCAGTTGGTGCGGTGAAAGTGTTGATATAAGCTATGGCATCATCAAGACTTTGAATATCAGCATTATAAATATTTACACCATTTAAAGTTATATCTAAAGTTACTTTATTGTCCTTATCACCCCAAAAAATTACTGAGGTTTGTTCTGACGTATTGTTAGGATCAAATACTTTTTGTCCTCCTGTATTTGTAGTGTATTTTGCATCTGCATATGAAACCCAAATTCCTTGTCCATCTCTTAGATTTAGCCCTGTTCCTTTTGCATTAAACAAAGCTCCTGCATCTACGCCTTTTTCTGTTACTTCAACCGAATTTTTAGAAGTAGTATAAAACTGAGTGGTTCCTGTATCGTTTTCATCTTCAGCTTTGTTGGTTTTAGTATTATAGCCATGAACTGAGTCAAGTCCGTATAAATTCGTGCTTGAAGTTCCTATATTTAAACCACTATTTAAATTTGCTTTGATAGCTACTTCGGTTGATTTTGCTGCAGGGATATGCATACCTGGATCGATGAAAATGTTTTGTGGAGTTCTTGAGCTATCTATGGTTTGATCATCCCAGTTGATATTCCATCCTTGCACAACAAAACCGGCATTATTTACAAAATTCCCATAAGCATCAAGTTTAAAGTCTCCACTTCTTGTAAGATAGTTTGTAAGACCGCCATCATCACTCACCATGAAAAAACCATCACCATTGATAGCCACATCAGTGTTTTTATCTGTAGTTTGAACTGAACCTTGAGAATGAATTCTTGTAGTAGAACTTACTGAAACGCCAAGACCGATTTGAAGTGGGTTTTGTCCACCTCTTCCATCAGTTGGAGTTGTAGCGATTTTTACTGTTTGGCTAAACATAGTTCCAAAATCTGCACGAGAATATTTAAAACCAGTGGTATTAACATTTGAAATGTTATTACCTTCAACATCCATCGCAACTTGATGTGCTTGTAGTCCGCTTACGCCAGACCAAAGTGATCTCATCATCTTAAATCCTTTATAAAATATTGCTTTAAAAATTTAACGCTTTGGCTTTAAAAAACTTTTGCGTTTATGTGAAGTTTTACAAGCAAGTTCTGTTCCAACTTTTGAAATTTTTTATGAATTTTTTAAAAATTTATAGAAAAAATTTAAAGGTATTTTAGGAGTTTATGGAGCTTTGGACTTTTGTGTAATGAAAATTACCAAAATCACACCCTAACTCTTAAATTTGCCGCATGAGTTAATGCCACTGCTATAGCATCTGTGATATCTAAAGGCTTGATATCTTTACTAAGTCCTAAAAGTCTTTTTACCATAAAAGCAACTTGTTCTTTGGTTGCTTTAGCTTTTCCTGTGACGGCTTTTTTCACTTGTAAAGGAGTGTATTCTACAAAGTCTCCATGAATTTGAAGAATTTTTAAAGATAGGGCTCCGCGAAATTGTGCGAGTTTTAAAACGGTTTTTGGATTGTAAGCAAAAAAGATATCTTCTATGGCTACCTCATCAAAAGAATGATTTTTAAAAATCAAGTCCAAACCCTCGCAAAGCTCTGTGATTTGATACTGTAAAGTACTTGGCTTTATCTTTATAAGCCCTGCTTCTATGAGAATGTTTTTTCCTTTGTTGGCTTCTATGATAGCATAACCACAATTTCTCGAACCTGGATCTATACCTAAAATTTTCAAATTCATACCTTTTGAAAATAAAATACAAAAGCGGATTTTAACCTTTTTTTATGAAATTTAAGATAAAATTTATACATTATGCAAAATTTAAAGAGAGATTATGAATCCAAGCCAAATACTTGAAAATTTAAAAAAAGAATTAAGCGAAAACGAATACGAAAACTATCTATCAAATTTAAAATTCAACGAAAAGCAAAGCAAAGCAGATCTTTTGGTTTTTAATGCTCCAAATGAACTCATGGCTAAATTCATACAAACAAAATACGGCAAAAAAATCGCGCATTTTTATGAAGTACAAAGCGGAAATAAAGCCATCATAAATATACAAGCACAAAGTACTAAACAAAGCAACAAAAGCACAAAAATCGACATAGCTCATATAAAGGCACAAAGCACGATTTTAAATCCTTCTTTTACTTTTGAAAGTTTTGTTGTGGGGGATTCTAACAAATACGCTTATGGAGCATGTAAAGCTATAATACATAAAGACAAACTTGGAAAACTTTATAATCCTATCTTTGTTTATGGGCCTACAGGACTTGGAAAAACACATTTACTTCAAGCAGTTGGAAATGCAAGCTTAGAAATGGGAAAAAAAGTCATTTACGCTACAAGTGAAAATTTTATCAATGATTTTACTTCAAATTTAAAAAATGGCTCTTTAGATAAATTTCATGAAAAGTATAGAAACTGCGATGTTTTGCTTATAGATGATGTGCAGTTTTTAGGAAAAACCGATAAAATTCAAGAAGAATTTTTCTTTATATTTAATGAAATCAAAAACAACGATGGACAAATCATCATGACTTCAGACAATCCACCCAACATGCTAAAAGGTATAACCGAACGCTTAAAAAGTCGTTTTGCACATGGGATCATAGCTGATATAACTCCACCTCAACTAGATACAAAAATAGCCATCATAAGAAAAAAATGTGAATTTAACGATATCAATCTTTCTAATGATATCATAAACTATATCGCCACTTCTTTAGGGGATAATATAAGAGAAATCGAAGGCATCATCATAAGTTTAAATGCTTATGCAACCATACTAGGACAAGAAATCACACTCGAACTTGCCAAAAGTGTGATGAAAGATCATATCAAAGAAAAGAAAGAAAATATCACCATAGATGACATTTTATCTTTGGTATGTAAAGAATTTAACATCAAACCAAGTGATGTGAAATCCAATAAAAAAACTCAAAATATAGTCACAGCAAGACGCATTGTGATTTACCTAGCTAGGACACTTACGGCTTTGACTATGCCACAACTTGCGAATTATTTTGAAATGAAAGATCATACGGCTATTTCACATAATGTTAAAAAAATCACAGAAATGATAGAAAATGATGCTTCTTTAAAAGCAAAAATCGAAGAACTTAAAAACAAAATTCTTGTTAAAAGTCAAAGTTAAGTGAAAGGATGTGAAAAATAAATTCTAGAATGTGAAAAAAAGAAATTAAGCAAAGTATGATAAAATACAAATTTGATTATTTTGCTTTGAAGAATTTCACAATTTCAACAAGCTTATTATTACAACGAATTTAAAATTAAAATAAACCAAGGAGAAAAAATGAAGTTAAGTATCAATAAAAATACTTTAGAATCTGCAGTGATTTTATGTAATGCTTATGTAGAAAAAAAAGACTCAAGCACTATTACTTCTCATCTTTTTTTTCATGCTGATGAAGATAAACTTCTTATTAGAGCTAGTGATTATGAAATAGGTATCAACTATAAGATAAAAAAAATCCGCGTAGAATCAAGTGGTTTTGCTACTGCAAATGCAAAAAGTATTGCAGATGTTATTAAAAGCTTAAACAATGAAGAAGTTGTTTTAGAAACCATTGATAATTTTTTATTTATAAGACAAAAAAGTACAAAATACAAACTTCCTATGTTTAATCATGAAGATTTTCCAAATTTTCCAAATACAGAAGGAAAAAACCAATTTGACATTGATTCAAGTGATTTAAGCCGTTCTCTTAAAAAGATATTACCAAGTATTGATACAAACAACCCAAAATACTCCTTAAATGGTGCATTTTTAGATATAAAAACAGATAAAATTAACTTCGTAGGAACTGATACAAAACGCCTTGCAATCTATACTCTAGAAAAAGCGAATAATCAAGAATTTAGTTTTAGTATCCCTAAAAAAGCTATCATGGAAATGCAAAAACTTTTCTATGAAAAAATAGAAATCTTTTATGATCAAAATATGCTCATCGCTAAAAATGAAAACTTTGAATTCTTTACAAAACTTATTAACGATAAATTTCCAGATTATGAAAAAGTTATACCAAAAACTTTCAAACAAGAACTTAGCTTTTCAACTGAAGATTTTATAGATAGTCTTAAAAAAATCAGCGTTGTAACTGAAAAAATGAAACTTCATTTTAACAAAGATAAAATCATCTTTGAAGGTATAAGTTTAGACAATATGGAAGCAAAAACAGAGCTTGAAATTCAAACAGGAGTGAGTGAAGAATTTAATCTTACTATAAAAATCAAATATTTACTTGACTTCTTAACTTCTATAGAAGAAGAAAAATTCACTTTAAGTGTAAATGAACCTAATTCAGCATTTATAGTCAAATCCCAAGGACTATCAATGATTATCATGCCTATGGTTTTATAATAAGAACAAGTAAAAGATAAAGGAAAAATATGCAAGAAAATTACGGTGCGAGTAATATTAAAGTCCTAAAAGGCCTAGAAGCTGTTAGAAAACGCCCAGGTATGTATATAGGAGATACAAACATAGGCGGACTTCATCATATGATTTATGAAGTTGTGGATAATTCTATCGATGAAGCTATGGCAGGACATTGTGATACTATAGATGTAGAAATCACTACTGAAGGAAGCTGTATAGTTAGTGATAATGGTCGTGGTATTCCTGTTGATATGCACCCAACTGAAAATATGCCAACTTTAACCGTTGTTTTAACTGTCCTTCATGCAGGGGGAAAATTCGATAAAGATACTTATAAAGTTTCAGGTGGTTTGCACGGTGTTGGGGTTTCGGTTGTAAATGCACTCTCTAAAAAACTTGTAGCTACAGTTGAAAGAAATGGAGAAATTTATCGTCAAGAATTTTCAGAAGGTAAAGTTATCAGTGAATTTGGTGTGATAGGAAAAAGTAAAAAGACAGGAACAACTATAGAATTTTGGCCTGATGATCAAATTTTTGAAGTGACTGAATTTGATTATGAAATTTTGGCTAAAAGATTTCGTGAACTTGCATACTTAAATCCAAAAATCACTATAAATTTTAAAGATAACCGCGTAGGCAAACATGAAAGTTTTCACTTTGAAGGTGGAATTTCTCAGTTTGTTACAGACTTAAATAAAAAAGAAGCTTTAACTAAAGCAATTTTCTTTAGCGTAGATGAAGAAGATGTGAATGTTGAAGTAGCTTTGCTTTACAATGATACTTATAGCGAAAATTTACTCTCTTTTGTAAATAATATCAAAACTCCAGATGGTGGAACACACGAAGCTGGTTTTAGAATGGGCTTAACTCGTGTGATAAGTAACTATATAGAAGCAAATGCAAGTGCTAGAGAAAAAGATAATAAAATCACGGGTGAAGATGTGCGTGAAGGTTTAATCGCTGTTGTGAGTGTAAAGGTGCCTGAACCACAATTTGAAGGACAAACCAAAGGAAAACTTGGTTCAACTTATGTGCGTCCTATAGTTTCAAAAGCAAGTTTTGAGTACTTGACTAAATATTTTGAAGAAAATCCTATCGAAGCTAAAGCTATAATGAACAAAGCTTTAATGGCTGCTCGTGGTAGAGAAGCAGCGAAAAAAGCCAGAGAATTAACGCGTAAAAAAGAAAGTTTAAGCGTAGGAACTTTACCAGGGAAATTAGCTGATTGTCAAAGTAAAGATCCAAGTGAAAGTGAAATTTATCTTGTGGAAGGGGATTCTGCAGGAGGTTCTGCAAAACAAGGTAGAGAAAGATCTTTCCAAGCTATATTGCCTTTGCGTGGTAAAATTTTAAATGTTGAAAAAGCAAGACTGGATAAAATTTTAAAATCTGAGCAAATTCAAAATATGATTACCGCTTTTGGCTGTGGTATAGGTGAAGATTTTGATCTTTCAAAACTTAGATATCATAAAATCATCATCATGACAGATGCGGATGTTGATGGATCACATATACAAACCTTGCTTTTAACTTTCTTCTTCCGTTTTATGAATGAACTTGTGACAAATGGACATATTTATTTAGCACAACCGCCTTTATATCTTTATAAAAAAGCTAAAAAGCAAATTTATTTAAAAGATGAAAAAGCTTTGAGCGAATACCTGATAGAAACGGGAATAGAAGGTTTAAATTATGAAGGTATAGGAATGAATGATTTAAAAGATTATTTAAAAATCGTTGCAGCTTATCGTGCAATTTTAAAAGATCTTGAAAAGCGTTTTAATGTGATTTCTGTGATACGCTATATGATAGAAAATTCAAATTTAGCTAAAGCAAATAATGAAGAATTATTTAGTGTAATCAAACAATTTTTAGAAACACAAGGATATAATATCTTAAATCATTATATCAACGAAAATGAAATTCGAGCTTTTGTTCAAACTCAAAATGGCCTAGAAGAACTTGTGATCAATGAAGAACTTTTCACTCATCCACTATATGAAGAAGCAAGTTATATTTTTGATAAGATTAAAGATAGAGGCTTGGAATTTGATAAAGATATTTTAGAAGTTCTTGAAGATGTTGAAACCAATGCTAAAAAAGGTGCTACTATACAACGCTATAAAGGTTTAGGAGAAATGAATCCTGAGCAACTTTGGGAAACCACAATGGATCCAAGTGTAAGAAGACTTTTAAAAATTACTATTGAAGATGCACAAAGTGCAAACGATACCTTTAATCTCTTTATGGGCGATGAAGTTGAACCAAGACGCGATTATATCCAAGCACACGCTAAAGATGTAAAACATTTGGATGTGTAAATTTATCATTGAAGAAATGATTTCTTCAATGAGTTTTGTTTTGTAAGAATATAGCTAGAGGAATTCTTCTTCTTGTATCGTATTTTTCTCCATAATATTTTTCAAGATAATTTAAAATTTTTTCTTCATCTTCAGGTTCTATTTCCCAAAGTCCTTCACTATCTTGCATCCATCTTATAGCTGCTAACCAAGCTTTTCTACTTGCGTGCATATTGGTAATGAGATTGGATCCATGACAAGCTAAACAATTTGCTTCCACTAAAGGTGAATCAGGATCGATAATCAATCCTGTATCAGGGTTAATTTCAAGATTTTGAGCCCAACTTGCACTTAAAAACAATGCTAAGATCAATATAATTTTTTTCACCATTCTTAAACTCCATAAACATTAACTCTATGGCATGCATTATTGATATATCCTCCTGGATTCCACTGTGCTAAAACCATAGGTTGACTGTTACCTTGACTATCGATAGCTCTTGCCCAAATTTCATAATATCCTTTTGTTGGTATTGATATTTGAGCACTCCATTTTTGCCATGCTAATCTATTTAATGGTTTTTCTACCTTTGCTTTAGTCCATGTTACGCCATAATCATTGCTTACATAAACTTCACTAACTTCAAGTTCTCCAGCCCAAGCTTTACCTCTAACTTCAAATTTTTTATTTGCTTTTATTTCAGAACCATTTTTGATATTAGTAATTACAGATCTTATAGGCATTGATTCTATGATTTTCATCTCGCCTTTATAGTTAAAATCTCCTGGTTTTACCGGATTTACAGGAACTTTATAAGAACCTTCCATTTTTTCACCATCATGAATTTTATTTCTTACTGAAATTTTATAAAGCCATTTACCGCTTGTACTTGCAGGGTAACCACCACAAACAAGTCTAAGTGGATAGCCATTGACTAAAGGAATATCTTTGCCTTCATAAGCCCAAGCTATTAGAGTTTCATCTTGTAAAGCTTTAGAAATAGGAACTCCTCTACTAATAGGTGAAGTTTCTTCACCATTTAATTTTGTATCTATGCCATAATATCCGATATAAACCGCATCATTTTTGATGCCACAATCTTTTAAAATATCTTTTAAACGCACTCCTGTCCATCTACCACAAGCTACTGCACCATAACCCCATTGAGTTCCTTTTGTGCTAGGTATAACTTCAGATCTACCATTTCCACCGCATTCAACTGTTAAGGCATAAGTATAGGTTTTAAATTTCTTTTTTAAATCTTCTATGGTGTAAGATTTTTTATTGATAATACTTTCTCCATCGATTTCTAAAGTCCAACCTTTATGAAGTCTTTCTTTTATCGTTTCTAGGCTTGGTGGTAAGCCATTATTTCTAACAAAGAAATTTTCAGATTTTGTAAAATCAGAATCAAGAGCATAAATTTCAGTTTCTGCTGTTAATGGTTTTTCACCATGATAGATAAGATCTTTTTTACCTTCTATTTTAAAATCAGGTAATTCTTTTGCCAAAGCCTTACTTCCTAAAAAATTCTCAAAAGAAAAATTTGACAATACACTAATGCCAAATAAACCAAGTCCTATATTTTTTAGAAAGTCTCTACGATTTTCTTTTTGATCGTTCTGTTTCATTGAAATATCCTTAAATATTTATATAATCTTTTATTTTATTATAAATTTTAAAAATTTAAATAATTAATTATATTAATTATTTAAATTAAAAAAATTAATTATTTTTATAATTTTACATATTAAATAAAATCATCATATGTTCGAGTTTTATTACATTTTAACTAAGTTTTTTCTACAATTAAATTTTTAAAATTATTTAAGGAATGATTTTGACTTTACTTACTAATCCTATCATTATCAGTGTTGTTTTGATGACTTTACTTTGTTTGTTTCGTTTTAATGTGCTTTTGAGTCTTTTGATTTCAGCTCTTGTTGCAGGTGTATTTTCTCATCTTGAACTCGTAGATACTATGAATATACTTATAAGCGGAATGAAGGAAAATTTAAAAACAGCTCTTAGCTATATACTCTTAGGGGCCATTGCCGCAGCGATTTCAAAGACAAATTTAACTGCATATTTGATTAAGATAGTAAGCCATTTTATATCTCATAAAAAATATTTATTGCTTTTGTCTATAGCTTTGATTTCTTGTTTTTCTCAAAATTTAATTCCTATTCATGTGGCTTTTATACCTTTGTTAATTCCACCTCTTTTAAGTCTTTTTAATAAACTTAAAATTGATCGTAGAGCGGTTGCTTGTGCTTTAACTTTTGGACTTACTACGCCTTATATGGTTTTGCCAGTAGGCTTTGGACTTACTTTTCAAGATCTTTTAAAAGATAATTTAAATGCAAATAATGTAAGTGTATCTTTAAATGATGTTACAAATACTATGTATTTTGCTGCTATTTGTATGATAACAGGACTTTTTCTAGCGCTTTTTGTGTTTTATCGTAAGCCAAGAGAGTATCAAGAAGTAGAAATTGCTAAAGTAAATTTAGAAAATCTTGAAATGACTCGTAAGGAATGGGGCGTTTTAGCTGGGCTTGTTTTAACTTTAATTTTGCAAATTTTGACTATGAATTTACCTTTATCAGGGCTTTTGGGTTTTGTTTTAATGGTTATTTTGGGTGGAGTTGAATTTTCAAAAGTCAATGAAGTTTTTGATGATGGGCTTAAAATGATGGGTTTTATAGCTTTTGTTATCCTTGTTGCTGCAGGATATGGAGAAGTTTTAAAAGAAAGTGGATCAGTAGTAGAGCTTGTAAATTCAGTCGTTCCTTGGATGGAACAAAGTAAATTTTTAGCAGTATTTTTTATGCTTTTAATAGGACTTATCATCACTATGGGTATAGGTACTTCTTTTGGAACTATACCTATCATAGCTACGCTTTTTTGTCCTATTTGTTTGGAACTTGGTTTTAGTACAGCACTTATTATATTTATCTTAGGAGTAGCAGGAGCTTTAGGAGATGCAGGAAGTCCAGCTAGTGAAACAACCATGGGAACTACTGTAGGATTAAATGCTGATAAACAACACGATCACATTAAAGATACTTGCATACCAACTTTTATTTTTTATAATGGCTCATTATTGATTTTAGGTAGTATTATCGCCATGTTTTTATAATTTTTACAAATCTATCAAAATATTTTTTAATTTATTTATTTTTAAGATAAAAATTATATCGATTTTAAAAAAATATATGCTATAATCCTTTATAAAGCTAACAAAATTTAAATCAGTCTTATAAGGAGAGCAGAATGGATTTAGAAAATATCCTAGAAAGTAATCAAAGCATAGGTTTATATCATCCAAAGAACGAACATGATGCCTGCGGTATCGCTGCAATTGCTAATATACGCGGTATTGCCTCTTATAAGGTTATTTGTGATGCTTTAGAAATTTTGATGAATCTTGAGCACCGAGGTGGTGCAGGAGCTGAAGAAAATTCAGGTGATGGGGCGGGGATTTTGATCCAAATTCCACATGATTTTTTTAAAACTCAAGAATTGGGTTTTGAACTTCCTAAAAAGGGTAATTATGCTGTAGCACAGATGTTTTTATCACCCAATACTGATGCAAAAGAAGAAGCAAAAGAAATATTTTTACAAGGTTTAAAGGATAAAAAACTTGAATTTTTAGGTTTTAGAGAAGTGCCTTTTAATCCTAGTGATATAGGTGCAAGTGCTTTAAAAGCTATGCCTTATTTTTTACAAGCCTTTGTGAAAAAACCAAGTAAAATAAGTGCAGGACTTGAGTTTGAAAGAGTGCTTTATAGTACGCGTCGCCTTATAGAAAAAAGAGCTATTAATGTGCCAAAATTTTATTTTTCAAGTTTTTCTTCACGTACCATAGTTTATAAAGGAATGCTTCTTTCAACTCAATTGAGCGATTTTTATCTTGATTTTAAAGATGTCAATATGAAATCAGCCATCGCTTTGGTGCATTCTCGCTTTTCGACTAATACCTTTCCAAGTTGGGAAAGAGCACATCCAAACCGCTATATGGTGCATAATGGAGAGATTAATACCATACGCGGAAATGTTGATAGTATAAGAGCTAGAGAAGGTTTGATGCAAAGTGAGTATTTTGAAAATTTAGATGAAATTTTTCCCATCATAGCTAAGCCTAGCAGTGATTCTGCAATGTTTGATAATACTTTAGAATTTTTAGCTCTAAATGGTCGCACTTTAGAAGAAGCTTTTATGATGATGGTGCCAGAACCTTGGCATAAAAATGAAAATATGGAAAGCAAAAAGCGTGCTTTTTATGAGTATCATTCTTTATTGATGGAGCCTTGGGATGGACCTGCTGCTATAGTTTTTACTGATGGAGTGATTATGGGGGCGAGTTTGGATAGAAATGGTTTTCGTCCTTCAAGGTATTATCTTACAAAAGATGATATGCTCATACTTTCAAGTGAAACAGGGGCTTTAAAACTTGATGAAAAAAATATCAAAGCTAAAAAACGCTTAGAACCTGGAAAACTTTTACTCGTTGATACAGCAAGAGGTAGGGTTATAGCTGATAATGAAATCAAAGAGCATTATGCTAATGCTAAGCCTTATAAAAAATGGCTTAAAAATTTAGTTGAACTTGAAAAACAAAAAAGCGGAGTTTATAAACATCAGTTTTTAAAAGAAGATGAGGTTTTAAAACTTCAAAAAGCTTTTGGTTGGAGTTATGATGAGCTTAAAATGAGTGTGGCTGCTATGGCTCAAAATGGTAAAGAAGCTATAGCAGCTATGGGTGTAGATACTCCTTTGGCTATACTTTCTAAAACTTATCAACCTTTGTATAATTATTTTAAACAACTTTTTGCACAAGTAACTAATCCTCCCCTTGATGCCATAAGAGAAGAGATCGTTACTTCTACAAGGATTTATCTAGGAAGCGAAGGCAATTTATTAAAACCCGATGAAAACAATGCAAAACGTGTAAAAATAGCCTTGCCTGTGATAAGTAATGAAGAACTTTTTGAAGTTAAGGCTTTAAATAAATTTCAAGTTAAAGAATTTTCTATACTTTATGATTATTCTAAAAAAACTTTAGAAAAGGCTTTAGATGAACTTTGTGTTAAGATAGAAGATGAGGTTAAAAAAGGTGTTTCTATTATCATTTTAAGCGATAAAGGAGTGGATGAAAAAAACGCTTATATCCCCGCTTTGCTTGCTGTTTCTGGAGTGCATAATCATCTAGTAAGAAAAAATTTAAGAACACACACAAGTCTTATCATCGAAAGTGGTGAACCTAGAGAAATTCATCATTTTGCATGTCTTTTAGGCTATGGTGCGACTGTTATTAATCCTTATTTGGTTTATGAGAGCATACAAAAACTCATTGCCAATAAAGATTTAAATTTAAGTTATGAAAAGGCGGTAGAAAATTTCATCAAGGCAAGTTCAAGTGGCATAGTCAAAATTGCTTCTAAAATGGGAGTTTCTACCTTGCAAAGTTATAATGGCTCTGCACTTTTTGAATGTCTGGGCTTAAGCTCTAAGGTGATTGATAAATACTTCACTTCTACAACTTCACGCATTGAAGGTATGGATTTAGAAGATTTTGAAAAAGAGCTCATTGCTTTACACAAATATGCTTTTAACGATACACATAAGGCTTTAGATTCTAAAGGAATTCATGGTTTTAGAAGTGCTAAAGAAGAACATTTAATCGATCCGCTTGTGATTTTTAATCTTCAGCAAGCCTGCCGCAACAAAGACTATAAAAGCTTTAAAAAATACTCGGCTTTAGTAGATGAAAAACAAGTTAATTTGCGTTCTTTGATGGAATTTGATTTTAGTGAAGCTATCAGTATAGATAAGGTTGAAAGCGTAGAAAGTATAGTTAAACGCTTTAGAACAGGGGCGATGAGTTATGGTTCTATTTCTAAAGAAGCACACGAGTGTTTAGCACAGGCTATGAATAAAATAGGTGCTAAATCAAATTCAGGTGAAGGTGGTGAGGATGAAGAACGCTATGAAATCAAAGAGGGTGTGGATAAAAACTCAGCCATTAAGCAAGTAGCAAGTGGGCGTTTTGGCGTGGATTTAAACTACTTAAGTCATGCAAAAGAAATTCAAATCAAAGTCGCTCAAGGTGCAAAACCAGGTGAGGGCGGACAATTAATGGGCTTTAAAGTCTATCCTTGGATAGCTAAGGCTAGACATTCTACTGCAGGTGTGACGCTGATTTCCCCACCTCCTCATCATGATATTTATTCTATTGAGGATTTGGCTCAACTTATTTATGACCTAAAAAATGCGAACAAAGACGCTAAAATTTCAGTAAAACTTGTAAGCGAAAATGGCATAGGAACGGTTGCTGCAGGTGTGGCTAAGGCAGGTGCGAATTTAATCCTTGTTTCAGGTTATGATGGAGGTACGGGTGCAAGTCCTAGAACTTCTATACCGCATGCTGGAATTCCTTGGGAGTTAGGCTTAGCTGAAACGCATCAAACTTTGATCTTAAATAAGCTTAGAGATAGGGTAAGATTAGAAACTGATGGAAAGCTTATGAATGGGCGTGATTTAGCCATAGCAGCACTTTTAGGAGCTGAAGAATTTGGTTTTGCAACCGCGCCTTTGATTGTTTTAGGTTGTACAATGATGAGAGTTTGTCATCTAAATACCTGTCCTTTTGGTATAGCCACTCAAGATACAGAACTTAGAGATCGTTTCAAAGGCAAAGTAGATGATGTGATTAATTTCATGTATTTTATAGCCGAGGAACTTAGAGAATACATGGCAAGGCTTGGTTTTGAACGCCTAGATGATATGATAGGTCGCGTGGATAAACTCCGCCAAAAAAGTGTGCAAGGTAAAGCAGGAAAGCTAAATTTAGATAAAATTTTAAAATCCTTGCCTACTTATAATAGAACCGCTGTGCATTTTAAAGATTATAAAGACAATAAACTTGAAAAAACGATTGATTATAGAATTTTACTACCACTTTGTAAAAATGCTGTGGAGAAAAAAGAGCCTATCAAACTTTCTTTAGAAGTAGGAAATCAAAGTCGTACTTTTGCAACTATGCTTTCAAGTGAAATTTTAAAAACTTATGGAAAAGATGCTTTAGATGAAGATAGTATCCATATCAAAGCTATAGGCAATGCAGGTAATAGCTTTGGAGCGTTTTTGTTAAAGGGCATTAAACTTGAGATTATAGGCGATAGCAATGATTATTTAGGCAAGGGTTTAAGTGGTGGCAAAATCATAGCAAAAATTTCAAATGAAGCTACTTTTTCGCCTGAAGAAAATATCATCGCAGGAAATGCTTGTTTATATGGAGCAACTGAGGGTGAAGTGTATTTAGATGGTATAGCAGGGGAAAGATTTTGTGTAAGAAATTCAGGAGCTTTGGCTGTGGTTTTAGGAACAGGCGTGCATGGTTGTGAATATATGACAGGTGGGCAAGTTGTAGTTCTTGGAGATGTGGGTGCGAATTTCGCTGCTGGTATGAGTGGGGGCGTTGTTTATATTTTTGGAAGACACAATGAAGCTCATGTAAATACCGAGCTTGTGGATATTAAAGATCTTAATGCTAAGGATGAAAAAGAATTAAAAGCTGTGATAGAAAAACATATCGCTTATACAGATTCTAAAAAGGCTAAAGATATTTTAGAAAAATTCGATAAAAAAGACTTTTTTAAAGTCATGCCAAGAGATTATGAAAAGATGTTAAAAATGCTTGATCTTTGTAAAAATGAAAAAGATCCAAATTTAGCAGCATTTTTGAAAATCACGCAAAAATAAGGAGTAAAAATGGGAAATGCAAGAGGTTTTTTAGACTTTAAAAGAATGGATTTTAAAAAAATTGCTCCTAAAGAAAGGATTTTAAATTACAAAGAATTTACTATACCTTTGGATAAAAAAGAACAAGAAATTCAGGGCGGACGATGTATGGATTGTGGTGTGGCCTTTTGTCATACGGGCGTGATGAGCGAAGGAAAAGATATAGGCTGTCCTTTAAACAATCTCATTCCTGAATGGAACGATCTTATTTATCATTCTTTATGGAAAGAAGCTTATGAAAGACTTGAACTTACTAATCCTTTTCCTGAATTTACCGGTCGTGTTTGCCCTGCTCCTTGTGAAGATTCTTGTGTGTGTGCGATAAATGGTGTAAGCGTGAGCATCAAAAATAATGAATTATCCATTATAGAAAATGCTTTTAAGGAAAATTTAGTAAGAGTAAATAAACCTAAGCAATACAATGGCAAAAAAATCGCTATCATAGGAAGTGGACCCGCTGGACTTGCTTGTGCTAATACTTTAAATTCACTAGGTTATAAAGTAAGTGTTTTTGAAAGAAGCGATAAAATAGGCGGACTTTTGATGTATGGCATCCCTGATATGAAGCTTGATAAAAGTATAGTTCAAAGACGGGTGGATTTGCTTAAAAAAAGCGGGATTGAATTTAAAGTGAATGAAAATATAGACAGCAAAGATAAGGTTTCAAAACTTCTAAAAGAATTTGATGCTTTGGTGCTTTGTACAGGAGCAAGTAAGCCTATAGATCTTGATATAGAAGGTAGAAAGCTAAAAGGGGTTGAATTTGCCCTTGATTTTTTAACGCAAAATACCAAAACTTTGTTAAAAACAGGCAAGGGTGCAGATACGGCCAAAGGTAAAAATGTCTTGGTTATAGGAAGTGGGGATACAAGTGTGGATTGTATCGCTGTAGCGACAAGACAAGGGGCTAAATCTATAGTGCGTTTTGAAAGAAGTCCAAAAAGACCTTTGCAAAGAAGCCAAAACAATCCTTGGCCTTTAAAAGCTGACATTTTTACTACTGATTATGGTTTAGAAGAAGCCATTGCTGTATATGGCAAAGATCCTAGGGAATATCAAAAAATGACAAAGAAATTTTTAGGAAAAACTCATGTAGAAGGCGTTGAAGCAAATGATTTAAAACGCGAGTTTAAAGAAGGCAAAGCTATAAATGTCGAATTTTCAAATTCTAAAAAAACTTATAAAGCGGATTTAGTGCTTTTAGCTATGGGTTTTAGCGGGTGCGAAGAAGCTATCTCTAAAAATTTTGGAGTGAAATTAGATGAGAAAAACAACATAAGCACAGAAAATTTCCAAACCACTCATAAAAAAATCTTTGCTTGTGGAGATGCTAGAAAAGGACAATCTTTAGTTGTTTGGGCTATAAAAGATGGTATAGAATGTGCTTTGAGTTTGCATCAAAATTTAGCAAAATAATCATAAAAGTTTAAAACTTTTTCGGTGGAGTTTGCAAATTCCAAATTTAGCTATAAGTTCTTTATGAGCTTTTGTGCCATAGGCTTTGTTTTTTTCAAATTCATAACAAGGAAAGTCTTTAGCTAAGAAATTCATCACCCTATCTTTACTAACTTTTGCAAGTATGCTAGCTGCACTTACTTGCAAAATGCTAGTATCGGCTTTGATTTGTGTTTTTATCCCATTTATACCTAGGTTGGTCTTTCCATCATATAAGAAGTTATTTTCTGTTTTAAAATGCTTTTTTATAAGCTTTAAGCCTGTTTTTAAACAAGTGCTTAAGCCTAGTGCGTCGATTTGCTCTGAAGAAAAAGCAAGTATGAGATAGTTTGAATTTTTGATGATGATTTCATAAAGTTCTTCGCGTTTTTTTTCGCTTAGTTTTTTAGAATCACACAACCCATGAAGTTTTTTGTTCAGTTTGCAAGCTGCCATCATCATAGGACCTGCCAAAGCACCGCGTCCTGCTTCATCAATACCAATTAAATTTATGTCAAATTCGTTTAAAAGTTCTTTTGTGTCAAATAAAGTTTTCAAATTTTTCTAAAAAGAAGGGCAAAAATGCCCTTTTATTCTACTATGATATCATTTTTGATTTTTTCAAAAAGCTTATCACCTATGCCTTTAACTTTTTTAAGATCATCAATACTTGTAAAATTTGCTTCTTTGCGGTATTCTAAAATTGCTTTAGCCTTAGCTTCGCCAATACCATTTAAACTTTTTAATTCTTTTAGCGTTGCAGTGTTGATATTTACAGCACCAAAGAGAAAAGCCGTTAAAGCAAAAAATAAAAATAGTAATTTTTTCATTTTATTATCCTTTTATTAAAAAATAATTGTAATATTATCTTAAAAAGGATAAGAATTTCTTAACTTAACCCAAAAATTCGCGTTTAAAATACTCTTTTGGTGCTTTACATAAAGGACAGGCTGCTGGAGCTTTTTTACCACGATGTATATGTCCGCATACTTCACAAACCCATAATTCTTCTACTTCGCTATTAAAAAATTCTTCTTCTTCAAGCATTTTTTTAAGCGCTAGATATTCTCTTTCGTGTTCGATTTCTACTTTGCCAATAGCTGTAAATAATCTCGCTATAGCCTTTTTGCCTTCATCTTCAGCAATTTTTGCAAAATTTGGATACATAGTTGTGTGCTCATAGTTTTCACCTTCTGCAGCACTTACTAGATTTTTTGTAGTTACCTCTAAAGGTTTGCCATCAACGATTTCATGATAAGCTTTAAATTCTGCTCTTGCATGCCATTTTTCATTTTCAGCTGCTTCTCTAAAATGTCTAGCAACCGCGTGCCAACCTTCTTCTTCAGCTACATCAGCAAACAAATCGTATTTGTTTCTTGCCATAGATTCGCCTGCAAAAGCTTTCATCAAATTTACTGCAGTTAAATCTGTAGTGATACATTTCATTTCTTCACCACAACAACTAAGTTTACCACCGCCTACATTTTGAACTTCTACTTCATTGCCACATTTTTGGCATTTATAGGTTTCATATTGTCTCATTTTGACTCCTTTTTGATTATCAAAAAGCATTGTATTATAAAAAAATATTTTTGTCAATTAATAATTTTTATCATTTATGAAAATGTATATCAAAATAAATTTCACAAAAATTAAGCTTTGCTAAATATAATTTTAAAAAATTATTATCAGGAGTTACAATGAGAAGCGATGCGATAAAAAAAGGACATTTAAAAGCACCTAATCGTTCTTTACTTCGTGCTTGTGGTTTGAAAGATGAAGATTTTGACAAACCTTTTATAGGTGTAGCAAATAGCTATATAGACATAATCCCAGGGCATTATTTTTTAAATGATTATGCTAAAATCATTAAAGATGAGATACGCAAAAATGGTTGTGTGCCTTTTGAGTTTAATACCATAGGTGTAGATGATGGTATAGCTATGGGGCATGAAGGTATGCTTTATTCTTTACCAAGTCGTGAAATTATCGCAAATTCCATTGAAACAGTGATGAATGCTCATCAACTCGATGCTTTAATCTGTATCCCAAACTGCGATAAAATCACTCCTGGTATGTTAATGGGAGCTTTAAGGGTTAATGTTCCAACCATTTTTGTAAGTGGTGGGCCTATGGCTTCAGGAGTAACCAAAAAAGGAGAAAAGATCAGTCTTAGCTCTGTTTTTGAAGCTGTAGGGGCTTATGAAGCCAAAAAAATTAGCGAAGAAGAATTTAAAGACATAGAATGTTCAGCCTGTCCAAGTGGTGGATCTTGCTCGGGAATGTTTACGGCAAATTCCATGAATACCTTATGCGAAGCTATGGGTATAGCACTAGAAGGTAATGGAACCATTTTAGCTTTAAGCAAAGAAAGAGAAGAGCTTTTAAGAAAAGCAGCGCGTCGTATTTGTGAAATCGCCTTAGATGAGCGTTTTAAAATTCGCAATATCATCACTCAAAAAGCCGTGCGTAATGCTATGGTAGTAGATATGGCAATGGGTGGAAGTAGCAATACTGTTTTACACATGCTTGCCATTTCACGTGAAGCAGGGGTAGCACTAGATATTAAAGATTTAAATTTCATCTCAAGCAAAGTTGCACACATAGCAAAAATAGCCCCATCGCTAAATAGTGTTTATATGGATGATATCCACAAAGCAGGAGGTGTGAGTGCAGTTATGGCTGAAATTTCAAGCAGACAAGGACATATTTTAGAACTTGATGCACTGACTATCACAGGAGAAAGTCTCAAAGAACGCTTAAAAAATGCCAAAATCAAAGATGAAAATATCATTCGTAGAGTAGATAATGCTTACTCAAAAGTAGGTGGACTTGCTATTTTGTTTGGAAATTTAGCTGAGCAAGGTTGTGTTATAAAAACCGCAGGAATAGTTGGAAAAAGAAAATTTAAAGGCAAAGCTGTTTGTTTTAACTCTCAAGATGAAGCTATAAAAGGCATTATCAAAGGCAAGGTGCAAAAAGGAAATGTTTGTGTGATACGCTATGAAGGTCCAAAAGGTGGCCCTGGTATGCAAGAAATGTTAAGTCCTACTTCACTTTTAATGGGTATGGGTTTGGGCGCTGATGTAGCTTTAATCACCGATGGTCGTTTTAGCGGGGCTACAAGGGGTTTAAGCGTGGGTCATATTTCCCCTGAAGCAGCTGAAGGTGGTCTTATAGGACTTTTAAAAGATGGAGATGAAATAGAAATTGATGTAGATGCTTATACCATCCATGCAAATTTAAGCGAAGAAGAAATCGCTAAACGCAAAAAAGAATTTGTATTACCTCAAAAAGAAGTGCCTTCAAGATGGCTTAGAATGTATCAAAAACTTGTTAGCAATGCTAGTAAAGGTGCGGTTTTGGATATGGAATGAAAGGAAACCTTTCATTCTTCTATTTCTTTAGTTATACGATTTCTTATATCTCTACGAACTATTTCCATGCCCCACAGCCAAACAATATGTCCAAAAATTTCAGACAGGTGTTCATCAAAAGGAATTTCAGAAAGTGGTGGAACTTCTGCAATTAAAGGCATTACAATAACATGGGCAAAAAGATAAACAAAAAATCCAAAAACTGCACCTTGCCACATAGTAATACGGTGCCATTTTTCCGCTATCATACAATAAGCCACTCCAAAAACAATAGAAAAACCAACATGCACTATAAAAATTGACAAAGGCATTTGCATACCTGAAAACATATAAGTCCAATCAGTAGGTAAGCCTAGTTGTTCTAGAAAAATTTTAGGTGGAGTAACACGTTCTAAAGCATCTGCTGGCCAAAAAACATTGGGATTTCTTGGAGGAAAAGGTACTTCCCAACCCCATTTAACAATAGCTCCGAAAATACCCGCTAATATACCTATAAAAAAGGCTAAAGTATAGCGCTTTTGAAAGTATTTTTTCATAATAACTCCTTTATATTTTATACAAAATAAAATTTGAATTTATAATATTTTTGTTTAAAATATATTGAAAATAGGAGCATAAAAATCTTATTTAAATTTTAAAATACTCTCTTAAACTTTCACAAATTTCAAAAAAATTTACCCCATCTATAGTAGGATTTTCTTTAAAAAACTCATGCATTCCTAAAAAACCACTTTCAAGTTCTTTAGACTTTACACCATAGCTTATACTAAGTCCTGCTTCTATAAAAGCAGCGATTTTATCACAGTATTTAAGCGCCTTACCATCTATAGCACCAAATTCATTTTCATTAAAAGAGCTTAAACTTCCGCTACAAAGTTCTATTTTAGCATTTTTATAAGTGCGATTTTCAAACTCATTTTTTACAAAATTTGACTCATCATTTCTACCTTCTCTAATGCCTAAAATATAAGAAAACTCAGCCCTTAAACCCTCAGGAACGAAGGGTAAAATTCTTTCATTAATAAGTTTCATTTCATAATCATTTATAATATCATGAAGCCCATCAATGCCATATTTTACAGGGCTTATAATATCACGCGTTAAAGACTCTGGCAAATCATGAAACAAAGCACAATAAAAATTATTCTCAAGTCTTTTATCACAAGATTTGATTTTTAGTGAGTAAAAATATCCTAAAATCGCCACCACAAGCATATGTCCTAAAACCGCAGTTTCTGGTATGCGTGGAGTTTGAGCCCAACGCTTTTGAAAGCGAAGTCTTCCGCTAAGATCAATAATTTTTGCAATTTTTTGATTTAAAGCGATTTTTCTAGCTCCTATAAGCTCATAGTAATCTTCTAATTCTTCTTCAACTTTATTTTTTATCTCATCAATATCATTTAAAAAAGCTGAGGTTTGATAAACTATGTTAAATTCCCATCTTGTAGCAAAATACGAAGCTGCTTTTAAGATAAGCCTTTCTTTAGCGTAAGCATTGCCGTTTAAATACGCTTCAAAACGCTTTAAAAACTCTCCTTCTTCTATATCTTCTATCATAGGTTCGATTTTGCTTAAAACCCAAGCATTAACTTCAGCTTTTTTTTGACGCACGATTTCATGATACACATCAGGGCGTATATCGGTTACTACCACACGACTTAAAAACTCAAAAATTCCCCCTTCTATAATCACTCTCATATCCACATCTTTTTCCATTTTAGCGATAAAATATGCGATGATGAATTTATGAGCTTGTTTGTCAAGCTCAACCAAATTTGCCATTCTTGGATAATCATTCCAACGACTGATAGAAGCGGCTTTAAAAATGTGTTCTATGAGTTTTATGTTTATCATGCTTTTGCCTTTTTTGCAATTTAAATTTAAAAATTTTCGTTAAAATTGCGAAATTATAGCAAATTTAAGGATAAAAATGAGTAAAAAAGCACTTTGTATCATAAGTGGCGGTATGGATAGTACTTTGTGTGCTTATCTAGCCAAAAAAGAAGGTTATGAAATCATCGCTTTGCATTTTGATTATGAACAACGCACTCAAGAGAAAGAAAGAGAATGTTTTAAGCAAATTTGCAAGGCTTTAAAAGTAGAAAAATCTTATATTTTAGATGTGAGTTTTATCAAAGATATAGGGGGTAATGCCTTAACCGATAAAAGTATAGACATTCCTAAAAATGAGCTTTGCATAAGCGATACCCCACCTATCACCTATGTGCCTTTTCGCAATGGAATTTTCTTAAGCATAGCAGGATCTTTGGCTGAAAAGGAAAATTGTGAGAGTATTTTTATAGGGGTGGTAGAAGAAGATGGCAGTGGTTATCCTGACTGTACTGATGAGTTTATACAAAAGGCACAAGAATTTATCAATGAAGGTACGAGTAAGAATTTCAAAGTTTGTATAAAAACTCCGCTTGTTAGACTGAACAAAGCTAAAATTGTAGAACTAGCCTTAAAAGAAAATGTACCTTTAGAACTTACTTGGTCTTGTTATGAGAGTGAAGATGAAGCATGTGGGGAGTGCGATAGTTGTTTGCTTCGTTTAAGAGGTTTTGAAAAAGCAGGGTTTAAAGATAAGATCAAATATAAGTCCTAGTTTTCACTAGGACTTAAAGCTTAGTTTAGAGTATAAAGCTTGTTTGCTCCATCTTGATAAGAAAGAATGTTGATTTTTCCATCTTTAAAGAAAATGCTTCTAGCATTAGTGATAGAGCTTGGGAAAGCGATAGTTTTTACTACTTCTTCCTTAACTGGATCAATTACGGCAATCACATTGTGATTTTTGCTTAGTGCATAAATTTCTCCATCTTTAAAAGTCATAGAAGTTACATAAAGATCGCCTAAAGTTTTACCTTCTTTAAGATTTGCTTTTGGAGTAAATTCTCCTGAAAGAACACGATCTTTTAAAGAAATTTTAGAGATTACAAAAGTTTTAGCGTCTTTGTTGTTTGGAACAGTTGCAAGATAAAGATAATTTCCATCTGTAGTCATGCTTGCTACATGGTTAAATTTTGCTCTTACAGTATCAAGTCTTCCACGACCTAAACCTTCGCCTTGGCCTTTAAATTTATCATTACCTTTTACAAAATCAGCGTATTGTTTAGCGATATCTTCTTCACTTGCATTAGGATTTTTTGCAAATCTTAAGAAAGATTTGTTTGAGCCCATAAGAATGAATTTATCGTTCATATAAGGTATGATGCCAATAATTGGATCGATAGTAGCTGAAAAATAAGGATCAAGCTCAAAACCTTCTTTAACGCTAAAATTATTATCTAAGAAAGCCACATCCCATTTAGAGCTTGCTACAAATTCATTGTTGATATAATCAAGAGTATTGATGGCTTTGTCAAAATTTATAGTTTGTTCATTTGTGATTTTAAGCTCATCATTGATTTTTGCAAATGGAGCATTGTTGATATCATTATCAAATTTTATGCCAAGTTTTTCACTTGCAGGTGCAAAAGCATAGTCAGGAGCTTTAACATCGCGCTTTCCTAAGAAAGAAATATTTTGCCATAAACCATTCCAACCTTCTTTACTCCAAATGATGTATTTTGGATTTAAGCTAAATCTTACAGGATCGCCTTGTCCCACATAAGGAGGAATTCCTGTGCTTACAAAAGCTTGGAAAACATTTGAAGCTACTACAATCGCACTGATAACTACAGCTGCGAGAGAAAATTTCGTATATTTTCTAAATTTTTCTCCATTTAATTCTGCTTCAAAAGCATTAAATTTAGGAGCAAAAGCAAAAATCACACCTAAAAGCAATACAACAGCCCAAAATACCACTTCAGCCCAAAAATAAGTATGGATACCAAAAACTGCTAAACCAAAACCTTGATCTAAATCTCTATGAGCGTGATTGCCATAGTGAGCAAAAGATTGATAAAGGCCTACTGCTGTCATGATTAAAAGAGCAGCAAGGTATTTACCTTTCATACCATAACGAACAATGAAAAGCGCCATCACACCGATAAAGATCATTGCTTCTCTTTGTCCCCAGCAAAGTGTGCAGGGACTATCACCCAACATATAACCAAATACAAAATTTGCAATACCTACAGGTAAGAGTATGATCAAAAAGCCTGCTAAACACATTAGTGTGTAGAAATTTTTTGTTTTATTGATTTCGTTCATTTAGCCCTCCCTTACAGATTCATTATTGTTAATAGTGCGCCTGTTTTGTGGCCAACATAGAAAAAAACCATTAAAAGCCAAGCTACCATTACTAAACCAAAAGCCAAATTTTCTTTTTCTGGTTTTTTGATAATCAGTATCAAGGCGATTAAAACTAATAAAAGTTCAAGAAACTCCATAGTATCTCCTTATGAAATAAAAACCGTTAATTTTACTTTAAAAACATAAATTAAAGATAAATTTTTTATTAAAATTTCGTGTTAATTTAAATTAACACGAAAAAAGTTACTGAAAGCTACTTAATTTTTCAGAGAGTTTAGACGCACCATTTAGAACATTTTGAGAGATATTATTGATTTCGGATGATAAATCTTTAACAGAATTTGCAAGTTCATTAACCTTGTCTATGCTTGTTCCTAGGATAAGCATTTTATCTTTTACTTCCATGCTTTTATCTTTCATGGTTTGGGTTGATTCTATAGAGCTTTCTAGTTTATGCATAGAATTTACAAGTTCTTGTTGTAAATCATTGGTTTTTAAAGAGGTTTCTTTCATAGAATCATGGATAAGATCCATCAAGGCTTTGTTGTCATTGATTTGTTGGACTATAGCATTAACAGTAGCATTTATATTTAAAAGAGATTTACTTGTTTTATCGGCAAGTTGACCTACTTCATCAGCAACAACTGCAAAACCCCGTCCATGTTCGCCCGCTCTTGCAGCTTCAATAGCTGCATTCAAGGCAAGTAGATTGGTTTGATCGGCTATATCTCTAATAGAACTCGTAATTTCTATAATATTATCTGCACTTTGAGTTAGATTATCCATATTGGCTACTATATTTTGCTCTTTTTCATTATTTTCATTTATTAAATTTACAAGTTCAGATAGAGTAAGTTCTACCTTATCCATCAGTATGTGCATATCTTGCATATTTTCTATGCTTTCTTGTGCTAAATTTCCCGCAAGATTGATATGATCATCTAAGACATAGGTGATTTCTTTAACGCCTTGAATTTGTTCATGTTGTGAATTAGAACTGTTTTCAAGCATCATAGAGTTGTTTTTGAGCTTTTGTGAATTTTGATGACTTGATTTAGCATTTTCTATGGCTTCTATGATTGAGTTTTGAACGGTGGATATAAATGAATTAATATATTGAGCACTTTGTCCAAGTTCGCTTTTTGGATCTATATTTAAACGAGAGTGTAGATTGGCTTCTTTACTAGCTAAATTAGCGCTTAGTTTTTCTAAAGTATGAATTGGCATGATGACTTTTTTTAGTGTTAATAAAATAAAAAATACAAATAATACAAGAGTGATTCCAAATACTGTTAAAGCGATATAAAATTTAAATAAATTAGATTGTTCTACAGCATTTTGAGTGAAAGCGTTAAGTTGTTTTAACTCTTTCATAAGAGAATTATTCTCATAAATAGAAGAATTATCTTGCATAATAGAAATCTGTTTTACAATCATTTTATAGTGTTTTAGAAAAAGTTGTAAATTTTCACTTTTTGTATCGTTTTTGATTTCTTTCATAAGGCTGTTGAGTTGATTGAGTGTTGTTTTTTGCAAAATACTTTCAGTTGAAAGAACGCTTAACATAGAACTCATTGTTCTATAGTTGTTTTTATTTGTTTCATGGTTTTGTTCTAATTCTTCAAAATAATTTTTAGCTAACTCAAACAAATAAAGTTTTGAATTTACCGCTATGGAATTTGCGGATTTGAAATAATTAAGCTGGATTAGTTTGGCATTAAAAATTTCTTCCGCTTTGCTTATATCAATCCCAAAAGTTTTAAGTTTTTTAAAGTTTTCTTGCATTTTTTTTATTGCTTGAACACTTGGATCATAGTTAATAAAATTAAAACTATTTTGAAAAACGGAATTGATTTTTTCATCTGAAATTTGTAGCTGCTGAACTATGTTTATTAAGTCTTTATTATCTTTAGATGAGGAGTAGTTGTTAAAAATAATACCTAGCAAAACAAGAATAAAAGCTAAAACTAGCGTAGATAAAATAATAAATTTTATCAAAAATGAACTTTTTTTATTTGTCATGATATTCTCCTGTCAAGCTTTCTAGGAATGCAACTATATTATCAACTGTTTTTTGATCTAAAAATTTTCCTAGTTGATAGTAAGCCATAAACTGAACACAAGCATCTAAAGTAGGTATAGAACCATCATGAAAATAAGGCGCGGTTTTGGCTATATTTCTTAAACTAGGAACCTTAAATATCATTTTATCAGCTTCTCTTTTTGTGATTTCATAGCGTCCTAAATCTTCTTGATTTGGGTATTCTTCAAAAATACCGATTTTTTGAAACATATTTCCACCTATATTTTGACCTTGATGACAAGAAATGCAGCCATTAGCTTTAAAATCTTCATAACCTTTTTTAGCTTGAGCTGAAATAGCATTTTGATCTCCGCTAAGATAGCGATCAAAAGGAGAATTTGGAGTGATTAAGGTTTTTTCAAATTCTGCAACTGCAAGAGCTATGTTTTCTACCGTAACTTCTCCATAAAGTTTTTTAAAAGTTTTTACATAATCTTCATTAGAATTAACTTTTTGTAAAAGAAGTTCAGGACTTAGTCCCATTTCTTTTGGATTAAAAAAAGGCACCTTTGCTTGTTCTGCTAAATCTTTGGCTCTGCCATTCCAAAATTGCACAAAATTAAACACAGAATTAAAGGTTGTAGGAGTGTTAAAAGGTTTATCAAGTTGATTATCAACTCCTATTGAAAATTCAAGTCCATCAACGCCGTGTTGATCAAGCCTATGGCAGGTATTACATGAAACTTTTCCATCTTTGGATAAGCTTTTATCCATATAAAGACTTTTTCCAAGCTTAGCTTTTTCTTTATCATAAGGGATGGAATTTGGAATAGGGGTTATCATATCTACTGCAAAGACTATATTTGCATAAGATAAACATAAAATTATTATTATTTTTTTCATAATAAATTTCTACCTTAAGTTTAAATTTCTCAGAATGTCATTATACTTTAATTTTGGTAAATTGTTTAATATATTGATATTTTTTATTTAAAGTTTTTTTATTTTATTGCAAAGTTCTCCTAAATTTTCTATGACACAACGTACTTTATCTCCTGATTTTAAAAAAGTAGGTGGATTTAACCCCATGCCCACTCCACTAGGAGTTCCCATAGATATAATACTTCCAGCTTTTAAAAGCATGCCCGCGCTAAGTTCTTCTAAGACATAAGCAATATCAAAAATAAATAATTGGGTGTTAGAGTTTTGGCGTAGTTCATCATTGACATAGCTTTGAAGTTGGAGTTTAGGAGGATAAGAAATTTCATCTACGCTTGTGATATAAGGTCCCATTATAGTGCTACCTTCAAGACTTTTTGCTCGGTAGAATTGTTTGTGGCGTTTTTGAAGTTCGCGAGCTGAAATTTCATTGATAATAGTATAGCCAAAGATATAATTTTTTGCATCTTTAGCTTTGATTTTATAAGCATCTTTACTTAAAATAAATGCAAGCTCACATTCATAATCAAGCTGAGAAGTTACATCTGCATGTAAAGGTATATCGCCAAAAGGTGGCGTAGCTTGATTGCAGCGTTTTCCAAAATATACAGGATATTCTCTTTCTTCAAATTTTTCACCCTTAAATTTGGCAGATTCTTTGGCATGATCTAAAAAATTAATCCCAAGACATATAATATCTTGACGAGGTTCTATAATAGGAGCTAGATAATCTTCTTTTGGAATTTCATAGGCTATTTTAGAATCCAAGTCTGTAAGCTTGTGTTTAAATTTATCAAAATAGATAATAAATTCATTCATATCGTTAGTTTCAATGCCAAGATCAGCAAAACTTACAATTTTTCCACTAGAATTTAGTACTCCTAGATTGGGTTTTTGATCCTGTATAAAATTAACAAATTTCATTAGAAAATCTCGCTTTTTTATTTAATTATACTTAAAGTTTTAGTAAGAATTATTTTTTTGTTTTAAAATTTGGTAAAAAAGTGATTGATTGTAGCGTAGTGAAACATCATTTTATTTTATGGAATTGTTGAAAATTTCTTTTATGTTTATTTTTGAGTTGATATCAAAATTTTGATTTTTATATTGAAATTTCAAACGATAAGAATGCAAACACAAACGCAAGGCACCTGTAAGTTTTAAGCGTTCTTTAGGATTTAATTTTTCATCTAAAATGCTTTCGATTTGTTCTTTGCTAAGCCCATAAAGCGGATCTCCTAAAATGGTATGGTTTTTATAGTGCAAATGCACTCTTATTTGGTGTTGCCTGCCTGTTAAGGGTTTGCAAAGTAAAAGAGTGGCGTTGATTTTAGGAAAGTATTCTAAAATTTCAAATTCAGTGATAGCCTGTTTTCCTTCTTTGCAAATTTGCATTCTTGTTTTTATATCATCGTAGTTTTTAGTTAAATTTATAGCTTTATCAACTATAAAATTTTCTTCTATTTTTCCATGAGCTAGAGCAAGGTATTCTTTTTGAACTAGTTTTTTTTCAAACAAGCTTTTAAGATCAATTTGTGCTTTTTTATTTTTAGCTACAAGTATAAGTCCGCTTGTTTCTTTATCAAGCCTGTGCGCTACGCAAGCTTCTTTTCCCCAAAGATGCCAAATTTCATCACTAAGACTGTATTTGCAATGTCTACCATTTGGATGGCTTAAGATCCCACTTTCTTTTTCAAGTATGGCAAAGTCTTCATTTTCAAAGACAATTTCTACTCCTTTGGGGTTGTTTTCATAGACTATAAGCTCTACTAAACCATTTAAAATTTTATTCTTTTCTTCTACTAAAATTCCATCACAAAAAAGTCTTTTTTTGTCTATGAGTTTTTGTGCTTCATTTATGCTAATTTTTAAATTTTCCATAAGGACTTGAAACGCCTTTTTTCCATTGTTTGAGAGTTTTATTTTTATGTAGGCCATTTAATAACTTTCTTAGGATAATTTGATATAATTTCCGTTTTTTAAAATATAAAATTATAGCTAAAAAGGTTTCAAAGATGGTTGAAAGATATAGCAGAGAAATCATGGCTAAAAAATGGGACATGCAAGCAAAATATGATGCGTGGTTAAAAGTAGAATTAGCTGCTGTAAAAGCTTGGAATAAACTCGGTCTCATTAATGACACAGACTGCGAAAAAATTCTTAAAAATGCAAAATTTGATATTGCAAGAATAGACGAAATAGAAAAAACCACAAAACACGATGTTATCGCTTTTCTTACAAGTGTAAGTGAAAGTTTGGGAGAAGAGAGTCGTTTTGTGCATTATGCAATGACAAGTTCTGATTGTATAGATACAGCTGTTGCTTTACAGATAAAAGAGAGTTTGGAGCTTATTTTAGAAGATGTTTCTTTGCTTTTAGAAGTGATCAAAAAGCGTGCTTTGGAGCATAAAAACACCTTAATGGTAGGAAGAAGTCATGGAATTCATGGAGAGCCTATCACTTTTGGTTTGGTGTTAGCTATTTGGTATGATGAAATTTTGCATGCAAAAGAGCTTTTAGAACATGCAAAAGAAGTGATAAGCTATGGAAAAATCAGCGGTGCAATGGGAAATTTTGCTCATGCACCTTTGGAATTTGAAGAAGAAGTTTGTAAAAATTTAGGTCTTAAAGCCGCTCCTGTTTCAAATCAGGTGATTCAAAGAGATCGTTACGCTCAAGTTATTTCTGCTATTGCGATTTTAGCTTCAAGTTGTGAGCAAATCGCTGTAGCCATAAGACATTTTCAAAGAACTGAAGTTTATGAGGCTGAAGAGTATTTTAGTGTAGGACAAAAGGGAAGTTCAGCTATGCCACATAAAAGAAATCCCGTTTTAAGTGAAAATATCACAGGGCTTTGTCGTGTGCTTAGATCTTTTGTAACTCCAGCTTTAGAAAATGTTGCACTTTGGCATGAAAGAGATATATCTCATTCTAGTGTCGAAAGATTTATTTTGCCTGATGCTTTTATCACGGCTGATTTTATGCTTATGCGTCTTACAAATATGGTTGATAAGCTTTTGGTTTATCCTGAAAATATGATGAAAAATTTAAATCTTACAGGCGGGCTTGTATTTTCAGGGAGGGTGCTTTTAGAGCTTCCATTTAAAGGCATTAGTCGTGAAGAAGCTTATAAAATAGTTCAAAGAAATGCTATGAAAGTTTGGGCGGATTTGCAAAATGGCAAGGCTGCTATCAATGAAAAAAATGAAAGTTTGTTTTTGTTGGCACTTTTAGAGGATGAGGATTTAAGAAAAAGTTTGAGCGAAGAGGATGTAAGAAAATGTTTCGATTATAACTACTATACAAAAAATGTTGATGCAATTTTTAAAAGAACATTTAAATAAAAAGCAAGGAAGGCAATGAAAGTTATTAAAAGAAATGGTCGCACAGAAGAATTGGATATTTCTAAGATTAAAAAATGCACCTCTGATGCTGTAAAAGATTTAGAAGGTGTGAATTTAAGCGAACTTGAACTCGATGCAAAGATTCAATTTCGCGATGGAATTTCAACTGAAGAAATTCAAAAAACTTTAATTAAAACCGCGGTAGATAAGATAGATATTGATTGTCCAAATTGGACCTTTGTTGCAGCTAGACTTTTTTTATTTGATTTGTATAAGAAAGTTAATGGTATGAATCGCTATAATCATTTGCGTGAATATTTTGAAAAGGGCGAAAAAGAAGGAAGAATTTTACTTGGTCTTAAAGAAAAATACGATTTAGATGATTTAAATGCTTATATTAAGCCTGAACGCGATATGCAATTTACTTATCTTGGTATTAAAACTTTATATGATAGATACTTGATTAAAGATAGTAAAGGTATGCCTATAGAACTTCCTCAACAAATGTTTATGGCCATTGCGATGTTTTTAGCGCAGAATGAATTTAATCCCCAAGAATGGGCAAAGAAATTTTATGATCTTATTTCTAAATTTGAACTCATGCTTGCAACTCCAACTTTATCAAACGCTAGGACAACGCGCCATCAACTTAGCTCTTGTTATATAGGATCAACCCCTGATAATATTGAAGGTATTTTTGATTCTTATCAAGAAATGGCTTTACTTTCTAAATTTGGTGGTGGTATAGGTTGGGATTGGTCTAAAGTGCGTGCTATGGGTGGAAGCATAGATGGGCATAAAAATGCCGCAGGAGGGATTATACCTTTCTTGAAAATTACCAACGATATTGCCGTGGCAGTAGATCAACTAGGTACTAGAAAAGGGGCTATAGCGGTTTATATAGAGCCTTGGCACATGGATATAAGTGATTTTATTGATTTGCGTAAAAATTCAGGTGAAGAAAGACGCCGTGCTCATGAACTTTTCCCTGCTTTATGGATCAATGATCTTTTTATGAAGAGAGTAAGAGCTAATGATAAATGGACTCTTTTTGATCCTGCAGATACAGCGGATTTGTGTGATTTATATGGCGAGGCTTTTGAAAAACGCTATGAAGAATATGAAAAAGATGAAAGCATTACCAAAGAAATCGTAGAAGCTAAAGAGCTTTGGAAGAAAATTTTGCTAAATTATTTTGAAACAGGCTTGCCATTTTTATGTTTTAAGGATAGTGCTAATAGAGCAAATCCAAATGCTCATGTAGGAATTATTAGAAGTTCAAATTTATGTACTGAAATTTTTCAAAATACCGAGCCAAATTATTATCAAATTAAAGTAGTTTTTGAAAATGGAGATGAGCTTCATTTTGATGAAGAGCAAAATGTTGTGATCGATGGGGGATATGAAAAACCAGCCAAAAAAATATCAACTTTAGATAGCATTGATGGTAATAAAGTTTATATAGTGGAAAAATATAAAAATGATGGAAAAACAGCCGTTTGTAATTTAGCAAGTATAAATCTTAGCAAAGTATATACTAAAGAAGATATAGAGCGTGTTGTGCCAACGGCTATTCGTATGCTTGATAATGTAATTGATTTAAATTTTTATCCTCATAGAAAAGTAAAAGATACAAATTTAAAATCTCGCGCCATAGGACTTGGAGTGATGGGTGAGGCACAAATGCTTGCTGAGGCTAAGATTCATTGGGGAAGCGATGAGCATTTAAATAAAATCGATGAGATTATGGAGCAAATTAGCTTTGAAGCTATTAATGCGAGTTCAAATTTAGCTCTTGAAAAAGGTTCTTATGAAGATTTTGAAGGATCAAATTGGAGCAAGGGGATTTTTCCTATTGATGTAGCAAGTCCTAAGGCTAAAGCTTTAACTTTAAGAGAAGGCTTATTTGATCAAAGTGAATGCGACTGGGTTAAACTTAGAGAAAAAGTTAAAAAAGATGGTATGAGAAATGGTTATTTGATGGCCATTGCGCCTACTTCTTCTATTTCTATCTTGGTGGGTACTACGCAGACTATAGAACCTGTTTACAAAAGAAAGTGGTTTGAACAAAATTTAAGTGGTATGATACCTGTTGTTGTGCCAAATTTAAGCCTTGATACTTGGCAATACTATACTCCAGCCTACGAACTTGATCAAAAAATTCTTGTAAAGGCTGCTGCTGTGCGTGGTAAATGGATCGATCAAGGGCAGAGTTTAAATATCTTTTTATCACTTGATAAAGCAAGTGGGGGATATTTAAATGAAATTTATCAACTCGCTTGGGAGCTTGGAGTAAAATCTACTTATTATTTAAGAAGCGAAAGCCCTGATAGTGAAAAAGTTAATGTTGCAGATCGTAGCATAGAATGTGAAGGTTGCCAATAAATACTAAAACCCAATGAAAAGCATTGGGTTTTAAAAGATTAAGAATTGTAAATTTCTTTATCTAGAGCTTTTAGATTTTTTGCAGTACAAAGTGCCGAAGTCATAGCTCCTGAGACATTGCTTGCTGTTCTTGCCATATCTATAATAGGATCTATGGCTAAAATCAAACTTAGCATGACAAAATTATTACCAAATCCAATCCCTGCTAGCATAATAGAAGCTGCCATAGTTGCACTTCCAGGTACCCCAGCTATACCCAAGGATCCAATAACAGCTACCAAAACTATCATTAAAGCAAATGTAAAATCAATATGTGTATGTGTAGCAAAAGCTACAAAAACTGCCGCTAAAGCTGGAAAATATCCTGCACAACCATTAAGTCCTGTTGTTGTACCTATAGATGCTACAAAATTAGCTATAGCTGAATTAACTCCAAATTTATTTTGCAAAGTTGAAGTGGTCATAGGCAAAGTGCCCAAAGAAGATCTTGAGCTAAATGCAAATAACCATACAGGAAATGCTTTTTTTGCATATTTTATAGGGTTTAGCCCTTGTGAAGCAAGAAGTAAAAAATGCACCCCAAACATTATAAACATAGCCATATAAATAAGCATTATAAAAAGCCCAGCTGTTTTGATAGCTTCAAAACCATTGCTTAAAAGCACATTAGCCATCATACAAACTACAGCATAAGGCATAAATCTAATAACTGTAGCAGTCATGTTCATCATAATATTATAAAAGATTAGGATAAAATTATGAAAACTTTTAAAGGCTTGTTCATACTCTTCTTTTTTAGAAATTTTTTTAGCACTAATTCCTACAAAAAAAGAAAAAATGACAATAGCTATAATATTTTCTTTATTAATAGCTGTAATGATGTTGCTAGGTATTAGCCCTAGTATAATATTTGAAAAAGTTTGAATTTCGCGAATTTGTTTATCTCCTTCATGTATAGCAAAATTACTTCCTAAATCAAAACTATAACCTAAAAATATACCCAAGGTTGCAGCTATGGCTGTGCTAAAGAGTATCCAAAAAAGACTTATTCCAAGCAAGGAGGATATTTTGATATTTTTATCAATTTCTATAATTACTTTTATAATGCAAATGCTTACAAGGGGAACAACCAACATTTTTATAAAAGCTACAAAAACAGAACTTACAAATGCAAACCAATGTTTTGTTTCACTATACCAAAGAATATTACTTGCTTCTTTAGCATCTGGAAAATTTGCCAAATATTGCAAAGCAAAACCAAACCCCAAACCCATTAAAAGCGCAAATAGCATGCGAAGAGAAAAATTGATTTTTATATCCCGCATTTTTTTTAATGCGTAAAAAGCAACACAAAGCATAGCAAGAGTAGCTATAGTATGAGCTTGTGAAAGCATTAAAAAATCTTGAAAAAATTGTTTATCCATAAAAAGTCCTTATAAGAAACTATAATCAAGCACAAGGTATATGAAAATATACTTGCATAAAGCTTGATTTTATAAATGGTAGCATAAAAATATTTTAAATAAGATAAAATTAGTATGATTTATTCTATATCTTTATGTAGGCAATGTTCAAATATAAATTTGTGTTCTTGTGGTAAGGCTTCAAATAAAGCATTTGCTAAATTTCTAATCTCCCAAAGAGCTGATTTTGAACTACGCAAAGATATGAAATTTTGCAAACTTCTTGCATTAATCGTTAGTGTAAGTTCGGTTTTATAACTTTCTGGTAAGCAGTATTTGGCTATATCTAGACTAATGCTTTTTTGTAAAATAGTGCGTAAATTTTCTAAGGCTTTAATACTTGCGTTATCAACCTCTTCATTGCCACAAAGCACAAGATAACGGCTTGCATTTTCAAAATCTCCTGTTTTAAATTCAGCTTCATTGCGAAGTTCTTTTAAGGTATAACGCGTGCTTTTTACACTAGGACTAGTGTGACGGTGTCTTGCAACTTCTTGCAAACAAGCTCTTGAAATTCCTTGTATATAAAAAGTATAGTTTAGATGTTCTAAGGTTGAAGCGTGTTTGAATTTATTACCCACGCGATCGATAAGTTCTTTATCTTTTTCGCCACCGCAATCGCCTTTTTCAAAGCTTTGCCAACAAGTTCTTGTTGCATGAGAACAAATAGATAATGGAGTGTGAAAAAGTAAAGTGATTTGCATGCTTATTCCTTTTTTGATAAAAATATTTTTTATAATTCTTGCATTTTTTACTTAAAATTCTAATGAAATAAAAAGTTTTATCAAGCTATAATTAGATAAAAAAATAAGGCTTATTATCAATGAAACAAACAAAATATATTTTTGTAACAGGCGGAGTTTTAAGTTCTTTGGGTAAAGGGATAGCTGCTGCTTCTATCGCAACACTTTTAAAAAATTCAGGGCTTAAAGTGAGTATTTTAAAAGCTGATCCTTATATCAATGTCGATCCAGGCACCATGAGTCCTTTTGAGCATGGGGAAGTTTTTGTAACTGATGATGGAGCAGAAACGGATCTTGATTTGGGACATTATGAGCGTTTTTTGGATGAGAGTTTATCTCAAGATAATAACTTTACTACAGGACGGGTTTATCAAAGTGTGATTGAAAAAGAAAGGCGTGGAGAATATCTTGGCAAAACCATTCAAGTTATCCCTCATATAGTAGGAGAAATCAAAGATCGCATTAAAAAAGCAGGAGAAGGCAAAGATATACTCATCGTTGAAATAGGCGGAACTGTTGGGGATATAGAAGGCTTGCCTTTTTTAGAAGCTATTCGTGCTTTGCGTTTGGAAGTGGGTAAAAATAATGCTATGAATATTCATCTTACCCTAGTACCTTTTATCAAGGCTGCAGGAGAATTAAAAACAAAGCCAACTCAACATAGTGTAGGCGAGTTAAGACGCATAGGCATTAGTCCTGATATGATTATTTGTCGTAGTGAAAAAGCTCTTGATAGGGATTTAAAAGATAAAATTGCTATTTCTTGTGGAGTGGAAAAAAATTGCGTGATAGAAAGTGTTGATGCGGCTAGTATTTATCAAATTCCACTTAATTTTTTAAAGCAAGATATTTTAAGCCCTATTGCTGAAATTTTGGATTTGAAAAATTTAAAACCTAATATGGAAAATTGGGACTCTTTGGTAAAAAGAGTTATAGCTCCAAGTAATGAAGTTAAAATCGCTTTTGTAGGCAAATATGTGGATTTAAAAGAAAGTTATAAAAGCCTTACTGAAGCTATTATACACGCAGGCGCAGCTCTAGATACTAAAGTGGAGTTAAAATGGGTAGATAGTGAAAAACTTGAAAATATGGAAAGTGCTGAAGTATTTAAAGATGTGAGTGGAATTTTAGTTGCTGGGGGATTTGGATATCGTGGTGTAGAAGGTAAGATAAAAGCCATTCAATACGCAAGAGAAAATAAAATTCCTTTTTTAGGAATTTGTTTAGGTATGCAGCTTGCTTTGGTGGAAGTTGCTAGAAATGTATTAAAACTTAAAGATGCAAATTCAAGTGAATTTGATGAGAAATGCCAAAATCCTGTGGTTTATTTGATTGATGAATTTATGGATACAAATGGAGAAAAACAAATTCGTACTGCAAAAACTCCTTTAGGCGGAACTATGCGTTTAGGGGCTTATAAATGTGATATCAAGGAAAAATCCCTTTTGGCTAAGGTTTATAATGAAGCAAAAAGTGTAAAAGAACGCCACCGCCACCGTTATGAAGCAAATCCAAAATATAGAGCAGATTTTGAAAAACACGGTTTAATTGTAAGTGGTGAAAGCAAAGGATTGATTGAAGCAGTTGAACTTAACTGTCATCCTTTTTTCTTGGCTGTGCAATTTCATCCAGAATTTACTTCAAGACTTGAGCATGTTAACCCTGTGATTTGCGGTTTTATCAAGGCAGCTATAAACTATGAAGATAATTAATAAAAATGAAATTAAAAAAATTTTGGCTTCACGCTTTGAAAAAGATTTGCATACCAAACTTTGTGATCTGCCTTTGCCATGCTGTTTAAAGGATGCATATAAAGCAGCTAATCGCATCAAAGAAGCTGTAGAAAAAAATGAGAAAGTCGCTATAGTAGGGGATTATGATGTTGATGGAATCATTTCTTGTGTTATTATGGCGGAATTTTTTGATGATATAGGTTTTGATTATATAGTAAGAATTCCAAATCGTTTTAAAGATGGATATGGATTAAATGCTGAGATTATCAACGAACTTGATGTAAATTTAATAATAACAGTAGATAATGGAATAGCTGCTCTTGAAGCAGCCAAACTCTGCAAAGAAAAAAATATAGATTTGATTATCACTGATCATCATATGCCTCAAGATGTTTTGCCTGATGCTTTTGCCATTATCAATCCAAAGCAAAAAGATTGTGATTTTCCAGAAATTGAAATTTGTGGAGCACAGGTAGCTTGGTATTTGATAGCGGCTTTAAAAGAAGTTTGCAAGCTTAAATACGATATGAGTAAATTTTTAGAACTTTTGGCGATTGCAATTATTGCAGATATGATGGAGCTTAGAGATTTAAATCGTGCTTTAGTAAGGCGTGGTATAGATCATATTAACAAATCCAAAAGAGCTGCTTTTAGGGCTATTAAGCATTATTATCAAAAGGATAAATTTGCTCTTGATAATATAGGGTTTTTAATTGCTCCGCTTATAAATAGTGCTGGAAGAATGGATGATGCAAGTATTTCTTATGAATTTTTACACACTAAAGATTTTAATAAAGCTTTAGAATATCTAGAGCAAATTGTTAGTTTTAATGAAAGTCGTAAAGATGAAGAAAAACAGCTTTTTGAAGATAGTTTAAATCAAATCGATGAAAACGATTCTTGTATTGTGGTATCGGGCTTAAATTGGCATGAAGGGGTTTTAGGGATTGTGGCAAGTCGTTTAGCTAAACATTTTAATAAACCTGCTTTTGTATTTTCTCAAAATGAAGAACACTTAAAAGGCAGTGCAAGAAGTGTTGGCAAGATTGATATTTTAGCTTTAATTTCTAAGACAAATTCTATATTAAGCAATTATGGCGGTCATAAAGGTGCTGCTGGAATCAGTTTAAACTCTGAAAATTTTGAACAATTTAAAAATAAAATCAAAAAAGAATGTTCGCAAATTTCTGAAAGTGAATTTTTGGATACGGATGAAATTTTAGGAATCTTAGAACCTAGCGAAATTGATTTTGAAATGCTTGAAATTTTAGAATCTTTTGAACCTTTTGGACATAAAAATCCACGACCTTTTTTTGTTTTAGAAAATCTTTGTGTAAAAAATAAAAAACTTCTAGGTAAAGATGAAAAACACTTAAAGCTTATTTTAACCAAGGAAAATAAAACCATAGAAGCTTTATTTTTTAATTTTGATAAAGAGCCAGAATTGAATCAAAATATTTCTTTGCTTGGAAGTATTTCTAAGAATGAATTTAGAGGATTAGTAACTCCACAATTTGTTATTAAAGAAATTTTATAAATTTTATAAAATTTTTATTTATTATTTATTAATATTATATAAGTTTCATTAATGAAACGAATTTTAACAAAATAAGGGGAGAATTGTGAAAAAGTTACTATTATGTGTATTAGTATTTTTATCTATAGGAGCATGTATGGCAGAAGCTAAACCAAAGATTGCTATTTTAGCAACAGGTGGAACTATAGCGGGTTCTATTGATAGTGCTGTTGCCACAACAGGTTATACAGCTGGGGTTGTTGGTGTAGATGTTTTAATCAAAGCGATTCCACAAATTCAAGATTTAGCTAATATTAGTGGGGAACAAATAGCAAATATTGATAGTTCAAATATGCGTGATGAAATTTGGCTAAAGCTTGCTAAAGAAATCAATAAGCTTTTTGCTGAAGGGGTGGATGGTGTGGTTATAACTCATGGTACTGATACCATGGAAGAAACTGCTTATTTTCTAAATTTAACCATTAAAAGTGATAAGCCTGTAGTTTTAGTTGGCGCTATGCGTCCATCAACTGCTATAAGTGCAGATGGGCCAAAAAATCTTTACAATGCTGTAGCATTAGCTGCTGATAAAGAGTCTAAGGGCAAGGGTGTTATGGTAGCTATGAATGATAAAATTTTAAGTGCTAGAGGTGTAGTAAAAACCCATAGTTTAAATGTTGATGCTTTCTCTTCTCCTGATTTTGGGGATTTGGGTTATATAGTAGATGGTAAAGTCTTTTTCTATAATAATGTTACTAAAGCTCATGCAAAAAACGCTCCTTTTGATGTAAGCAAACTCACAAGTTTGCCAAAAGTAGATATTCTTTATAGCTATTCAAATGATGGTAGTGGTGTCGCTGCAAAAGCTTTATTTGAACATGGAACTAAGGGCATAGTTGTTGCAGGAAGTGGTGCAGGAAGTATACATGAAGATCAAAAAAATGTTTTAAAAGAGCTTATAAAAAAAGGACTTGATGTTGTTGTAAGTTCAAGGGTTGTAGCAGGTCGTGTTGCTGTGAGTGATTCAGATGAAAAATTAGGTTTTATTAGTGCTGAAGATTTGAATCCTCAAAAAGCAAGAGTTTTGCTTATGTTAGCGCTTACAAAAACAAGTGATCCTAAAAAAATTCAAGAGTATTTTTTAAAATATTAAAATTTTTTAATATTTCTAAACTTAGGGAATTTATCTTCCCTAAGTCAAGCCTTTTAATCCTAATAATAGTATATTATATCTTGCATTTTTTATTATCATTAAAATATAACCCCCATTTTTTAACCCACCAAATACTTATATAAATACTTACACAAATATTTA
>NZ_MJWS01000050.1:0-88410 GCF_001762365.1 Campylobacter sp. BCW_6873
TTAGTTTAATTAGTTTACTCTCCTACTTGTTAAAAATTTCATCCTGATAATTTTAAAATTATTGGGATGGATGTTTTTATTGTATTTATTTTTTTATTTTTGTTTTATTATTTAATTTTATAAAAATATAATTATCTTTTTATGCAACTTATAAGATAATATTAGATTTTAATGTAACTATCAAGGAAAAATATGTTTGATAAAATTCATTATTATTATTTTAATGCTAATTATGAAAAATGTTTAAACTTGAGTGAGCAATTTTTAAAAGAAAGTCCAAAATTTGCTTTAGAATTTGCTACGCTTTCTTCTTATAAACTTTCTCTTTTTCAAAAAGCTTTATATTATGCTCAAGAGCTTTTTTCTTTAAATCCTACAAGTTTTAATGGTCTTATGCTTGCTAAAAGCTATATTGAAAATTTAAGATTTGATGAAGCCTTGAATTTATTACAAACACTTTTAATTCGCAAAGATGATTTAGAGGATGAACTTAAGTTAGAATTGGCTTTTATTTATAAACTGAGCAATAAACTAGAAGAATCTGAACAAATTTTCAAAGAATTACTTTCTAAAGATATGTATAATCTTAATCTATGGAAAAATTATGCAGAAATTTATTTTAAACATGATTTTACGAAGGCATTAAATGCACATGAGCACTTGTGTCATTTTATGCAAGATTTGATTGATAAACTACAAAAAGGAATCATTGCTGAACAAACCAATCTTAATTTAGTCAAACTCGAAGATAGGCTTCATAGTAAAACCAAAGAAAATCTTACCATTTCTAAAATAGAAGATTTTTTAACTCATCAAATTTTACCCCAAAAAGCATACTTACTTTTTAAGCTTTTTAGAATATCTGATTCTTTAGAACTTTTTCAATCACTACAAGAAGCCAATCAACACCATGCACAGTTTTGGCAAAACTATGCTAAGGTCTTAGAATTTAACTCAAACTATCAAGAAGCTTATCATGCTTATAAAAAATGTCTTAGTTTGGATTCTCATGCAACCTATCAATTTGATTTGGCTTATCTTTTGATGCGTATGGGAGTGGATGATAATTTTGAAGAGGGTAAGAAATATTATGAAAGCAGATTATTTTATGCTCATAATGAAACTTTTTCTACTTATCATTATAATGAAAGCCTAAAAGCTTTTAATAAATTTGGCGTTGATGCTTTTAAAAATAAAGAAGTTTTAGTATTTTGCGAGCAAGGCTTTGGCGATACTATAATGTATGCAAGATGCTTAGAAAAACTTTGCAAAATCGCTTCAAAGGTTTTATTTGCTCCTCAAAGTGCCATGTATGAAATGTTTAAAAATCAAATCAAATTTTTAAATCAAAATAATGATATTTTTAAAAATGTAAAGGTTTTAAAAAATCTACCTACAAATTTTGATTATGCTATTCCTATTTGTTCTTTGCCTTTTTTTATTGATATTAAGCTTGATGAGATTTTACGATTAAAAACACCTATATTGCCACAGAAAAAACCGCATAATCAAAGAAAAAAACTTGGTATTTTTTATGCTACTCCTAATGCTGAAAATTCTGATTTATTAAGAAATGTAAAATTTGAATTTTTATTTGATGTATTAAAAGACTTAGATTATGAAATCATTTCTTTTCAAATGCAATTAAAAGAAGAATTACCTAAGGTAATAGAAGATAGAAGCAAGCTTATAAAAAATTGGAATGATACTCTAAATTATTTATATGATATTGACTGTATGCTTAGTATTGATAGTGCTATAGCGCATTTAAGTTTAGCTATGGATATTCCTACTATAGTTCTTTTACATCCTAGGTTTGATTGGCGTTGGGGAAAATTTGAAAATCCTAAAAGTTATTTTTGGCCAAAAGCAAAATGTTTTATCATAAAAGAACAAGAAGAAACAAAAAGGAATTTGCAAAAACTGATTAAAGATATTTTAAACTAAAGCTTAGTTTAAGAGCTTTAGGTGGAAAATTTGGTTTTTGATTTGCAAAAATTAAAAAATTGATTTTTAAACTAATCAAGGTATAATTTTAAAGTTAAAAATAAGGAATAACTATGCTCTATGTTTATATCAAAACTCAAAATGCTTTAGTTCAAAGAATCAACTTTAATCTCGATAGTCAAGAACTACCACAAAATATTTTATGGATTGATTTACTTCATCCAAGTGCAGCGGAAATTGCTTTTATATCAAGTGAATTTAATCTTGAGTTTCCTACAAAAGAAGAAAGAGAAGAAATAGAACTTAGCGCAAAATATTGGGAAGACAATGCGACAATAACCATCAATGCTCATTTTTTAGTAAGAGATCTTAAAAGCGATGAAGAAGATAGGAATTTAATCAAGCTTCGCACAGAAATTGTTACTTTTGCTACAGCTAAAAATATCTTATTTACTATAAGATATAACGAATTTAGCACTTTTGAAGAAATTCAAGCAAGGATTTTAGCTAGTCCGAAGAATTTTGAAGATGGTTTTGATATTATTGATAAAATGTTTGAAGTGCGCGTTGAAAAAGATGCGGATTTACTAGAATGGATAGATAAAGAAGCAAGACGCTTAAGAACAAGTGTTTTAGAAAAAAAAGATGAATATAGTTATGATGAAATGCTAAAGGATATTTCAAGCTTACAAGAGCTTAATATGCGTGTAAGAGATTCTTTATTTGATAAACGTCGTGCTATGACTTCTTTACTAAAAAGCGATAAAATCGATAAAGATATAAAACAAAATCTCACTATAGTTTTAAAAGACTTAAATTCTTTGGTTGAATTTAGTGTTTCGCAACTTAATATCTTAGACAATATTCAAACCATTTTAGCTAGCCAAATCAACATAGAACAAAACAAAATCATTAAAATTTTTACCGTTGCAACTGTTGCCATGATGCCTCCTACTTTAATAGGAACTGTTTATGGTATGAATTTTAAATTCATGCCAGAACTTGAACTTCACTATGCTTATCCCATAGTGCTTGGCGTGATGGTAATTTCTATCATTTTACCTTTGGTTGTTTTCAAGAAAAAAGGATGGTTATAAAAATTTATTAAGGAGGAACAATGGATACGATAAACATAGGAATTTTAACCCTAAGCGATAGAGCAAGTAGTGGTATATACGAAGATAAAGCTACTGCTGAAATTGAAAGAGTGTTAAATTCATATATAAAAAATGATATTATTTATCATAAAGAATTAATCCCTGATGATTATGATTTAATCATTAAAAAATTACTTTATCTAGTAGATGAAAAAAAATGCGATTTGATTGTTACAAGCGGAGGTACAGGTCCAGCACTTCGTGATGTAACCCCAGAAGCCACGGAAGCCGTGTGTGATAAAATGATGCCAGGTTTTGGAGAGCTTATGCGCTTAGAAAGTTTAAAATATGTCCCAACAGCTATACTTTCAAGACAGAGCGCAGGAATTCGCAATAAATCTTTTATCATTAATTTACCAGGAAATCCTAAAGCTATAAAAGAATGTCTAGAGCCTGTTTTTCCAGCTATACCTTATTGTATTGATTTAATAGAAGGTGCTTATATAGAAGCAAATGATGAAGTTATTAAGGTTTTTCGCCCTAAGAAAAAATGTCAAAATTAAAATTTACTAGCTCTGATAAGTCTGCTTAATTGTCTAGCAAGCAGACTTGCCGAAGCTTCATCTTTGCTTATCTTTTGCACTTTATTTTTAAACTTACAAAGTCTGTCATCTAAAATCACATTATTGATTGGAATTTTAGGCTTTTCTTTTTGCTTTTGTGAAATCTTTTTCTTAAAAAACATTCTTTAATCCTTTTTTATAAATATACATCAACTTAGTTGAAAAGAATATTATTTTAGATTTTAAGCTATTAACTTTATTTCATTATTTTAAGCTAAAATTCGCAAAAACTAATCAAGGAAAATAATGACTTTAATTGCAATTTTATGTCTTTACACAGCACTTTTATCTTGGATTTCCTATACTCAAATTCGTTTCTTAGAAAGAGAAAAAGACAAACAAGCTCAAATTTTAAGCGAAAAAGACTATCAAAATGCAGCAGACATTGCCATCGAAAATGAAAAATTTAAACTATTTTCCAATTTTTATAATTTAATCATCAATATTGCATGGATAGGTTTTGGATTTTTATATCTTAAAGAATTACTTATCTCAAATAACACTCGTTTTGAAAATACTTTATTTTTATTATCTTTTTTAATAATCACAAGTATTTTAAATCTACCTTTAAGTATTTATGAAAGTTTTATCAAAGATAAAGCCCATGGTTTTTCAAATATGACTGTAAAACTTTTTATCAAAGACACTGTAAAAAGTTTTATTTTAACTTTAATATTTGGATTTTTAATCCTTTATGCTTTGCTTTTTTGCTATGATTTTTTTGGAACTTTTTGGTGGATTGTGGCCTTTATTTTTGCCTTTTGTATTATAGTGATTATAAATCTTATTTACCCTACCTTGATAGCACCTATTTTTAATAAAATGGAAAAACTAAACGATGAAAATTTGCTGAAAAAAATCAGCTCTTTAATGAAACAATGTGGGTTTAATGCAAATGGGGTTTATGTTATTGATGCAAGCAAAAGAGATAAACGTTTAAATGCTTATTTTGGTGGACTTTTTAAAAGCAAAAGAGTGGTTCTTTTTGATACATTATTAAAAGCTTTAAATGAAAGAGAACTTTTAGCTGTTTTAGGACACGAGCTTGGACATTTTGTTCATAAGGATGTTATCAAAGCTTTATTTAACGGTGCTATAACTATGTTTTTACTTTTTTTTGTTTTTGCAAATTTACCTGAATTTGTTTACTTAGAAAGTCATCTAGAAGGAGTAAATGGCGGTGTATTTGCTCTTTTATTTATCTTTGCAAATATTTTTAGCTTTTTAATCTCTCCTATACTTAATGCCTTAAGTAGAAAAAATGAATTTGCAGCTGATCAACACGGAGCTAAAGTTACAAGCAAAGAAGATATGAAAAATGCGTTGATAGCTCTAGCAAGAGAAAATAAAGCTTTTATCAAAACAAGTAAAATATATACATTTTTTTATCTCAGTCATCCAAGTATTAGCGATAGAATCAAGGCTCTTTCTTGACTATAAAAAATGCTCTTATAGAAGCTAAATCTAGCTTAAAAGGTTATGAAAATGAAGCAGTATTTATACTCTGTGAATATCTAAAAAAAGATAAAGCTTGGTTATTTTTAAACCAAGATATAAAAATAGATCACAAACCTTATTTTGAGCTTATAAGACGTTTTAAATCTGGAGAACCTTTTGAATATATATTTGAAAAAGTGGATTTTTGGGGCTTAGAATTTAAGATAAAAAAAGGCGTTCTAATCCCTCGTTACGATAGTGAAATTTTACTTTTTCAAATTTTAAATTTATGCAAAAAAAATACTTTTAATAAGATTTTAGAAATAGGATTTGGAAGCGGAATTTTAAGCATTGTTTTAGCCAAAGAACTTGGGTTAAAAATCACAGCCTGTGATATCAATCCTAAAGCCTTAGAATTAGCTTTAGAGAATGCCAAATTACACAAAGTCGATCACTTGATTGACTTTAAACTTTGTAATTTTAAGCAAATTAAAGAAAATTATGATTTTATTTTTTCAAATCCACCTTATATTAAAAATTCATATCCTATAGATATTTGGGTACAAAAAGAACCCAAAGAAGCTTTATTTGGCGGAGAAAAAGGATATGAAATTCTAGAAGAAATCATACATTTTTCCCTCGATAAAAAAGTTAAATTTTTAGCTTGTGAATTTGGCTATGATCAAAAAGAAATTTTGGAAAAAATCTTATATCAAAATAATTTCATTGTTGATTTTTTCAAAGATGAACAAGGTTATAATCGTGCTTTTATAGCTAAATTTACAAATATGCGTTATGATAAAAAATAAAAGGAGAAACTTTTGAAAGCTGTTAATTTATTTTTACTTGCCTCCATCATAGGGGTTGAACTCATACTAGGAATAGTTGTTGCACCAACAATTTTTTTTCCTCAGAATCTTATAGGGGAAGGAGTGTTGAGCCATTTTCAAAGTGGCTTAATGATGACGCAAATTTTTATTAAAATGGGATATTTACTGATTTTTGTTTCAGTGGTTAATTTTTTATATGAAATTTATTCTCTTATAAAAAATGAAATAAAATTTCAAATAAAATTTTCAAAATTTATGCTGAGTTTGCTTATTTTGATTTTAAGCTTAATATTTGTTTTTTATTTTACTAATACCATAATTGAACTCCAAAACTTAGGTGAAAACGCTACAAAAACTCAAGAATTTATCAGTATCCATAATGCAAGTGAAGTGGTGATTAAAATCATCTTGATAATGCAAGTTTTTTTGTATTTCTTAAGCTTTAAAATAGCAAAAAAATGATAGAATATTAAATAAATCCAAAAAGAGAAGGAGTAGGCCATGATGATCTCTGATGCAACTATGATGCAACAAAATTACTATTTAAACAATGCACAAAAAGCTAGCGATAAAGCTTTAGAAAATATTGCAGCTGTTCGCGCAATAAGTGGAGTTGATAGTGCCAATTTAGCTATTGCTGACTCTTTAAGATCTCAATCAAGCACTATAGATCAAGGTATCGCAAATGCTTATGATGCTATAGGGGTTTTACAAATTGCAGATGCTAGCCTTACTAATATCTCTCAAAGTGCAGATAGACTTAATGAACTTTCAGTAAAAATGAACAATGCTGCACTTAATGATTCTCAAAAAGGAATGCTAAGAACAGAAGCAACACGCATACAAGAATCCATCAATGATTCTTTTAATAATGCAACTTATAATGGAAAAAATGTCTTTCAAACTATGAATTTTGTAGTAGGTAGCGGAACTGAAACTACAAATTTAAATCCATTAGCAACAGGTGGATTAAGCATAGATAATCAAGATAGTATTACAAATTTTATGGATCAACTTGGAAGTTTAAGAAGTGAAATAGGCTCAGGTATCAATGCCATCACATCAAATATTAATGCAAGTGTTCAAAATAGCATCAACTCAAAAGCAGCTGAAAATAATTTACTAAATAATGACATAGCAAAAAATGTTAATGATTTTAATGCCAATTATCTAAAAGAAAATGCTGCTGCTTTTGTTGCTGCGCAATCCAACATGCAGCTTCAAAGCAAAATTGCTAATTTATTACAATAATATAAGCCCTAAATAGGGCTTATTTCTTTATCAAAATGACTTTAGAGCAAATTTTAGAAAAAACCAAAAACGTTCGTCTTGTAGCCGCAAGCAAGTATGTCGATGCAAGTATAATTGAAAAGCTTTTTGATCAAGGTATAGTAGAATTTGGAGAAAATCAAGTCCAAGCTCTAGCACAAAAAAAGAAAATCTTGATGAAAAAAAATTAGACATAAAGTGGCATTTTATAGGAACTCTACAAAGCAACAAAATCAATCTCTTAATCAAACAAAAACCTATATTATGGCACTCTTGTAATGGTATTAAAATAGCTAAAGCTATGGACAAAAGACTTGATTATAAATTAAATACTTTATTAGAAATCAATAGTGCAAATGAAAATAGCAAAAGCGGTCTAGATCCAAATCAAGCTGTAGAAGAATATTTACAAATACAAGAAGAATGCTCTAATCTAAATCTTTGTGGCGTAATGAGCATAGGATCACACAGCCAAGATAAAGAAAGTATTATAAAAAGCTTTGAAACTACATTTAAAATTTATGAAATTCTTCAAAAACATGGGGCTAAAATTTGCTCTATGGGGATGAGTAATGATTTTGAAATTGCTATAAAATGCGGATCCAACTTAGTAAGACTTGGAAGCATTTTATTTAAAAATCTTAAGTAAGAACAATCTTACTTAAGCATATTTATTAGAAATTTCCTCTACTATACTATCAGAGATAATAAAATCTGTATGATAAAGCAAGCAAGATCCCGCGCTAATAACTTTTAAAACAAGTTTTTTATTGTTTTTTTCATTAGGATTATGTGCATTTCTAGCAATTTCATGAATTTCATAGATTAATTCTCTATTTAACCTTGTCAAATCTAGCTCTATGATATTTTTTTCAAATTCCTTAGGTTCTGCGGTAAAATGATTTTCTTCTTTATTTTTGAAATCTTTTTTTGCTCCAAATTTTTTTATAGCTTTAATCTCGCCATCTTCAAGACTTTGTAAATCTTTAATTGCTTTTAAAAAAAAGCTAGGCTTCTCCCCTCCCTCAGCTTTAAATCCCAATACAAAACCATAGGCATTATTTTTTAAATTTTCATCTTTGATGATGTTTTCTATTTCTTCTACATTGCTTTCAAATACAGTAGCATCAAACGAAGAATAATAATCCAAAATTTCAATTCTACCATAACGCTTATTATTTTTACTCATCATGGATTTGAAATCTTCAATTTTACCTATACTTAAAATTTCTCCATTGTTTTTTAAACTTTCAAAATCTAAACTTTTAACATAATCTATAGCATTAATTTGTTCATAAAATCGATCTAAAGGATGGCCTGAAACATAAATTCCTAAAATTTCTTTTTCATATCCTAATTTTTCCATCACTTCAAATTCTTCATTTTTGGGAGTAAAATTTACTTGAACACCTGAAGTTAATTCCTCTTCACCAAAAAGAGAACTTGCAGCATTTTTTCTTACTTCAGCCATTTTACGCGATGCTTCGCTAAGATTTTCCATATTATCAAACAAAGCTTTTCTAGTAAAACCAAACTCATCAAAAGCCCCTGCCTTAATAAGACTTTCTAATGTTCTACGGTTTATTTTGGTAGGATCTATCTTACCTAAGAAATCATTAATATCCTTAAATTCTCCATCTTGTCTTGCTTCAAGTAAATTTTCAACTGCAGGAATACCCACACTTTTTATAGCCCCAAGTCCGTATATAATAGCATCCTTGCCATCTTGCTCTAAAGCACTAAATTCACGGATCGCTTTGTTAATCGATGGAGGTAAAAGTTTAATATTCATTTTTTTCATCTCATCAATATAAACAGCAATTTTATCCACATTGTTTTCTTCGCTTGTTAAAAGCGCTGCCATAAATTCACTAGGATAATAAGTTTTTAAATAAGCTGTTTGAAAAGTAATCAACGCATAAGCCGCAGAGTGAGATTTATTAAAACCATATCCTGCAAATTTTACGATAAGCTCCCATAAATCCTCAGCTTTTGCTCTATCATATCCTTGTTTTTCTGCTCCATCTGCAAAATCAGTCTTAAGCTTTTTCATCTTCTCAGGATCTTTTTTACCCATAGCACGACGCACTACATCAGCACCTCCTAAAGAAAAGCCACCTATAATTTGAACAATTTGCATAACCTGTTCTTGATAAACAATAACCCCATAAGTAGGCTCTAAAACCTTTTCTAAACTGTCAAAAGGATATTCTATACTTTTTAAACCATGCTTTCTATCGATAAAATCATCAAGCATTCCTGATTCCATAGGGCCTGGACGATAAAGCGCAAGAACCGCAATGATATCTTCAAAACGCTCTGGTTTTAAGCGTGCATTTAAGCTTTGCATACCGTCTGATTCGATTTGAAAAATCCCTAAAGTATTTCCACTTTGTATGGTTTTATAAACTTTGCTATCATTTACATCTATGGTTTCCCAAATAATGTCTTTATTATAACGCTTTTTAATAAGCTTGATTGCATTATTGATTACTGTTAAAGTTTTTAGACCTAAAAAGTCAAATTTTATCAAATCTACATCTTCTAAATGATCTTTAGAATACTGCGTTACTAAATGTCTTTCATCATTTTTACTTTGTCTAAAAAGCGGAGTTTTCTTCCATAAACTTTCATTAGAAATTACAACACCCGCTGCGTGCATACCCGCATTGCGATTTAATCCTTCTAAAGCTCTTGCATATTCCCAAACTTCAGGACCTTTAGGATGACGATCAATAAATTCTTTGATTTTAGGTTCTTTTTCATAAGCAGCATCAAGAGTGATTTTAAGCTCTTCAGGCACAAGTTTAGCAAGCTCATCAGCATCTTGAATACTCATATCACAAACTCTAGCCACATCACGAATCACCCCTTTAGCTAAAAGCTTACCAAAGGTAATAACCTGTGCAACCTTATCTGCTCCATATTTATCAATCACATAATCAATCACTTCAGCACGTCTGTCTTGACAAAAATCCACATCAATATCAGGCATGCTCACACGCTCAGGATTTAAAAAACGCTCAAAAAGTAAACTATAAGGAATAGGATCTAAATCCGTAATCCTCAAACAATAAGAAACCAAACTTCCTGCAGCTGATCCTCTTCCAGGACCTACTGGAATGCCTTTATCTTTAGCCACTTTAATAAAATCATGAACAATAAGCATATAACCTGAAAATTTCATATTTTTAATGATATTAATTTCTACCTCAAGTCTTTGTTTGTATTCTTTATGCTTGCTTTCATCGATAAATTTTAATCTCTCTTCAAGTCCCTTTTTACAAAGCTCTTCAAAAACTATGTCATCATTATCAAAGCTAAATTCTTTTGTTTCTTCAGGCAAGGTAATATTATGATCTTTAGCATATTCTCTTGTAAATTTGAAATTCGGTGGAGTGGGATTGCCAAGATTAAGCTCTAAATTACATTTTTGCGCGATTTCTTGTGTATTTTCTATAGCTTCTGGAATATCTGCAAAAAGCTCACTCATTTGCTCAGGGCTTTTAACATAAAATTCATGCACACTATGACGCATTCTATCAGGGTCATTAAGTTTTTTTCCCATAGCTATACACATAAAAACCTCATGGGCAGCCGCTCTTTCTTTAAAAGTATAATGCGTATCATTTGTAGCAATGATTTTTATATTTAATTCTTTAGAAAGTCTGATAATATCATCATCTATCATTCTTTGATCACCTATACCATGACGCATGATTTCAAAATAAAAATCATCTTTAAAAACTTTTTTATACCATAATGCTGCTTCTTTTGCTGCTTCATAGCCTTTTGCACCAAAACGCACATTTCTTTCACTATAAGTATTTAAGTGCCAATTTACTTCACCTTGCAAGCAAGCAGAAGAACAAATAAGACCTTCGCTATATTTTTCTAAAAGCTTTTTATTGATACGCGGATAATAATACAAACCTTTAATATAACTTTGAGAACTTAAATACATTAAATTTCGATATCCGATCTCATTTTTTGCATACAAACAAAGGTGAAAACGCTGACGAGAACTTTTATCATCTAATTCATCGTGATTATGTAAATACGCTTCCATACCAATGATAGGTTTTAAACCTTGTGCTTTCATTGTTTGATAAAAATCAATTGCCCCAAACATATTTCCATGATCTGTCATAGCAACACTTGTAGCACCCTGCTCTTTTAAAGTCAAAGCTAATTCTTTAAGCTTATTAGCTCCATCAAGCAAAGAATATTCTGTATGTAAATGCAAGTGTGTAAATTGACTCATTTTCTTCCTTTAGTTTTTTAAGGCTTATTTTAATTTTGATAAAAATTATAAATTTTTCTCGCTGAATTTGAAAGAAATTGACCCTAAATTTCAACTTAAATTTTACAAAAAAGGCAAAAATTCAGCCAAAATAAACTATAATAAAAATTTAAGATTTTAATCTTAAATAAAATAAACTTTTCAAAGGATGAAATGATGAAAGTAAAAATTGCTTATTGCAATCTTTGAAATTATCGCCCACAAGCTGCAAGGGTTGCAGAAGAACTACAAAGCGATTTCAAAGATGTTGAAGTAGAATTTGAAATTGGCGACAGAGGTGATTTTATCGTTGAAGTAGACGGAAAAGTTATCTTCTCTAAAACACAACTTATTAATTGCGAAAGTGAAAGATTTCCATATCAAAATGAAATTAATCAATTAATAAAAAATAGAGTGTAATCAAACACTCTATCATAATATTTTCTCATATTCCTTGCCAATATATATGTTTTGCTCATACTCGATAATAGGACGCTTAATACAGCTTGGATTTTCTAATACAATTTTCTCAAGTTCTTTTTCATTTAAACTTTTAACTTTTTCTTTGTTTAAACCAAGTTTTTTAGAAGTTAATCCAGTAGTATTGATAAGATCTTCAAAAGATTTTTGTTTTAACCATGTGTATAAAATATCTTGATTAATCTTTTTAATATCCATAAAATCAAATACAACACCTTTTTGTGTTAAAGCATCCATAGCTTTCTTTACAGAATTACAATTTTTAATACCATAAAGTTTCATTTTCTAGCCTTTTTTACTAAATCTGCAATTAAAAAAGCAAGCTCTAATGCTTGATCCGCATTAAGCCTTGGATCGCATTGAGTCTCATAACGATCTTCTAAGCTTTGAGCAGTAACATTGCTTGCACCACCTGTGCATTCTGTTACATCTTTTCCGGTCATTTCAAGATGCACTCCACCTGGATAAATCCCTTCGCTTATTGCAATCTCAAAAAAAGATCCCACTTCTTGCATGATTTTATCAAACTCACGTGTTTTAAAATTACCTGCTTTTACTGTATTTCCATGCATAGGATCTATGCTGTATACTAAATTTAAACCTTCACTTTTAAGTTTGGAGAAAATTTTTGGCAAATTATTGATAATTTTATCTGCACCCATGCGGATAATAATATTTAATCTTCCTTCTTCATTATTTGGATTTAAAACATTTGCTAAAGCTATGATATCATCAGCACTTGCACTAGGTCCTATTTTAACCCCTAAAGGATTTTTTACTCCTCTTAAAAAATGTACATGAGCTTCATCAAGCGCCCTTGTTCTTTCACCTATCCAAAGCATGTGAGCTGAACAATCGTAAATTTCTCCACTTAAACTATCCACTCTAGTTAAAGCTTCTTCATAAGGCAAAAGCAAAGCTTCATGTGAAGTATAAACACTAACTTCTCTTAGACTCGGAGTATTACTTGTATTAATCCCACAAGCTTCCATAAAAGCCAAAGCTTGTGAAATTTTTTCACTGATATCAGTATATTGCTTATGGAGTTCACTCTTTTTTAAAAACCTCAAATTCCAACGATGCACTTCATGCAAATCTGCTAAACCACCCTTAGCAAATCCGCGCAACAAATTTAGCGTTGTTGCACTTTGATAATAAGCTTCAAGCATTCTATGAGGATCAGGAATGCGCGCTTGTTCGCTAAATTCAAAACCATTAATAATATCACCACGATAACTAGGAAGACTTATACCATTTAACTCTTCAAAATCACTACTTCTTGGCTTGGCAAACTGCCCTGCAATACGACCAATTTTTACAACAGGACATCCACCGGCAAATGTAAGCACTATAGCCATTTGAAGTAAAATCTTAAACATGTCACGGATATTTACAGCGCCAAAATTTTCAAAGCTTTCAGCACAATCTCCACCTTGAAGTAAAAAAGCTTCTTTTTTACAAACTCTTGCTAAAGACTTTTGAAGATTTCTCACTTCTCCAGCAAAAACCAAAGGAGGAAGTTTCTCAAGTCTTGCTAAAACTCTATTCATTTCCTCTTGATCTGGATAGATAGGTTGCTGTTTTATGGGATAGTTTTTCCAAGAATTCTTAGTCCACATGGTTTTTTCTTTCGTTTTATTGATCAGCTTCCTCTATAAGTTGAATAACCAAAAGGAGAAAGGGTTATTGGAACATGATAATGTTTTTGATCTTTAGAAAGCTCAAAACTTACCTCTACAAAAGGATAAAAAGTATTTATTTTGTGTGATGTGTAATAGTCTTTTGTAAAAAATTTAAGCTTATAAATTCCAAAAGCCCTATTTTCAGCTTTTTCATATGGTAATAAATCCCCTATTCTACCATTTTCTTCGGTAAATTCTTCACTTACTTTTTTCCACTGTTGATTTGCTTCCAACTTATAAAGCTCAACTTTTACTTTAGGAGCGGGTTGTCCAGAAGTAATATCCAAGACATGAGTGCTTAATTGATATTCAGTAGCACTCAAAAACATTGGCACGCTTGCTAATATTAATAAAGTTTTTTTAATAGAAAACATTTTCTCTCCTTATATAATATTTACAAGGAATATTATATAAGAGCATTATTAATAATTAAAATCAAATAATAAAAATTATAAATTAATTATAATTATTTAATTGTTAGACTTATAATAAAAAATAATTATAAATTATTTTTTAAGCTCTTTAATACGTGCTGCTTTACCGCGTCTATCTCTTAAGTAGAATAATCTTGCACGGCGTACACGACCACGACGCAAAACAATAATACTTTCCAAACTCTCACTATAAATAGGGAAAATTCTCTCAACGCCAACATTATTAGCACCCATTTTACGTACGATAAAAGTTTCGCTTACGCCATTACCTCTTCTAGCAATACAAATACCCTCAAAATTTTGGATTCTTGTTTTATCTCCTTCTTTGATACGAATTGCAAGCTTTAAAGTATCACCAGCACGAAAATCTGGAACATTTTTACCTTCAATTTGTTTTGCTTCAAATTGTTCTATATATTTATTTTTCATAAAAATCCCTTATTTTTTGCGTTCATGCTCTAAAAATAAATCTGGACGAAAAAATTTCGTTTTGCAAGACGCCAAAGTAGTTTTTAAACTTGCAATTCTAGCGTGATTACCCTTTAAAAACTCTGAAGGAGTATAAAATTTTTGATTTTTTTTCTCAAAAATAAAAGGTTTTGAAAAAGCAGGTGCTTCGAGTAAATTATTTTCAAAGCTTTCTTCTTCCAAACTTTCCATATTCCCTAAAACCCCGTTAACATTTCTTAAAATCGCATCACACATTACAAGCGCAGGTAATTCTCCTCCTGTTAAAATAAAATCCCCTATGCTAAAAACTTCATTCGCAAAAATTTCAAGCACTCTTTCATCTATACCTTCATAGCGCCCACATACAAAAACTATGTGTTCTTTTTTACTTAAGCGTTTGGCGTCTTTTTGATTAAAAGTTTTACCACTTGGATTTAAAAAAATAAAATAGGGATTTTCTTTTTTTTCTTGAATACTTTTTAACACCTCATACATAGGTTCAACTTGCATCAAAAGTCCAGCTCCACCACCTATTTTATAATCATCGACTTTATGATAAGAATTTTTAGAAAAATCTCTTGGGTTATAAAAATTAAGTTTGAAAAGTTTTTTTTCTTTTGCTCTTGCAAGTATAGAATCCTGAAAGTAAAATTTCATAAGATTAGGGAATAAAGAAACGAAACTAAATTTCATGAATTTTCTAAAATTAAAAAAGCATCTTGCGTGCAAAAAATCTGTCGTTTTTCTATATCTATATTTTTAACAAATTTATCTAGATACGGAATAAAAAATATTTTAGAATATTTTTTATTCACCCATTTTTCATCACTTTGAATTTCAAATAAATAAGAAGCTCCAATTTCCAAGATATCAACAACTTTACCTAATCTTTTATCTTCTTCAAAAACTTCACACTCTAAAATATCAAAATAAAAAAACTCATCTTTTTTTAATTTACAAGTTTGTCTGCTTTTCTCGATACTCTGAAAAAGAATAAGATTGGTTAATTCTTTAGCTTTTTCTATATCTTCATAATTCTCAAATAAAACAGTAGAATTGCTTGCATTATAATGCTTAATCTTTAATATTTCTTTGGTATTTTTTATAAAAAAGGTAGCATCTTTTTTAAATTGAGAAGAAAAGTCGCTCAGGTTATGCAATTTTACATAACCCTTAAGACCCACAGTTTTACCAAGTTTTGCAACTTGAACAAAATCTTTTTCACTCAAGTGCTTTTACCGTTACCCTATAAGAACTTGCATCCTTGCTCTTATAAGCAGAGATTACGGTTTTTATAGCATTGATCATTTTTCCATTTTTACCTATAAGCTTACCTGTATCAACCTTATGTGCAAAAAGAACAATCTCAAAAAAATTTTCACTTAATTCAATTTTTTGAGTGTTAATCTGTTCAGGATAATCTGCAATTAATTTTGCGTATTCCCTAAGAAAATTCTCTACCATGATTATTTGCTAGTGATAGAAGTAACTTTATCGCTAAGTTTTGCACCAACACTTTTCCAATAAGCTAAACGCTCTGCATCAACTTTAATTACCTCAGGTTCTACCATAGGATTATAATATCCAATACTTTCTATCCAACCACCATCGCGACGTTTTCTACTGTCTGTAACCACAATACGATAAAATGGTCTTTTAGTTCTACCCATTCTTGTAAGTCTAATAACTGTCATTTATACTCCTTAAAAATTAAAAATTTTATTTATAGATACTATAAAAAGTATTTATAAATAAAATTTAAAATTGTCTTCTAGCTTGGCTCATCATTTGTGTCAAATTCTCCATTCCTTTTTTGCCTGAAAATCTTTTTGCAAGTTTTGCTGCATTACTAAATTGTTTTAAAAAACGATTGACTTCTACCTGAGAAAGACCTGCTCCCTCTGCTATACGACGTTTTCTAGCATTATTTAACAAATCAGGATTTTCTCTTTCTTTTGGAGTCATTGAAGAAATCATTGCCTTAATATGTATAATCTCTTTAGAATTATCCAAATCTATATCTTTTACCGCATTTGCCATTCCGCCAAGCCCTGGTATCATACCGATTAAAGACTTCATGCTTCCTAATTTTTTAATACTTTCCATTTGGTTAAGAAAATCATTAAAATTAAATTCACCTTTTTTGATTTTTTGATTGAGTTTTTTAGCTTCTTTTTCATCAATCACTGCAGCAGTTTTTTCAGCTAAAGTAGCCAAATCACCCTTGCCCATGATACGACTTACTATGCGATCTGGTATAAAAACTTCTAAATCTGCTACTTTTTCACCTACACCAATAAATCTTAAAGGAATACCGATTTGTTTTGCTATACCTAAGGCTACTCCACCTTTAGTATCTGCATCAAATTTTGATAAAATTACCCCGCTGATACCTAAAACTTCATTAAAACTAGCCGCAGTCTTAACCCCATCTTGACCACTCATTGCATCAGCAACATAGAAAATCTCATCAGGATTTAAAACATCCTTAACTGCTTTTAATTCATTCATCAAAGTCTCATCTATAGCCAAACGCCCAGCAGTATCCACAAGCAAAACATCCACTATAGAACTTTCAGCCTTTTTTAAAGCCTCTTTAGCAACCCTAATAGGATCTTTTTCATTTTCTATGAAGAAAAGTTCAATTTCATTAGCTTCACAAAGTTGTCTTAGCTGCTCCACTGCCGCTAAACGCTGTAAATCACAAGCTGCAACTAAAACTTTTTTATTGCGTAATTTTAAATAATTTGCAAGTTTGATAGTGCTTGTAGTCTTACCGCCCCCTTGCAAACCTGCCATTAGAACTACTGTCGGGGGTTTAGAAGCAAAAACAAAACCTTGATTTTTGCCATTGACACTTAAAATATTTTCTAAATTTACTTTAATGGCATTTAAAAATTGTTTTTGACCTATTCCGTTTTGCTTTACATCTTCTTCTATCGAAGTCAAAAGCTCTTTAGTTACCTTATGGTGAACATCTGCTTTTAAAAGAGTTTTTTTTAAGGTTTCTAAAGCGTTCTTAAGTGCTTTTTCATCATCAACAAAACGTAATTTATTAATCGCTGATTTAAAAGATTCGCTAACTAACTCAAACACTTTATCACCTTTCTATAAAATTTTTAAATTAAACCTTGCATTATACAAAATTTTTTCTTAAATGGCTTTAAAAATCTAAATTTTTTATCTCAAAGCCAACTTTTGCAAAACTATTATCTAGCTCAGCCTTAAAATAATAATCAAAAATTTTAATTTCATAACTATGTAAATACATTCTATCGCTTGAAATTTTAGCATATTTTTCATCACCTACAACGCCATGTTTTATAAATTTAGTATGCACTCTGATTTGATGAGTTCTACCTGTTTGAATGACTATTTTTGCTAAGGTTTTTTTTGACTGCAACATAATAGGAGTAATGATACTTAAGGCACTTAAACCATCTTTTGAAACTTTACTTAATGCTCCACATTTTGCTTTTATGGTAAAAATAGGCTCATTCACTTCAACCTCTTCAGCCAAAACCCCATCTAAAACCGCAATATAACTTTTATAAACTCTGTGTTTTTTAAATTCTTCTATACAAAGCTTTCTAAAATCTTCATCTTTGCAAAGCAAAATCACACCGCTTGTTTCTTTGTCTAAACGATTTAAAAGCTTGGCATTAAATTTTTTCTCCAAGTCTTCACTCACATAAGCGTAAGGTTTATTAATAGCAATAATCTTATCATCTTCAAAAATAATTTGAGGATTTTTGGTTTTTATCACATTAAATCTTGCCTTATCGTTCATCAAAGCTCTAGCAACCACAACTTTTTTTCCATGTGAAAAAACACAACCCTTATCAATCAAATCTTTAGCTTCACGATTTGAAATTTTTTCTTGCAAAGCTAAGAGTTTATAAGCTTTTTCTTGCATCAATTCCCTTTTGTATAGTTTGCATGATAAGATCTAAATTTTCTTTTTTGGAAATTTTAGCTTTTAAATTTAAATAATGGATTTTATCATTTAAATCTTTTAAATTTTCACAAAAATATACATTTTCTACTTCTTCAAACAAAGCCTTTTGATTGTGAATAAATTTCCCGCTGATTAATACATTGTCAAAATATGCCACTTCTATAGGATTATGTCCTCCTATACCTTCTATGAAAGAACCTCCAAGCACAACAACATCAGAAATTGCATAAAAATTTACAAGCTCCCCTAAAGTATCTAAAAGTAAAATTTTTTTAGAAAATTTCTTATTTTCATCTTTTAAAGAACTAAATTTTTCAAATTCTAAACCTTTGTTTAAAAGTAAATTTTCAACTTCTTTAAAACGCTCAGGGTGTCGTGGGGCGATAATGAGTTTTTCATTTTCTTCTAGTTTAAAATGATCAAGTAAAAGCTCTTCTTCATCTTTATGAGTACTAGCAAAAATGATAAGTTTTTCCTTAGGTTTGGTATAAATTTTATTATTTTTAATTTCTAAATTTGCCTTAATATTTTTAAAAATTTTAACATTTTTAGCTCCCAAACTTTCAAGTCTTACTTTATCTAATTCACTTTGAGCAAAAACTTCATCAATATAAGAAAAAATTTTTTTATAAAAAAAAGAAAATTTTTGATAAGAATGATAAGATTTATCAGATATTCTCGCATTAAGCAAAATAATCTTAGCCTTATAAATACGTGCCATAAAAACAAGCATAAGCCAATATTCTGCTTCAAAAATTACCAAAACCTTACAAGGATTAAACCAAAAAGGCAAAAAATTTTCAAAAGCAAGATAATTTACCTTTTTACAAAATTCTTTTGCACATTCAAAACCTGTTTGAGTAATAGTAGTTATTCTTGAATCAAATTTCAAAACCAAAGCTTTAATACTTCTTACCTCCCCGTAAGAACAAGCATGAAAATGTACATCAGCTTTTTCTTGATGTAAATTTTTATAAAGAAAAAATCGAGATTTTAAACTAATTTTGTATTTGGATTTTAAAAAAGAAAGCAAAAGAATAAAGACGGCACAAAATAAAAATGCCGTCCAAGTTAAAAAATAATAAAAAAAGATCAATTTTGTTCTTCTTGCTCTTTATAAAGAATTCTTCCGCAATGAGGACAAGTTACAATCTCTTCACCTTTTACAACGGACAGATAAGTCTTATCGTAAATTTTCATAAAACATCCATAGCATGCTTGTTTTTTAACAGGAACTACAGCAGTATTCTTCGCCCATTTGCGAATTTTCTCATAAAAACTTAAAACTTTTTGATTCATCTCACTCACAAGTTTAGTTTTTTTATCATAAACACTCATTCTATCTTTTTCAAGAACTTCCATTTCAGATTTAATACTTACTCTAATCTCGTTAATATTTTGCTCTTGTTTGATTTTTTCTTCTTCGAGTTCTTTTTTATAAGTTTCTTTATTCTCTAAAATTTTATCTAGTCTTACAATCTCGTCATTTGCAGCGTCTAATTGCTCTTTTGCGATATCTTCTTCAATTTTTAAAGCATTAGCTTCTTTTTCTGTTTTTACCGCACCACTTTTTTTAGAAAGATCTTTAATTTTTGCTGAAAACTCGGAAATATGAGCATTGTTTTGTACTTTTTGATTTTCTATATCTTTGATTTCTTCATCAATTTTTTCTAAATCTGTGTTGATTTTTCCTATTTTTAACTCAGCATCTTTTAAAGTCTTATTAATACTGTCTATTTTTGGTTCATAACTATCAATCTCTTGATCTATTTTTGATAAAAGCACTAATTGTTCAAGATATTTATTCATTTATTTTCCTTAAAAATATTGAAATGGATTTTTTGAAACTGTTATTATAACTTGTAGCGGCAAATTTTTCAAGTCTTTTGCTAAACATTGAGAAAAATATCTCTCACTTTCAAAATGACCCAAATCAATAAGACTGATTTGATTACTAAGCGCCTCTAAAGCTTGATGATATTTAAAATCTCCACTTAAAAAACAATCCGCATCTACTTTAGAAATTAAATCTCCACCACTTCCAGTACATATAGCAATACGCTTAATGTCTTTTTTACCACAATCGCTTACACGTAAAATTTGTAAATTTAACTTTTTTTTCACCCGGTCACACAAAGCTTCAAAAGACATAAAATTTTCTACATAAATCAAAAATTCGTCTTTAAAAGAAATTTTAAAACCTAAAATTTCTTTCGTAAAATAAGTATTTAAATGACTTAAATCATAATTTGTATGCATACTGATTAAAGAAATATTTTTACAAATCATTTCTTTAACAAAAGCCCTAGGATAAGTTTTGTCATATAAATCTTTTAAACCTTTAAATATTAAAGGATGGTGTGTGATAATTAAAGAATTTTCACTCGCTTGTTTAATGATATTTTCATCAATATCTAAACTTAAATAAATAGTTGAAATTTCGCTATCCTTATCTCCAAGCAAAATTCCACTATTATCCCATGATTCTTGAGTATTAAAAGGACTTAATTGATCTAAAAAATTATAAATTTCACTCAGTTTCATTTAAATTTTTCTTATAAATTTCAGCACAATTTTTTGAAAGCTCACGAATTTTTAACATATAATCTTGTCTTTGTGCTACAGAAATTGCTCCTCTTGCATCTAAAAGATTAAAAGTATGTGCAGCAAGCATACAATAATCATAAGCAGGTAAAGCTAGTCCTTGTTCTAAAATATTTTTACATTCTTTGTAAGAATTTTCAAACTGCTCATTCAAGATTTTAACATCACTTACTTCAAAATTGTATTTACTAAATTCATATTCACTTTGCTTATGCACATCTGCGTATTTAATTTTTTCTCCATTAAATTCACTCCAAACTATATCATAAACATTATCAACATTTTGAAGATACATGGCTATTCTTTCAAGACCATAGGTAATTTCAGCACTTACTAAATCTACTGCTATACCGCCAACTTGCTGAAAATAAGTAAATTGAGTAACTTCCATACCATCAAGCCATACTTCCCAGCCTAAACCCCAAGCACCCAAACTTGGACTCTCCCAATTATCTTCAACAAAACGAATATCATGACTTTTTAAATCAAAACCCAAATTTTCAAGACTTTTAAGATATAATTCTTGGATATTATCAGGACTAGGTTTAATCAAAACTTGAAATTGATAATAAGCACCTAAGCGATTAGGATTTTCACCATAACGTCCATCAGTAGGCCTTCTACTTGGAGCCACATAAGCAGCTGCCCAGGGTTTTTTTCCTAAGCTTCTTAAAAAAGTTGCCGGATGAAAGGTTCCTGCACCTGCTGGCATATCATAAGGTTGCATAATCGCACAACCTTGCTCTTGCCAATAATTTTGTAAATTAAGTATCATTTGCGAAAAAGTCATTGCATCTCTCTTTATTGTTCCATATTTTCAATAGGTTTTTCTAAATTTTTATTCATTTCCAAATCAGGCTCTGTCTTAGCTCCAAAAATTTCTGCAGTTTTACTCCACATTAATTTATATTTACGCTTGAGAAATTCTATCTCTTCACGCGCATGTTTTAACTCATTGTTTAAGGTTTCTATAGTTTTTCTATCTTCATCATAAAGTTCTTGCATAGAATAAAGAGCATCTTTTAAAAATTTATTCTCATTTTTTAATGCTTCAAGTGTTTCATCTTTAGCATCTAAAACTTTTTCATGTAAATTTAAAATAGTTCCTATTGTTTTTTCAACAAAACTTTCCCCTGCTAAAGTCATTGAATTTACCATTGCAGGTTGAGATTTTGCAGCACTAGGCACCACACTAAAAGTACCTTGATGAGCTTCGATGTAAATTTTACCCTCTTCTTCTTTAAAATTTAAAGCCCCATTAGCCATCATACCTTTAACCACATCTTCATTTAAATGCACAAGTTTACAAAATTCTTCAAGTTCAAGATAGGTTTGCATTTTTATCCCTTATAATAAAACTTCTACTTCTTTTGAATCAGATACAAGTTTTTTTTCTTTTTCAAGACGATCTTCTTTAAGTTTTTGTGCTAAATCAACATCATAAATAGCTAAAATTTGCATAGCCAAATAAGCAGCATTGATTGCTCCAGCCTTACCAATAGCTAAAGTTCCTACAGGAATTCCACTAGGCATTTGCACCGTAGAAAACAAAGAATCCATACTTGCAAGATTACTTCCTGGCATAGGCACTCCTAAAACAGGTTTTGTGGTATAAGCTGCAACAGCTCCAGCCAAATGCGCTGCCATTCCAGCTGCTGCTATAAAAACTTTCGCACCTTTTTCTTCAGCATTTGCAATATACTCTTTTGTTCTTTTTGGGCTACGATGAGCTGATGAGATAATAAGTTCATACTTTACCCCAAAACTTTCTAAAGTTTTAGCAGCCTCTTTCATAGTCTCATAATCACTCTTGCTTCCCATTAAAATAGAAACAAAATTCATCTATATTTCCTTTCTTAAAAAACTTAATACACTGATTTTACTTGGTAATTGAATTTCATGTTCATTACCGCTATGAATTTCACTAAATTCTTTATTGTTTTTAGCAATGAGTTTTTTAAACTCTATAAAATATTTATCCTCTTTTTGATAAATTTTACCTAGTTCATTGTCACAAGTTTGAATCACATCGCCTAAAGGAGCTAAAATTTCATAAGGCGTGTTTAAAACGATTTTTCCTTTGCATTTAAAAAAGCTTCCATCTTCGCTTATAGCATGCACTTGATGAGAGCCTTCTTCTATGCTTGTATTATGATTTTGTGTGTCGGTTTTTTCTAAAGGACGCGAAACAAGATAGCCATCTGTAAAACCACGATTCTTAAGCGTAGCAATCTCTTTTTCATACTTGTTTGACTCAAACTTACCCTCTAAAACATCCTGTATAGCCATTTTATAAGTTCTTGTTGTAAGCGCAACATAATATTCGCTTTTGGTGCGTCCTTCTATCTTAAAAGCACTGATACAATTTTCTTGCATGATTTTTTCTATATAAGAACAAAGATTTAAATCTTTGGAATTAAAAACATGAGTACCATTTTCATCTTCTTCTAAACGAAATAAAGTACCATTTTCTGGATTTTTAGCATAAAGCTCATAATTAAATCTGCAATCATTTGCACAAGATCCACGATTACTCATTCTTCCACTTTGCACAGAGCTTATTAAACAACGCCCAGAATAAGCAAAACACATAGAACCATGCACAAAGGCTTCAAGTTCAATATCGCAATTTTCTTTTAAAGCTTTAGCATCTTTAAGCCCTAATTCTCTCGCAATTACAACCCTTTTAGCGCCCATATCCTTATAAACTTGAGCATCTAAATAATTTAAAATATTCGCCTGAGTAGAAACATGTAAAGAAATTTCAGGTGCAAGCTCTTTAACAAGACGCATAGTTCCAACAGAAGCTACAATAAAAGCATCGGGTTTCATCTCACGTAATTTTAATATATGTCTTTTTAAGCCTTCAATTTGAGAGCTTAAATGAAAACCATTTAAAGTAACATAAATTTTCTTACCACGCTCATGAGTATATTTGATAGCTTCTTCAAAACTTTCATAATTAAATTCTCTTGCAGTGCGCGATCTTAAAGAAAAATTATTCACACCCGCATAAACCGCATCTGCGCCATAAGCTAAAGCAATTTTTAATTTTGTGAAATTTCCTGCAGGAGCTACTATTTCAGGAATGATCATTTTTGCCCTAAACTTGCAATTAAAGCTTCTATATCATCATTACTTACAACATCAGCAGTACTATCACCTTCAATATGCACTGCAGAACTTACACGTTTTTTATCATCAATTTTACCTTCAAATAAAGAACTCATATAGCGGCTTAAAGCACGCATTACATTAATAACACGTTCGATTTTTTGACGATGTATATCTTGATACTGCATTGCATCCATTGCCATCATCACTTCATCTTGTCCGCTTTGAAGATTTCCGACAATCTCCTTAGAACTTTTTTTAGCTTGATTGTTTAATTCTAAAGCTTCACTGAAACTTTCCACATTAGGAAATTTTTCATTAAGTTTGGAAAAAATATCAATATTTTTTTCTATTGCTTTATTTATTTCTTTGAGTAAACTTTCAGAATCCGCAAAGAAATTATTAATACTTTCAAGCTTATCCATCATTTCCGTTGCTTTAAGCTCGCTATCTTTTGTAACATCATCTAACTGATGTACAACTTTATGCTCCTGATTTGGTGGGGGTGGTGGCCATACTACACTAGGATTAGGTTTGTAATCAGCTATTTTGACATCTTCTAACATCAAAGCATCTTCTTCGGTATTCGATTCTTCGGTTTTTATCTCTGCTTCTGTCTCTGAATCAAGATCAACATCACCATTCATCAAAGCATCAAGCTCTTCTTGAGTCATTTTTTTCCCTTTTTTAAATCTAGATTTTCAATAATTGCTCAAAATTATAATCAATTTTATCTAAAACAAAAATATAAATTTTTATTTTTTAATCTTTTTAAATTAAATTTTTAAATTTATTAAAAAAAATATATTAATTAAATCTTAATTAAAAATTTTATGATATAATTTTATAAATTTAATTACATAAAGGAGTAAAAATATGGGAAAATTTGTTAATAATATAGATGATTTTTTCAAATTTTGCAAACAAAATGAAGTGCTTTTTGTTGATTTTCGTTTTACAGATATGATAGGAACTTGGCATCATATTACCTATAATCTTCATGCAATCAATGAAGAAACATTTCAAACTGGCATTCCATTTGATGGAAGCTCAATCCACGGATGGCAACCTATAGAAAAATCAGATATGATTTTAAAACCTGATGCTCAAAGTGCTTTTTTAGATCCTTTTACAGCTGATCCTACTATCATAGTATTTTGTGATGTGTATGATATTTACAAAGGACAAATGTATGAAAAATGTCCAAGAAGCATAGCAAAAAAAGCAATGGAACACCTTAAAAATAGTGGCATAGCTGATACTGCTTACTTTGGACCAGAAAATGAATTCTTTGTTTTTGATAGTGTAAAAATAGTTGATACTACTCATTGTTCTAAGTATGAAGTTGATACCGAAGAAGGAGAGTGGAATGATGATAGAGAATTTACCGATAGCTACAATACTGGACACAGGCCAAGAAACAAAGGTGGATATTTTCCAGTTCAGCCAATTGATTCTTTAGTAGATATTCGTTCTGAAATGGTTCAAACCCTTGAAAAAGTAGGTCTTAAAACTTTTGTTCATCATCATGAAGTTGCACAAGGACAAGCTGAAATAGGAGTAAATTTTGGCACGCTTGTAGAAGCAGCTGACAATGTTCAAATTTATAAATATGTTGTAAAAATGGTAGCTCATTTAAATGGCAAAACTGCCACTTTTATGCCAAAACCTTTATACGGAGATAATGGCAATGGTATGCATGTTCATATGAGCTTATGGAAAGATGGGGTAAATTTATTTTACGATAAAGATGGATACAGTGGACTTAGTCAAACTGCTATAAATTATATAGGTGGAATTTTAAAAAATGCTAGAAGTGTCGCAGCTTTTACAAATCCAAGTTCCAACTCTTACAAAAGAATAGTTCCTGGCTTTGAAGCTCCTTGTATTTTAACTTATTCTTGTCAAAACAGATCAGCAAGTTGTCGCGTTCCTTATGGCATAGGTAAAAATTCAGCTCGTATAGAAATTCGCTTCCCTGATAGCACTGCTAATCCTTATTTAGCTTTTGTTAGTCTTTTAATGGCAGGTCTTGATGGAATCAAAAATAAAACCATTCCTGTAGGTCCTATGGATGAAAATTTATTTGATCTTACTCTGGATGAAATACGTGAAAAAGGGATAGAGCAATTACCACATACTCTAAGAGGAAGTTTAGAAGCTTTAATCCGACATAATTCTTATTTAAAACCTGTAATGAGCGATATTTTTATCGATGACTATCAGCATTTAAAATTTGAAACACAAGTTTGGCCAGTAGAAGCTCGTCCAACTGCTTATGAATTTAAAACTTGCTACTCTTGCTAAAAATTTAATGGCGTTTACACGCCATTAAACTAAAAAAAGAATTAAAAATTATTTATTTTATATCAACTATCGCTTAAGCTGATTTACAATTCCTAGCATATCATCACTTGTTGTAATTGCCTTAGAACCCGCTTCATAAGCCCTTTGTCCTGTGATAAGATCTGTCATTTCTTCAACAAGCTGAACATTACTAAGTTCTATAAATCCATGTCTTATTGTTCCAAGTCCATCTTGTCCTGCTATACCCGCAACAGGTGCACCACTTGCTCCTGTTTCAAGATAAAGATTATCACCCATAGAATGAAGACCCGCTGGATTTATAAACTGAACTAGCTCCACTTGGCCAATTTGAGTTTCTTGTTGCTCCCCTGGTAGCATTACAGAAACGGTTCCATCTGTAGCAACATTAATTGCTGTTGCGCCTTCAGGTATTGTCATTTCAGGTAAAAGTCTATAACCATCTGAATTTACAATATTGCCTTCATTATCTTTTGTAAATTGCCCATTTCTAGTATATCCTATAGTGCCATCAGGAAGTTGTATTTGAAAAAACCCATTACCTGCAATAGCCATATCAAGACCATCAGTACTTGTTGATTTTAAATTTCCTTCAGTAAAAACTTTAGTTACCGCTGTTGGACGCACACCCACACCCACTTCTATACCCGAAGGAGAAAGAGTAGTAGCTGAAGTTGAAGTTCCTGCATACTTCATAACTTGATACATAAGATCAGCAAATTCTGCGCGACTTTTCTTAAAACCTGCTGTATTAACATTAGCGATGTTATTTGAAGTAACATCAATTTGTGTTTGCTGCGCTACCATTCCCGTAGCAGCAGTATGAAGTGATCTCATCATTTTTAATCCTTTTTTATTTTATTTTAAATTATTTAACAGCTGCAAGCTTATTGATAGCTTCTTGATTTAAGTCATCCATATGAGCTGTCATAACTTTTTGATACATTTCTACCATTCTGTTTGCTTCAATCAGTCCTACCATTTCAGTAACTGGATTAACATTTGATCCCTGAGAAAAACCTTGGCGAATAGCATTGGAGTTTTCCAAATCTCTAATGCGGGTTAGATCATCTATTTTATAGACATTATCCCCATCTTTTTGCAAAGCTCTTATATCATCTACTTGTGCTACAAATAATCTTGCATTTTGAGCTCCATCAACCTCAATGCTTCCGTTTTTATCAACGCTAATTTGAACAGCACCATTAGGAATGCGTATGCCAGCATTCTGAGGATTATTAAAATAATCACTACTTAATACCTTGTATCCTTGCTTATTTACCAAATAACCCTCATCATCAAGTTGAAAATTTCCATCTTTAGTTAATCTTACTTCTCCATCTTTGGTTTGAACCAAATAAAAAGCATCTTCTCTAGTCATTGCCAAATCCAAAGGATTGTTTGTGGCTTTTAAAGAACCTAGGCTAAAATCCGTATATTCTTGAGAAACTTGTGGGATTCCATCTATTGTAGTATTTACAAAACGAGATGCATCTCTTGTGTGATTTTCTATAGGCAACTCATCCTGAGTTTCTTTAAAAATCCTTTTAAAATCTGCAATAACCACATCATCTCTTTTGTATCCACTTGTATTAATATTGGCAAGATTATTAGTAATCACATCAAGTTTATTAAACTGAGTTACCATTCCGCCAGTTGCTTGATAATATCCATTTTGCATATTTTCACCTATAAAATTAAGATTTTATAGCTATAAAAGCAAAGAGTGTTCCAACTTTTAAAAACAAAGAAAAATAAATATTTGAAAGATTATTAGAAGAGAGTTTTAAATTACAAAAAGCAAGATTTGACTCAATCTTGCTTTAAAAATCAATTTTAATCCATTTGACGACGCAAGAAAGTTGGTGTTTCAATTTGCGCCATTATCTCTTCATCATAACCACCGCTTACCTTTTTAAGACTTAAATAAGGATTTTTCCTAGAAGCTTGAGCTTCTTCGGTAGATTTTTTAGCTACTGTATCTTTATCTTCAAATCCTGTTGCAATAATAGTTACTTCAACTCTATCTTCCATGCTATCATCTGTGGTAGAACCAAAAATAATCTTAGCATTTTCATCAACAATTTCTTGTATACTATTTGCTGCTGCCGAAATTTCAAACAAAGAGCAATTAGAACTTGTTTTAAAATGCAAGATAACTCCCTTGGCACCCTTAATATCCATTCCATCAAGCAAAGGAGATTCTATAGCGTTTGAAAGAGCCTCTTCTATAGCATTTTCACCACTAGCACTACCAACACCCATAAGTGCGAGTCCGCGGTGACTCATGATGGTTCTTACATCCGCAAAGTCAACATTAATATCTCCATTATCAAGCAAGATAGACACCATACCTTTTACAGCACGAGCTAAAATATCATCAACCAATCTAAAAGCATCTTTAATGCCTGCTTTTTTATCAATAATGCTCAATAATTTTTCATTTTGAATTACAAGAATAGAATCACTTTCTTTTTTAAGCTCAAGGAGACCGCTTTCAGCAAGTTTTTTTCTTTGTTTTCCTTCAAATGCAAAAGGCATAGTTACAACAGAAACAGTTAAAGCTCCAATCTCTTTAGCTGCTTGTGCAATAACTGGAGTGGCACCCGTTCCAGTACCTCCACCAAAACCTGAAGCAATAAATACAATATCACTTTGACTAAGACTTGCTTTTATTTCCTCAAAACTTTCTCTAGCGCTTTCTGCACCTACTTCAGGAAGCATACCAGCGCCTAAACCTTTAGTTTTTTTCTCGCCAAGTTGAATTTTAGTTTTTGCTAATGAAATTGAAATAGCTTGTGCATCAGTATTTGCTGCAATTAAATCAAGATCATTTAATCCCATTTTAACCATATGGTTGATCATATTACCGCCACCGCCACCGCAGCCTATAACCTTAATTTTTGCACCTTTATTATGTTGCATTTCTTCTACTAAAAATTCACTCATAAAAATTTCTCCTTGTTAAAATTGATTCATAATTTTATGCCAGATATTTGAAAAAACGCTAGGTTTTTTTTCTTTTGGCTCTTTAAAATCTAATTGTTCTTGTATTGCAATTGTATCATTTTCTTGCAAATTTTCATCAAAAAAATCAGATTTTATTTCACTTTCTGCATCTTTTTGTAAAACAATATCTTGTTTAATTTGACGATTAAAATTTTCAATTTCCCCTTTATATCTTAATTTTTCATTAGAATCAAGTTCATAAGGCGTAAAATACCCCGCTCCATATAAACAAAGTCCTATAGCACAAGTATTTTCAGGATCATTAAAAATTTCACTAAAACCAGTAATCAAATCTTTTCTTGCAGTAGCCAGTCTAACTGAGCGATTATCAAATGTTGCAGGAGCTAGCTCATCAATACCTGCTAACTTAGTCATTCCACCTGTTAAAACAACTCCACCGCCTATAGCATTGGCATAACGATTATCACTTAAGATTTTTGCCAAAATCATCAAAGTTTCTTCCGCTCTTGCATAAATTACGTTTGAAATAATATCCAAAGAAACTTCATTAACCTTTCTTTCATCACCCATTGAAGGAATTTGTATAAGGGTATTAGGCTGTTGTGAAAGAGCTGCATAATTAAGCTTGATTTTTTCTGCTTCTTTTAAAGGTGTATGCAATGCCATTGATAAATCTTGGGTGATATTAATCGAGCCAATTTGCAAACAATCATTATATCTAATTGAATTTCCAGTATGAACAACCATATCACAAATCGCTCCACCCATATCAATCAAAACAGCACCTAATTCCTTTTCGCTATCATCTAAACAAGCTATAGCTGAAGCATATCCTGAAAGAACTATATTATCCACTCTTAAATCAGCTAATTCAACTGCTTTCTTAAGATTTTTAATATGAGATTCTTGTGAAATCACTATATGGGTTGAAACTTCTAAACGATTGCCACTCATTCCCAAAGGATCATCAACATGTTCAAGATCATTAACCTTAAAATTATAAGGCAAAACATGGATAATTTCATAACCACTTGGTAGATTGGCAGTATGCTTAGCTGTACTTACAGCACGATGAATTTCTTTAATGCCTATTTCATGATTTGGAATATTAACAACACCTATGCTATCAACGCTTTTAGTATAAGCACCTGATATAGACACCACAACCTTATCATAATGAACTCCGCTCATCATCTCAGCACTTCTAACAGCTTCTTCAATAGATTTAGAAGCAAGCTCTATATTGGTAATGGCACCTTTTTTAACCCCGTTGGTTTTCGACTTGGAAAAACCAATAATTTTTAATCCATCTTCATCTTTTTGAGCAATAATGGCACAAGTCTGGGTTGAGCCTAAGTCAATTCCTAATATATTCAAAATCAATTCCCTTTATAATAAATTTTTATCGGATATATCTTTTTAAGTTCATCAACAAGTTCTTGCTTAAGCTCATTTGCTTTTAAATTTCGCAAATTTTGTTCAAGCATAGTTTTGTATTGTTCAAATTTATCGGAGTTCATATCTAATTTTTGTTTATTTATTTTATATAATATTGCTTTATTGTCATTAATGATCACATAAGAACTATTTTGATCAGTATTAAATACATTCATTAAAAAATAAGCAAATTCAGAATCATTTAATATCTTATCACTAGGCTTTACACTCTCGCGAGAACTATCTCGACTTACAAAGCCTATATCATCGCCTTTAAAATTTATTAAACTATTTTTGGCTTTTTCTTCTAAATTTTTTCTAGCTTGTTCGCTTAAATACATAGGTAAAACTTCTTCTCTAGCTTCTTCAAAAGTTTTATTTCTTATAGGATCTACTTTATTTAGTTTAACTATGATATATCCGTTATTATAAGGTGCTGGTCGTAAAACATCTCCATTTTTAGCTTTATTCAAAAGATCAATTGGATAATAAACATCAGATTCACTAATATTTTGATCTTTTTGAAAATTATCTTTCCCATTTTTTAAATCTAAAAATTTAGCATTAGCCACATTCTTTAGTTGCATTAAGGCGTAATCTTTAGCAACTTCATTTTTAGCAGACTGAAAATCCATTACTTTACCTGCAAAATCTTTATATTTTAGTTTATTTTCATCTTGATTATAAAATTTTTCTAATTCTTTGTCGTCAATTTTCTCATTGTTAACTGGCAAAAAATAAGTTGAAATTTCATATATTTTTTTAGTTTTATAATCTTCTTTATGTTTATTCCAAAGCTTTTTTAAATCCTCTTCATTAATCTTAATATTTTTTTTGTCATAATCAATTTTTGCAATACTTAAAGCATCTTGCATGAAATAACTAGAAGCTAACATTTTTAATTCCTCATCTTTGCTAGGAATATTAAAAATTTGATTAAGTTTATCGGTAATTACTTCATTTGCAAGTTGTGTTTCATAATCTTTTGGAGTTAAATTATTGGCATTTAAAAGTTTATAATAAATCGTTTTGTTAAAATCCCCTGTAGGATCTTGAAATTCTCTAGTATTTGCAAGTTTTTGTAAAATTTCATTCTCGTTTACGCCAATACCCAAATCTTTAGCAAAATTTAACAAAAGCTTATCTTCAACAAGAGAGCTTAAAGCTATATTTTTAATGCCTAGTTGCTCAGCATTTTCTGGAGTTAAAGCACCATTGCTAATTTGATTATAATAACTTAAAATTTGTCTATATCTAGTATCAAATTCGCTAAAACCTATCTTTTCATTTCCTACGGTTGCAACACTCGAACTTCTATTGAGATTAAAATCATAAGCACCCCAACCTAAAAAGCCAGCGCCAACAAAAGCTATAGTACTAACCCATATAGTAACAACAAGATATTTTTTGTGATGTTGCATCCAAGTAAGCATATCATTCCTTGATTAAATTTAAACTAGATATTGTATCGTAGAAGTGTTTAAGTGGAGTTTAATTATAAAATTTTTACCAAAAAATATTTGTTCTTTAAATTTTATGATTTTTACAATGAAATTTAGTTATAATTATAGCTTATAAAAATTTATTAGGATTGATTTTGGAAATTCCTCATATCCCAGTTTTGCTTAATGAAGTTCAAGAGATTTTTAAAAATCTTAAAACAGGTTATTTTTTAGACTGCACTTTAGGATTTGGCGGACATAGTGAAGCTTTGCTTAAAAATCATCCTGATCTTAAATTCATTGCTTGTGATCAAGATCAACAAGCTTTAGAATTTTCTAAAAAACGTCTTAAAGATTTTCACAATAGGATAACTTTTATACAAAGTAATTTTAGTGAAGTTTTAGAAAAAATTTCACATAAAGAAGAATTAAGAGGCATTTTAGCAGACATTGGAGTTTCTTCATTTCAACTCGATAATAACGAAAGAGGTTTTAGTGTAAATTCTGACTTTTTGGATATGAGAATGAATCAAAACTCCAAAATATCGGCTTATGAGATTATTAATGCTTATACAAAAGAGCAATTAACTTCCATTTTTAAAGATTATGGAGAATTGCACGATGCACATTTTATTGCTGAAAAAATTTGCCTAGAAAGAAGTAAAAATCCAATCAAAAGCGCCAAGGAACTTTATCAAATCATAGGAAAAGGCAAACAAAATCATAGAAAAATTTCCAAAGCCACTTTAGCATTTCAAGCCATTAGAATAGAAGTAAATCAAGAACTTAAAGTGCTTAAAGATTTTCTTGGGCATTTAGAAAATTTAAAACCAAAAAATTGCATTTTAGCAATCATTAGTTTTCATTCTTTGGAAGATAGAATAGTAAAAAATTTTTTCAAAAAATGGTCAAAAAACTGCATTTGTGATGAAAAAATAATGCGTTGCGAATGTGGAAATAACCATAGCCTAGGGCAAATAATAACCAAAAAAGCTATAAGTGCAAGCAAGGAAGAACTTTTAAAAAATTCTCGCTCTAGTTGTGCTAAAATGCGGGCTTTTTATTTTAATAATTTGGACAATAAATAATGCTAGAAGATGATTTTATAAAAGAACGCCAAAACATACGCCAAAAAATGCTGAAATTTTCTCGCGCTATAAATCAAGGCAAACCGCTTGATGATGATTTAAGAGATGAAATTTCTAGCGATGATATTTTAAGACGTCGTTTTAAAAAAAAGACTCCTAATAAATTCTTAGAAGAACTCGATGAAGAGTATGAGTCAAAACATACTAAAAAATCAAATATATATTTAAAAGAAGATCTGATCAATGTTAAATTAGAAGAAAAGCAATCTCTTGCTAAAAAATTTTTTTCCAAAATGAAAGAAAGGAAAAAAGAAGAAAATAAAAAAACTAAAAAGATTTTTTCGTTTGGAAGAAAAAAAATAAACGAGATAAAAAATATTCAAACCAAACCAAAAATTCAAACAAAAAATGATCAAAATCCTATCCAAGATAAAAAAGAAAAAAAAGAATCTATAAAATCTATAGAAAAAATTCAAAAAACTGAGCCTAAAATACAAAATTCCCAAACTATAGAAAAACGACCTGATATTAAAAAACAACCCGATATTAAACAAAGTTTGGAAAATTTACAAAAAAAGATAACACCACAAGAAAATAAACAAGAACTTCCAAAACCATCCAATCAAGCCCAAGAAAAACAACAAAATGATGAAGATGCTCAAAAGGCAAAAAATGTTTTATTAGAAGGCTACTCTAATGCCACCAAAGAAGATAGAAACCTAAATTTCAATCATCTTCTTTTTGCGGCTTTACTTGTTAGTTTTGCGTTATTTTTATTTGCTCCACAAATTTATATTAGAAATCAAATTTATTATCTTAGTAGAGAAATTGCTACATTAAGAACAGAAGAAAGCGTTTTAAACGAAGAAAATAAAGATTTAAAAAGAAGGCTTGAAAATATGCGATTCCAAAATCAAATTTTAGACTATTTAGAATGAATAATCTTATCTAAAACATACTGCTCTAAATTTGCTTTTGGAATTTCCTCTTTTAAGGCTTCCTTATAAATTTCACCTGCCATTATAGAGTATTTTTCATAAGCAAAATAAGGGAAATGCAAAGCCCAGGCTTTTTGTATTATTTTTTTTGAGATTATTTTGCGAGTATAAACTTTAAAAATATCATATCCTATAAATACACAAGCAGTAACCATAACAGCACTCACTATGCTTATATGAAAGTCAAGTTTTGTTAAAAAATAATGAGTAATTAAAAGCAATGGTAACAAAACCACAGCACAAAAAACACCAAAATAAATATAAGAATTTAGAATTTTGAAATTAAAATTTAGCTTAGAAGGATCTACAAGCATACCGTCATTAAAAAGTGCATTTGCCTCTAATAAATCCTTCACTAAAACAGGTTGTTCTGATACTTTAAATAAAAAACGAAGGCTAAATTCTTTAAATTTTTTCATAATCCATGCTTTATTTTTTAATTAAAATTTTATCTAAAGAAAATTAATTTTTACTAAATATAAACCTCTTTCAATTGCTTATTAATTCTTCTGTAATTCTAGCGATTTCTAATTCTTCATCTGTAGGAATAACAAGCACTTTAACTTTAGAATTTGCATGATTTATCATTCTTTCGCCCGAAATCCTTTGTTTGTTAAGTTCAAAATCTAACTCGATACCAAGATGAGCTAATCTCTCACATACTTTTTGTCGAACCAAACTATCATTTTCTCCTATGCCACCTGTAAAAATAATAGCATCGGTTTTTGGCAACACAGCAAAGTAGGCTCCTATGTATTTTACAAGACGATAGCAAAACATATCAAGAGCCAAACGTGCTTTATCATCACCTTGCTTTATCTCTCGTTCCATATCTCTAAAATCATTATAACCGCAAATTCCATATACTCCACTTTTTTTATTCATCAGTGTGTCTATTTCTTCTATAGTTAAACCTTTGACATGACTTATAAAAGGTAAAATAGCAGGATCTATATCCCCGCAACGCGTTCCCATAATAAGTCCTTCAAGCGGAGTAAATCCCATAGAAGTATCCACACTCTTACCTTTTTCTATAGCACATACACTTGCACCATTTCCAAGATGAGCAGAGATAACATTTAATTCATCTTGATCTTTTTGAAGAAATTTTGCCGCTCTAGAACTAACATAAGCATGGGAAGTCCCATGAAAACCATATCTTCTAATATTATGCTTATCATAAAAATCATAAGGCAAAGCATACATATAAGCAAAATCAGGCATAGTGCGATGAAAAGCTGTATCAAAAATAGCTGCATTAGCAACACTAGGTGCAGCTTTAATCATTGTTTTTATACCTGCTAAATGGGCAGGATTATGCAAAGGAGCAAAAATACTAACCCTATCTATCTCTTTAAGAACATAGTCATCTACTAAACAATGCTCACTTAAATTTCTTCCCCCATGAACTATACGATGACCACAGCCATCAAGAGCATTTAAATCCGCTAAAATTCCTGATTCTTTAAAAAGCTCATTAACTATACTAAGTCCTTCTTCGTGATTATTTATTGTTAATTCTCTTTCAAAACTTTCATTATTTAAAACATTTTTTAATATAACTTTTGAATTTTGCTCTCCGATTTTCTCTACTAAGCCACTGGCTTTAACGATTTTATTATCAAAAAATTTAAATTTAATCGATGAAGAACCTGAATTTAAAACTAAAATTTTCATTTATTATTCCTTTCTATTGAGCTTGTATAGCACTTAAAATAACAGTATCTACAATATCATCTACCAAACATCCACGACTTAAATCATTAACAGGTTTTTTAAGACCTTGTAAAATAGGACCGATTGCTAAAGCATTAGCGGTTCTTTGAACTGCTTTGTAACAAATATTTGCTGCATTAAGATCAGGAAAAATATATACATTTGCATGGCCTGCTATCTTAGAATTTGGCATTTTCTTTGCCGCAGTCTTTAGATCATAAGCGCAATCAAACTGCATAGGACCATCTATATTTAACTCAGGGTATTTTTCTTTAGCAATTTTTAATGCTTCTTTTACAAGATCTACACTTTCCCCTTTACCGCTATCACCACTAGAATAAGAAAGCAAAGCTATTCTTGGTTCAAGTCCAAAAGATTTAGCAGTCATAGCACTTACATAAGCACTAGTTGCAAGCTGTTCAGCAGTTGGACTTGGATTTACAGCACAATCCGCAAAAGCTAAAACTTGATCTTCAAGCCCCATAAAGAAAATTCCCGAAACAGAACTAATACCTTCTTTGGTTTTAATAAGCTGCAATGCAGGGCGAATTGTTTCAGCCGTAGTAGTTGATGCTCCACTAACCATAGCATCAGCTTTTCCAGTATGTATAAGCAAAGTTCCAAAATAAGTTTTATCCTGAACTAGCATCTTAGCCTCTTCTAAACTCATTCCTTTAGATTTTCTTGCCTCATAAAGAATGGAAGTAAATTCTTGATTATATTCTGAATTGAGCGGATTCATAATTTGTATAGTACTTAAATCAAGACTTAATCTAGCAGCATCTTGTTTGATTTTTTCCTCATCACCCAATAAAATAAGATCAACAACTTTACTTTTTAATAAAATTTCAGCAGCTTTTAAAATTCTCTCATCATTACTTTCTGGCAAAACAACAGTTTTTTTATTTTTTACGCTTTGTTTAATCAATTCATATTTAAAACGATGCGGAGTTATAAAATCATACTCTTCAAGCTTTTGCACTTCTTCAAAATTAAATTTTTCATTAATCAAAACATAATTACGACCATCTAGGGCATGATCGAAATATTTTTGAGCTATAAGTTTATCTTCATCGTTAATAATAGCAGCGATAGGGGTATTAAGATTTTTAGCCAATTTTATACTAAGATCAAATCCATCAAGTATTCCAAATTCGCAAAAGCTATTTACAAGCACAAAATCGTATTTGCGTTTTAACTCTTCGTATTCTTCTAAAATAACATTAAAAAAATTATGAGGATCTTTGCTAAATTCCTCCATTGCCTCTCTAAAGGTAAAACCATAAGCGCTTTTTACAGTTTGATTGATATTAAATTCTTCCAACCAACCTTGCAAAACAGGGACGCGATGTATGTATATTACAGGGCAATAAATTGCGATATTTTTGTAAATTTTGCTATAATTTTTAAGCAAATTTGTACTAATAATAGTATTTAACTCATCACTTCTAGATCTCATCAAATAAAGATTTGCCATCATTTTCTCCTTGAATTTATAAATGTGGAACACTCTTTGCTTTTTCTAATTTTAACAAAGAAAAATAAAAATTCATATTTTAAAGGACGAAAATGAAAAAAGTTTTATTTTATGTGTTACCGTTTGCATTTTTTGGTTGTTCTGCAACGGTTGATCCGCAAATTTCAATGAAACCACCTGCTTATGTAGAAGAACTTGCACCAAAACAAAGTAATAATGTAGAAAGTGCACCAGGATCGCTTTTTGGCAAAGGGGATAATCCTTTATTTTCAGATAAAAAAGCTATGAATGTAAATGATTTAGTTACAGTTGTTATACAAGAAAGTACCACTCAAAGCACACAAGCTAATAAAGCAACAAGTAGAACTAATACCTCAAATTTAGGCGGAGGTGCTTTAACAGGAAGTTCAGGAGTGGTAGCTAATGCTCTTAATAAAGTCAATGCTTATTCTAATATAGGCTTTCAAACCAATAGTTCAAACAACTACACAGGAACAGGCTCACAAAGCAGAAATGAAAGTTTCAAGACTACAATTTCAACGCGTGTAATTAAAATTTTATCAAATGGTAATTATTTTATCGAAGGCTCAAGAGAGCTTTTAATCAACGGAGAGAAACAAATCATACAATTAAGCGGTGTTATTCGTCCTTATGACATCGGTCAAGACAATACTATAGATAGTAAATATATAGCAGATGCTAAAATTCTTTATAAAACAGAAGGTGAAGTGGATAGAAGCACAAGAAAACCTTGGGGTAGCAAAGTTATAGAAGCGATATGGCCATTCTAAAAGCAAGGTTAAACCTTGCTTCTTAGCTTTTATTCTTTTACAGTCCTACTTTTAACCTCATCTTCAACTTCAGCTAAAAATCTATCTACAAGTTCACTTTCTTTTAATTTAGCTACAACTTCACCATGTCTTATAACAAGTCCTTGATTTTTCCCAAAGGCTATAGCCACATCAGCGCCCTTAGCTTCACCTAAAGCATTTACTACACAACCCATAACACTGATATTTAAAGGTTCTTTTATATGCTTGGTTTTTTCTTCTACGATTTTAATCGCGCTTAACAAATCACTTTGAATCCTACCGCAAGTTGGACATGAGATGATATTTACTCCGCTTTTTTGCACTCCACTATCTTGCAAAATCGCTCTTGCTACACGAATTTCCTCTTCAAGCTCACCCGTCATAGAAACACGCATAGTATCGCCTATACCTTTAAGAAGTAAATTTCCTAAAGCTATAGAACTTTTTACAGTGCTATGAAATTTAGTTCCTGCTTCAGTTACCCCTAAGTGAAAAGGATAATCACAAAGCGGTCTTAATCTCTCATAAGCTTCTATAGTTTTTTGAGCATCTGAAGTCTTCATGGAAATTTTAATATCAAAAAAGTCTAAATCCTCTAAAAGCTTGATATTATACATCGCACTTTCTAGCATAGCATCGACACCATAGCCAAATTTATTGCTAAATTGTTTTTCTATGGAGCCGTGATTTACACCGATGCGTATAGGGATACCCTGTTCTTTACATGCTTTTACCACTTCTTTGATATTTTCTTTAGAACCTATATTGCCAGGATTTATACGCACTCCATCGATAAATTCAGCACAATATACAGCCAAATTATGATTAAAATGAATATCTACAATTAAAGGCAAAGGACTTTTAGCTTTAATCTCTTTTAAAGCCCTTGCATCGGCCATATCCAAGCACGCCAAACGCACTATATTTGCTCCTGCAAAATAAAGACGATTGATTTGCTCTAAAGAACCTTCTATATCTCTTGTCTTAGTAAAAAGCATAGATTGAACTGAAATGGGTGCATCACCGCCTATTAAAACATCTCCTACTTTGATTTGTCTGGTTTTGAATCTTTTATACTCCATAACTTCACTCTTTAAAAAAATTTTAATATCAAATTTTAACTTTTTATTGCTTTAATTAAAGTTTATTTTTGATAATATATTTAAATTTCATGATATTTAAATATTTATGAATTATATATAAATTAAATACAATTAAAAGAGATTATATGCAAAATCTTTTACTCTATATAAAAAATAACCTAACTCCAACCCTAGCTCAAATTCTTTTACAAGCTTTAAAAAATTCAAATAATGAAAAATTTTTTACCTTTGTTTTGAAAAATATTGAAACAATTTGCACTTGGCTCAATTCTAGCGAATTTAAGAATAGATATTTATCAACAAAACATCCTTATCCACCTTTAATCAATCCTAATTTCATAGAAATAGATGCTAGTCGACATTGTGCAGAATTAGCCTGGGATTTAAATTTACCCCTACCTAAACACTATAAATTTATCTATATTTCTCCACATGGCGTTGGAGCAGCAGCATTTTTAAGATACCTTAATCAATGTTGCGATGTAACTTGTTTTGCCTCCTGGGTTTTACCACCTGATGCCAAAGAAAGATATTGTCTTAATTACATGTGTCTAAATGACAATACGATTACTCAATATGCTATTAATATATCAGAAATTAATCTACCTTATTTTGATAAATATCTATCTTTATTGGATTTTAACTCTAAAATTATTTGCGGAGTTCGCGATCCAATAGGAATTTTAAAGCACAACTGGGGAAGAGATTGGAGTAAAGTTTTAAGAAACTATCCCTCTGAATTTAATCTAACTTATGATTGGCGTTATTATATTGACTATCTTACTCATCAAAATCATAAAATTAAAATCGATATAAACGAACTACAACAAGGAGTTTTTATCATCTCTTATTTATTAAAATATTTTAACAAAGACAATGTATACTATCTTGATATGGAAGAAATCCGTCAATCAAAGGCCTTTGATACTATGAATTTGCTTGCTATAAATTTTAATTTTACCCCCCCCCATAAAGATAAATTAGATTTATTTAAAATTAAAGAATTTAGAGGTTATATTCGCTATCTTTTTCCTATCACACTCTATGCAAATTCTAAAGATATTAATAACACCTTTTATATTAATACTCCTAAAAATAATAAAAATTTCAATATTGATAAAACTTCTAGCATTCCCATAATTTTAGACAGAAAACATATCAATCATGAAAAAATAGACATAATACAAGAAATTATAAAAAACGACCTATGTAATGATATGGGTGTATATATTGATAAAAATGATTTTAAACAATTAGAACAAAACAATCTTTTATTTTCAACAATTAAACATTATTTGTATGATTTTTTATATCAAATTAAAATAACCATAGATGAAACAGAATCAAAAATGATGAAAGAAAAAGATGTAATAGATTATTTTATAAAAAATAAATCACTTATTTATACTTTTTTTAATATTTTTGAAAATGAACTAAATCATTTAAAACAAACACATCCTCATATTATTGACTCTTGGAAATATTATAAAGAATTTGAAAAGATATACAAAGATAAATAATTATCTTACTTACACAAAATCAATAGGATCAATATCCGCACTTACATTTTTAAATTGCAAAATATAATTTTCAATTGCCACTAAAGCTTTATAATTTTCACTTCTAAGCAATAAATAAAAACGATATTTTCCATGCAGCATTTCAACTCCACAAATTCCATAGCCTACCAATTCTACTTGTTTGATATTTTTAAATTGATAGGCAAGTTTTTCGCAGAGCTTTTGTGAGGATTGTTGATCTTTATCTTCTATAAGAACTCTTAAAAGGCGTTTAAATGGAGGGTAAAGATCTTTTCTATTTTCTAACTCATCTTTTAAAAAAGCATCATAATCCTCTATATACTTTTCAAAAAAAGCTCTATTTTTTGTTTGTAAAAGCACTCTTGCTTCACCTTTACGCCCTGCCCTACCTGCAACTTGCATAGCTAAAGCTAAAGTTTCTTCACTCGCTCTAAAACTAGGACGCAACAAATACTCATCAAGTCCTAAAATCACACTCAAATCCACACTATGATAATCATGCCCTTTAGCAAGCATAGAGGTGCCAATAAGTATATCGATCTTATTTTCATTAAAGTCTTTTAAAATAGTATTAAGCTTTTTAACGCTTGTGATTTCATCGCTATCAAATTTTGCTATTTTTGCTAAAGGCAAAGCATTTTGCAAAAGCTCTAAAAGTTCAGCAGTCCCCATTTTTCTAGCTTCTAACATTTCTCCTTTACAACTTGGACAATTTTGCTCTATTAAAGAAGTATAATTACAATAATGACATTTTAAAACATTTTTCTTTTTATGCATACTCATAGCAATAGAACAAAAAGGACATTTTATCGTTTCTCCGCAATCCTTGCAAATGATTTGCCTAAAATTAGCCCTTGTAGGTAAAAACACTATAGCTTGTTTTTGATGTTTTAAACTTTTTTCTAATTCGCTTAAAAGCATAGGTGTTATACCAAGCTCATTTTCATCATATAAAAAATGTTTTTTGCTCTCAAAAAAAGTTCCTTTTAGTCTAAAACTTTTTTGTTTGTAAAAACTCGTCAAAGATGGGGTTGCAGAACCTAAAACCACTTTAATATTATTTTTTTGACCCAAAAAAAGTGCTAAATCTCTTGCATTGATAAAAGGCTGACTAGAAGCCTTGTAAGAATTATCATGTTCTTCATCTACTACAATAAGTCCTAAATTTCTAAAAGGCAAAAACAAAGCCGATCTTGCACCCGCTACTAAAAGCACTTCTCCCTTGCAAAAACGCTCTAAATATTCTTGCTTTTTTTTCTTTGAAATTTTAGAATGCCACAGGAAAAAATTATCCTTAAAATACACTTCCAAACGCTTTTTCATTTGTGGAGTAAGTGCGATTTCTGGCATCAAAAGCAAAGCTTGCTTACCCTGTTCCAAACACTCTTTTATCAAAGAAATATAAATTTCAGTCTTGCCACTACCCGTATCAGCAAAAAGCAAGGAATTATTTTCTTTTTGAAGAAAACTTAAGGCATTTTGTTGTTGATTGCTTAGCTTAGGGGTATCTTTAAAAAACATTTTTTGACATTCATACTTAGGACTAGTTTCAAAAAATCCCAAAACAAAACCAAGTTTTGAAGCATAATAATAAACAATAAAATTTGCTAATTCAAATTGCAAAGGAGTTAGAAAATACCCTGTAATTTCTTTAATTTCTACGGTTTTAAAATCAGGTTTTTGACATTCTTTAAGCACGATAGCTTTAAGGTTTTTTTTAGTTTTTAAATCCACTAATACTTGTGTTAAAGGTTTGATTTCATCAAAACTATGAAAAGTTAAATTATCCAAATACAAACCACAAATTGCAAGTTCATAATATCTTATATCAAATCTTTGCATCTAGAACTTCCTATACACTTTAACAAACCTTCTTTAGAATCATAAATAAATTCAACCATCTCTTTGGCGTTTAATGCAAATCTATAGTGATTTTTACCTATTTTTATCCAAGATTTAAAATCAGAATAAATAGGCGTATCAAGCAAAGAATAATCACAATCATTTAAACAATAAAAGAGTTTTTCTTTGGCTTGATTGTTTTGCGCATTATCTAAAATTTCTGGAAAATTTAAATTTTTAAGTCTCATTTGACTACGCATTAAAGCAAGAGCCGAGCTTAGCATTTCATAGTCCATTTTTAATTTTAAAATTTTAACCTCATCTTTTGTAGTATTGATAAAAGATAAAGATAAGCTTGATAAAATTCCCAAAATCAAAATCACAAAAACAAGCTCAAGCAGAGTAAAAGCTTTATTCATTTTGTCGGGAGTTCTTCATTGATTGCTTTTATTAGTTTCTTAAGTTCTCTTTCTAAAATATAATTTTCATAACTTTTTTTAACAAACGCATCTACAAAGCGTTTAAGTTCTATTTTTTTTGTACCGCCAGAAATCAAAGCGATATCATCTTCTAAAAAATTTGCAAATTCTTCACTGCACTTAACAATGAAATCTTTTGCATTGACATTAACAATGACTTGTTTTAGATTATCTGCCAAGAACAGCCTCTATTTTCTTATAAATATCTTCGCTTTCTATATTGCGAGATTTAAGTTCTTCTTCTAAACGCATGATTTGATTACTTTTTGCTTCATTTTGTGCTTTAACGCTTACAAGCTCATTTCTTAAAGCCTCATTGGCTTCGCAAACTTCGTTATACTTTTCAATTAATTCATTTACTTTATCTGTCATAGTATTGATTATTTTTTCATCAAACATATTTTTGCCTTCTTAAGAAATTTGTAATTTATGGAAAATATTATTTGATATTGTAGCAGAAAAAAATTTAAATTTAGGTTTTTATTGTCAATTAATTTTTAATTAAAGCATTTTCTTTTAAAATTTTTTCAAAAATAAAAATAAAGTAGAAAAATGTTAGAACTTACCAGCGAATTTAAACCCAGTCCCGATCAACAAGAAGCCATAAAAGGCATAGTAAAAAGTATAAAAAAAGGCAACAAATATCAAACCTTACTAGGCGTTACAGGAAGTGGAAAAACCTTTACCATGGCAAATGTCATTAAAGAACTTAATATACCCACTCTTATCATGAGTCACAACAAAAGCCTTTGCGCTCAACTTTATAGCGAATTTAAAGGCTTTTTTTCTAAAAATCATGTGGAATATTTTATATCTTATTATGATTATTATCAACCTGAAGCCTATATCCCACGCACTGATGTTTTCATAGAAAAAGACAGCTCTACTAACGAAGACTTAGAACGTTTAAGACTGAGTGCTACTGCTTCTCTTTTAAGTTATGAAGATGTAGTTTGCATAGCTAGTGTTTCGGCAAATTATGGACTTGGTAATCCAAATGAATACATAGGCATGGTTTTAATCTTTGAACTAGGTATGCAAATTTCACAAAAAGAACTTTTAAAAAAACTTGTAGATATGGGTTATAAAAGAAATGATAATTTTTTTGATCGTGCAGATTTTAGAGTTCAAGGAGATATTATAGACATTTATCCAGCTTATTATGAAGATGAAGTAGTAAGGCTTGAATTTTTTGGCGATGAGCTTGATACTATGTATCATTACAATGTTTTAGAAAATAAAAAAGGCAAAGATTTAAAACGCTTCATACTCTATCCTACAAGCCAGTTTAGCGTGGGCGAAATAAGACTAAAACAAGCGATAAAAGATATCAAAGCAGAACTTAACGAACGCCTTGCTTATTTTGAACATGAAAATAAACTCGTAGAATATCAACGCCTTAAACAAAGGGTTGAATTTGATCTTGAAATGCTTACAAGCACAGGAATGTGTAAAGGTGTTGAAAATTATGCAAGGCATTTAACAGGACTTAAAGAAGGTGATACTCCTTATACGCTTTTTGATTATTTTGCGATTAAAGATAGAAAATTTCTTGTTATAGTCGATGAAAGCCATGTATCTTTACCACAATTTAGGGGTATGTTTGCAGGAGATAGAAGCAGAAAACAAACCTTGGTTGATTATGGTTTTCGTTTGCCTTCAGCCTTGGATAACCGTCCTTTAATGTTTGATGAATTTATCCATAAAAATTGTCAATTTCTTTTTGTTTCAGCCACACCTGCACCTTTAGAACTTGAACTGAGTAAAGAAAATATCTTTCATCAAATCATGCGTCCTACAGGACTGCTTGATCCTTTAATAGAATTAAAAGATAGTGATAATCAGGTTGAAATTTTATTTGATGAGGCTAAAAAAGTCATACAAAGAAACGAACGGGTTTTAGTAACCGTGCTGACTAAAAAACTCGCTGAAGAACTTACAAGGTATTATTTAGAACTTGGTATAAAAGTCAAATACATGCACTCAGATATCGATGCTATAGAACGCAATGAAATCATAAGAGGTTTAAGAAGCGGTGCTTTTGATATGCTAATTGGCATTAACTTACTTAGAGAAGGACTTGATTTGCCTGAAGTTTCACTCATTGCCATTATGGATGCAGATAAGGAAGGCTTTTTAAGAAGTACAACAAGTTTAATCCAAACCATGGGAAGAGCAGCTAGAAATGTCAATGGTAAGGTTTTGCTTTTTTGTAAAAAGATTACAAAATCCATGCAAGAAGCTATGGATACCACCAATGAACGCCGCAAACTTCAAATGGCTTATAATAAAAAATACAATATTACCCCAACTTCAGTCAAACGCCATATTGAAGAAAGTTTGAAAAATGAAGAGGATTTAGGCGAAATTTATCGCAAAGGTAAAAAACTAGAAAAAATGCCAGCTAGCGAAAGAGCAAAACTTGTCAAGGAATTAAGAAAGCAAATGCTTGAAGCAGCAAAAGCACTTGAGTTTGAAAAAGCTGCTGCAATTAGAGATGAGATTAATAAATTAAGGGATTTATAATAAAAATATATCCCTTGTTCTAACTCCTGCCTCATTAAGTAAAGCACTTAAAATTTCATACTGAAAGTCTTGTAAGGGACGTTTTTCTTTTAAAACTATACCTATGACCCCTTTAGTTTTTTCTCCATCTTCTATAGGTAAATACATAGCATTAGCATTAGGCAGGGTATTTGTACAAACACCTGCTCTTTCTTTATTTGTTGCAACCCATTGAGCAATAGCAATCTCATCAGCACTAAAACAATTTTTTAACATTTGCTTATCATCGTTAAAAAACAACAAAGGTTTCGATAAAATATTGTTTTTATTTATAGGATAAATAATAATAGGTAAATTTAATAATTTTAAAGCTTGATTTCCAAGTTGTTCCCAAAGTTCTTGTTTGCTTTTCACTCTTGCTAACTTTTCACTATTTTCAAGCAAAATAGCTGTTCTATAAGCTCTTTTAGTGAGTTCTTTAGATTGCAATTTTAATCTTCTAGTAAAAACAGCTGTTAAAAATCCAACTATAAACATAGTTGTAAAAGTAATAATATTTCCACTATCATGAACTTTAAGACTAAAAATAGGCTCTAAAAAGAAAAAATTATAAATCAAAACACTTACCAAAGAAGAATAAAAGGCGAAAATTTTATTATCAGAAATAAAAGAAGAAGCAAAAACTGCTAAAATAAAAATCATAACTATATTACTTGGCTGAGTATTAAATTTATGAAACACAAAAGCTATAAAAGTTGCCAAAAGCAAAACTCCTGTGATTTTTAAAAAACCTAAAAAATCAAAACCTTTTTTACTTCGTATTTTAGGAGTAGAAATTTGATTTTCATTGACAAGATATAAATCAATATTGGGTGCTTTTTTAGCAACAGCTTCAAAAATCTCTTCTTTAAACTTTTTTTTATCTTTATTTTTACCTAAAACAATTTTAGAAACATTGCTAAGGCTTGAATACTCTGCAATTTGTCTTGCTATATCATCATCATATACGCTAATGATTTCAGCATTAAAACTTTTAGCTAGTTCTATATTTTCTTCTAAGGCTTTTTCTTCTTTAATATTGGGATTTTTTATATAAAGCGCACTCAATTTAGCATGAAAAGCTAAAGCAAGTCTTGCAGCTGCACGAATAACCTTTGCATTTGAAGCATTAATACAAACTAAAATATGCTCTCCAGTATGATAAGCTAAATCATCATTAATAAGCCTTTGTTCACTTGCTCTTAAATTCACTCTTGAAGCAAGTCTTCTTAAGGCAATCTCACGCAAAGCTATAAGTCTTTCTTGGCGAAAGAAATTTTCAAGTGCTAGTTTAGCTTGTTTTTCCTTATAAATTTTGCCATCTTGCATTCTTTTTAAAAGCTTATTGGGTTCAATATCAACAAGTTCAACCTGATCAGCATCATCAAAAATACGATCAGGAATACGCTCTTTAACTTCTATCTTACTGATATTAGCGACTAAATCATTTAAACTTTCTAAATGTTGTATATTTAAAGTAGTATAAACATCAATACCTGCTTTTAGAAGTTCTTCTATATCTTGAAAACGCTTTTCATTACGCAAACCTTTAGCATTAGTGTGTGCAAGCTCATCTACTAAAACCAAAGCAGGTTTTCTCTTAAGGGTAGCGTCTAAATCAAACTCTTTTAATACTATATTTTTATAAGGAATTTCAAGATTAGCTATACTTTCAAAACCTTGTGTTAAAGCCATTGTTTCAGGTCTATCGTGAGGCTCTATATAGCCTAAAACAACATCAACTCCATTATCCCTTAAAGTTCTAGCTTCACTTAACATAGCATAAGTTTTTCCAGAACCTGCAGCATAACCTAAGAAGATTTTTAATTTTGCAAGTTTGTTTTTTTCTTCTTCCTTGGCTTTAACCTCAAGTTTTTTAAGAATTTGTTCAGGACTTTGTCTTTGCATGTTTATTCTTTTTTCATGGCTTTAACAATAGCTATATTAACGGCTAAAACATTAACCTTTTCTTCCCCAAAAATCCCTAAAAATTTAGACTCGGTATTTTCTTGAATGATTTTTTCTAGTTCTTCTTTGGTGATTTTTGAAGATTGGCTTATCCTAGGAATTTGCACTAGGGCTGCTTGAAGACTGATATGAGGATCAAGACCTGATCCTGAAGCGCTTAACAAATCCAAAGGAATTTGTTCTTTTGTAATTTGCGGATTTTCATCTAAAAATTTTTGCAAATCTTTTTGCACACGCTCTTTCAAAGCAGGATTTGACATAGCATAATTAAATCCACCTGAACTTACACTGCTTTCATTTGTATCACTTGTATTGTAATTTGACACAGATGTTCTTGAATGTAGAAAATAAGGCTTATTAAAATCTTGACCCAAAAGCTTTGAACCTACCGCTTTGCTTATATCCAAAGTCGGACGACCTTCTTTATCCACTAAACTTCCACTTGATTGATAAGGAAAAATAAATTTTGCAACTGTATTTAAAGCAAAAGGATAAATAAGAGTACACAATATTAGCATTACCACAAAAAAACTAAGCAAAGTTCTAAGCATATCACACTCCTAAAATTCTAAGTATCCAAGCTGTAGGAATATCAATTATTTTTATCCCTATAAAAGGTGCTATCATACCACCTAAACCATAAATACTCAAATTTCTTAAAAGCAAATACTCACTTTTCATAGGCTTAAATTTAACTCCACGCATAGCAATAGGTATGAGCAAAGGTATAATAATAGCATTAAAAATAAGTGCTGATAAAATAGCGCTTTGCGGGGTAGCCAAATGCATAATATTTAAAATTTGCATTTGAGGTAAAACCACACTAAACATAGCAGGTAAAATAGCAAAATACTTAGCAATATCATTTGCCATACTAAAAGTTGTAAGACTGCCTCTAGTAATAAGCAAACCTTTTCCTATTTCAACTACTTCTAAAATTTTAGTAGGATTAGAATCAAGATCTATCATATTGGCTGCTTCTTTGGCTGCTTGAGTTCCTGAGTTCATAGCTATACCTACATCAGCTTGCGCAAGAGCTGGAGCATCATTGGTTCCATCTCCTGTCATGGCTACTATCTTACCTTGAGCTTGTTCTTTTTTAATGGCTTCTATTTTATCTTCAGGCTTGCATTCTGCTATAAATCCATCAAGCCCTGCTTCTTTAGCTATAGTAGCTGCTGTTAAAGGATTATCTCCGGTACACATTAAAGTTTTTATGCCCATTTTTCTAAGCTCATCAAAGCGCTCTTTAAGTCCTGGTTTTACTGTATCCTTTAGATAAATTACTCCTAAAATTTTTTCATTTTTACACACTACCAAAGGAGTGCCACCAAGATTTGAAATTTCCATTACCTTAGTTTCTAAATCACTAGGAATTTTTCCATTCATTTCGCTTATATAAGCCCTTATAGCATCAAAAGCACCTTTACGAATTTTTGTATTATCTTGCAAATCCACACCGCTCATTCTATTTTGAGCGCTAAATTCGATAAATTCTTTAATATCATTACCTTCTAATTCATAATCCATTTTTTGAGCCAATGCAACTATGCTTTTACCTTCTGGAGTTTCATCTTTTAAAGAGGATAAAACACAAGCTTTAATCATTTCTTCTTTACTTATACCTTGGACTTCATAAAATTCATTTGCCAAACGGTTTCCAAAAGTAATCGTTCCTGTTTTATCCAAAATCATAGTATCAACATCACCACAACTTTCAACAGCCTTGCCTGAAAGTGCGATCACATTAAAACGCGTTACCCTGTCCATACCTGCTATTCCTATAGCTGATAAAAGCCCCCCTATAGTTGTAGGAATAAGACATATAAGCAATGCTACTAACCACGAAATAGGCAAACTCACGCCTAAAAATTGCATAAAAGGATATAAACTTACAACCACCACCAAAAAACTCAAACTAAGAACAATTAAAAGAGTATTAAGAGCAATTTCATTTGGAGTTTTTTGACGCGCAGCACCTTCTACAAGATTGATCATTTTATCTAAAAAACTTTCCCCAGCTCCAACTAAAATTTTAATCTTTAAAAAATCAGTTAAAACCGTAGTCCCACCTGTAACAGAAGAAAAATCACCGCCCGCTTCACGCATAACAGGAGCACTTTCACCTGTAATAGCTGATTCATCAACACTTGCAGCGCCTTCTATAATTTCTCCATCATTAGGTATAAGTTCACCTGCTTTAACTAAAACTATATCACCTATTTTTAACTCGCTAGAATTAAGCATTTCTTCACTGCCATCACTTTTTATGCGTCTAGCTTTAGAATCCTTTTTGCTTTGTCTTAAAGTAGCTGCTTGGGCTTTACCCCTTCCTTCTGCAATACTTTCTGCAAAATTTGCAAAAAGCAAGGTTATAAATAAAATAAAAGTGATTAAGATGTTATAAATTCTTTCATCAGAATTTCCATTAAACAAAGTAGGAAAAATACTTAAAATCAAAGTAAGAATCAATCCAACTTCCACCATAAACATAACAGGATTTTTTACCATAAAGCGTGGATCAAATTTTAAAAATGCTCCTTTTATGGCATTATTTAAAATTTCTTTTGTAATGAGTTTATTTTGTTTTTTAGACATTGACTCTCCTTAATGCCATAAAGATAAATATTCTGCAATGCTTGATAAAGTAAGCACCGGAAAAAAAGTAAGTGCAGCAAAAATATATATAATACAAACAAGCACAAACATAAAAGTTAAATTATCCGTTTTTAAAGAATTTGCAGTATTTTCTTGTGTATTTTTAGCCAAAAGCGATCCAGCTATAGCAAGCTGAGCTATTAAAACCAAATAACGCCCACAAAACATAGCAAAAGCTGTACTTAAATTCCAAAATAAATTATCATCTTTTAAACCTTCAAGTCCTGAACCATTATTTGCTGCCGAAGAACTAAATTCATACAAAATTTGAGCCAAGCCATGAAAGCTAGGATTGCTTATACTATCTTTTGCAAAAACAACAGCTAATGCACTTAAAACAAGGATTAATAAAGGATGGATAAGAATTACCAAAGCTATAAGCTTCATTTGTGCGCTTTCTATTTTTTTACCCAAGAATTCTGGAGTTCTGCCTATCATTAATGCACAAATAAACACGGTTAAAAGCACATAAATAATCATATTCATAAGCCCTACTCCTTCGCCACCAAAAGCTACATTTAACATCATATTTAACAAAGTAGCACTGATGCTTAAAGGATTTAAACTATCGTGCATATTATTGACGCTTCCTGTAGTAAAAGCAGTAGTTACAGCACTAAATAAACTCGAACCATCTGTGCCAAATCTTATTTCTTTACCTTCTAAATTTCCCAAATTTGCATTTAAACCCAAAGAATCCAAATTTGGATTTGACATTTTTTCGCTAAAATAAATTAAAAGCAAAGAAATGATAAAAATAATCCCCATTGCACCAAAAATAACTCCCCCTTCTTTTCCCATAAGAGCAAAACCTTGTCTTTCTTTTCTATGATAAACCATCAATCCAAAAGCTACAACACAGGCGCTAGGAATAAGCATCATGGATAAAATTTGTAAAAAATTTGTAAGTGAAGTAGGATTTTCAAAAGGCATACTTGAATTAGCACCAAAAAAACCACCCCCATTTGTCCCTAAATGTTTTATAGACTCAAGAGCTGCAACAGGACCTGTGGCAATACTTTGAAATTTATTTTCTAAAGTAAGCACGCTAAAATTTGCGTGATAGTTTTGCACTACGCCTTCAGAGATAAAAATTACAGCCAAAATAAAACTTAAAGGCAACATCAAACGCGTAATAATACGCGTAAAATCTTCATAAAAATTTCCCATTTGCATGCCACATAAAGCACGACAAAAAGCCATACAAGCAGAATATCCACTTGCACTTGAAACAAACATAGCAAGTAAAATGCCTGTATTTTGCGAAAGCAAACTTAAAGCACTCTCTCCACTATAATGCTGAAGGTTTGTATTTGTAATAAAACTAATTACAGTATTTAAATTCAAATCCCCTTTCATAGAATTTATCGAATTGGGATTTAAAAAAAGTTTATCTTGTAAATAAAAAATTACGAAAGAAAAAATAGCCACTAAGGCATTAAAAGCAATTAAATGCAAAGAATATTTTTGCCAAGTCATATTTTTTCTATCAATTGCACAAATTTTATAAATTAAGTTATCAATTGGATTAAAAATAAAATCAAAAATAGTTTTTTTACAGCTTGCAATTTTATAAAGATAATTTCCAAAAATTAAAGCTAATATAAAAGCTATAATCAGTGTTATTAAAATTTCTAGCATATTTTTCCTTTAAAATTTTTCAGGATATAATAGAGCATAAAATAAATAAAGAGCAAGTATTAAGCTTAAAACTAGTAAAAATATCATCCGCGTGTCCTAGTTTGAATTTCACAAAAACGGATAAAAAACCATAAACTACCAAAAGCTAAAAACAGAAGCAAAGCAAAGATAACATCCATAGGATAGCCCTTTCTCATCGATTCAAAATAGGATTTATTCTATCCTTGTTAAGCTTATATTTTGATTAATACTAATTTTATGATTTATTTATAATTTTTATCTATATTAAATAAAAAGACAAATGAAAAATTTAGCAGGAAAAATCCTGCTAAAAATTGTTAAAGATAACCCGCTGCCATAGCAATAAAATATCCTGCTATACAAGAAGTGATTACACCTATAAGACCTGGTAAAATAAAACTATGATTGATAACAAATTTACCAATGTGAGTAGTACCTGATCTATCAAATTGTATAGTAGCTAAATCGCTTGGATAGGTTGGTAAAATATAATACCCATAACAAGCAGCCGCAAAGGCAACAATTACACCAGGTTCAACACCAATTCCTAAAGCCAAAGGAACAAAAGCCGAAATAGCTGCTGCTTGAGAGTTTACAAATTTTGAAATTAAAAGAAGCATTACAGCATAAGTCCAAGGATGCTCTTTTACTATATCTCCAAGTGCTGCTTTCATCATAGGAGTGTGAACTGCAAACATAGTATCAGCCATCCAAGAAATTCCAAAAACCGCAACAAGCGCTATCATACCTGATTTAAAAATTTCATTAGAGCCGATTTTCTTTGCATCTGTTTTAGTAAAGATGATAATCAAAGAACCTGCTAAAAGCATAAACATCTGAATAACTGAAACCATGGATAAAACATCCATTTTAGGGTTACCTAAAGCATCTACTTGAGGAATGCCATTTTTTACAACTTGTCCCCAGTTTGGACGCAAAAAATCAAATACACCCAATAAAGCCACTAAAGCAATAGCTCCTAAGAAAATCCACATTGCAACCCAATTGCTTTTTGGAAGTTTAACACCTAAAAGTGTTTTAGAATCCCCATAAACATATTTTTTAAATTCAGGATCTTTAAGTTTTTCTTGAAATACTTCATCTTTATCCAAATCTTTTCCTCTAAACCAAGAAAAAATTCCTATACACAACACACCAAATAATGTACTAGGTATGGTAATTTGAAGAAGATTAATATAACCATCAAAACCTGCTAATTTATGATTAGCATTTAAAAGCAAAGCAGTCAAACTCACAACAGCCACAGATACAGGAGATGCAATAATACCCATTTGTGATGATATAGAAGCTGCTGCCATTGGACGCTCAGGACGAATACCGTTTTTAATCGCTATATCATAAATAATAGGCATAATAGTATAAACCACATGTCCTGTTCCACAAAGTATAGTCAAAAAGCAGGTTACAAAAGGTGCTAGTATTGTTAAAAACTTAGGATTGCGTCTTAAAATTCTTTCTGCTATTTGAAGCATAACATCTAAACCACCACTCGCTTGCAAAGTTGCACTCGCAACCACCACCGCTAAAATTGTAAGCATAACATCTATGGCTGGTTTTCCAGGCTTTATATGAAAAGCAAATACAAGCATTAAAATACCTATACCACCAAGCAAACCAAGCGCTATACCGCCTTTTTTTGCACCGTAAAAAAGACAAATTAAAACGATAATGATTTGGACTGCAAATTGCCCTCCCTCGGTAAGGCTTGTTAAAAAATCCATTTTAACTCCTTTGAAAATTGATATTTAAAAACAGTTATTATTGTATCACATTTTTAAATTAAAGAATAATATTTATAAAAATAAAAATAACAATTTTTTAAATTATTTAAATTAAATTTAAATATAAAACACAAGCGTAATGGGTTTGACAGATTGTATAGAATTTTATCCTTCAAGTTCATATATTTTTTTTCTATCTGTAGAGCTTGCTATATTAAGATGTTTGCGATATTTTGTAATAGTTCTTCGTCCGATATCGACCTTAAATTCTTCTTTGATTAATTCTAAAATTTTACTATCGCTTAAAGGTTTATTGCGATCTTCATTCTTTACTAAATTTGCCACAAATTCTTTAACACCTACATTTGAAGTCTCTCCCTCTTCATCAAGAGCAAAAGCAAAAAAATCACGCAAGGGAATAAGTCCTCTTTCACAACTTAAATATTTATTTGCCACAGCTCTTGATATAGTCGAAGCATTACGTTCTAAATCAAGTGCTAAATCCTTAAAAGTCATAGGTTTTATCTCTTTTCCCATGAAAAAATCATATTGATATTCTACTATCATAAGCCCTATTTTATAAAGAGTAGCTTTTCTCATCGCTAGAGCATCGACTAAATTTTTTGCTTCTTTGATGTAATGACTTAAAAAATCATGCTCTAAACCATCAGTTTGGATTGAAATTTCAGGATAATAATCATCATTGATTTTTACTTTAATTTCACCATTTTCTTTATAAACAAAAATATCAGGAACAATTATACGAGAATCTTCAAAATATTCCAAAAAAGGAGGAGTGCTAAAACGCTTAAGTACAGCTAATGCTTCTTTATATAAAGGCTCTTTGGTATAGTTTTGTATATTTTCAAAATCCATAATCAACATTCTACAAAATTCATCAATATCTTCATCTAATTCCATATTTTCAAGAGCAAATAAAAATGCTTCTTTATAATCTTTAGCTCCCACTCCTACAGGATCTAAAAATTTAAATCTTGTTCTTACTCGCTCAATTTCTTCTAAGGAATACTCTTTTAAAAATTCTTCATCGTATTCAAAATATCCTTCCTCATTTAAGCATTCTATAATTTTTTTTGCAAGTTCTTGAGATTTGTTTGTAGGAAACAAAGGAGGAAGAATCTGTTCTTTTAAAAGCTCATAAACACTTTTTTTGGCAAGTCCTTTACTATCCACAAAAGCCGAATTTACATTATGTTTATAAAATGAATCAAAATAATTCTTACCCTTATCATGAGTTTGTATCGAATCTTGAACATTTAAGAAAGGATTATCCTCAGCAAATTTATCTAAATTTTCTTTTAAATCCTCTATGTTTGCTTGTAAAATCGGCAACCAAGAGCGTAAAGTTTGAGAAATTTTAGTCTTGGGTGCTTGAGTGATTTTTTGCTTTAACATCAATCAAGGAGTTTAAACTCCGCTCCTAAATAATACTTTTTCACGTCTTTATTGGTTGCAATTTCATCAGCATTCCCACTAGCAAGTAAAGAACCTGATCTTATAACATAAGCTCTATCACAAATAGCCAAAGTCTCACGCACATTATGATCAGTAATTAAAACCCCAATCCCTAATCTTTTAAGCTCTTTAATTAAAGTTTGAATTTCAGCCACTGCTATAGGATCAACACCTGCAAAAGGCTCATCAAGAAGCAAAAACTTAGGTTCGCACATCAAGCTTCTAGCGATCTCGCAACGCCTTCTTTCACCTCCACTTAAACTTAAACCTTTCCTTAAACGAATAGGTTCTATACTTAAAAGTTCAAGCATTTGCTCAACTTTATCATGTAAAATTTTTTTATCTTTATAAAAAATCTGAGCCGCTAAAAGCAGGTTATCTTCTACACTTAAATCCTTAAAAATACTACTTTCTTGAGGTAGATAACCTATCCCTGATCTAGCTCTTTTGTTTAAAGGATCTTTTGTTACATCCAAACCATCTAAAAGAACTTTTCCACTACTTGGAGAAATAAGTCCACATATCATATAAAAAGTTGTTGTTTTTCCTGCGCCATTTGGCCCTAAAAGTCCTACAACTTCTCCGCTATTAACCTCTAAAGAAATTCCATGTATAATCTTAGTTTTTTTAATAATTTTTTCTAAATTTACAATTTCTAATTTACTCATAAATTTCATACTTTCTTTTATTATCTTTAATGCTAATTTTAATCTGGATAGTAGAAATTCCAAATTTCATTAAAGTTTTTTTCAAATTTTCACCGCCCCATTCAACCAAATGTAAACCTTTTTCAAAAAAATTTTCAAATAAACCATTCGCTAAAAGTCCTTCTAAACCTTCTTGATAAATATCATAATGATAAATGCAAATATCATGATTTTCATATTTTTGCATAGTGGAAAAAGTTGGAGAATCTACCCTTGCATCAAGACCAAGAAATTTAACCCAAGCTTGCACCAAGCTTGTTTTTCCGCTAGCCAAATCTCCTTGAAGCAAAACAACACCTTCTTTAGGCATTATTTGAAGCATCGTTTTGATCTCATCTTTTGCTAAAATAAATTCTTTCATAATTTTACCACATATTCATTTTGTGCATTTTTAGGAATGCTTTTCGTGCTAGGTATAGCTAGGACTTTATATTTTTGAGTGTATTCAATAAAATGTAAAGTGATAATATCACCCACCTTAATCTCTTTACTCGCTTTAACAATAACGCCATTAATCCCCACTATGCCACTTTTACACATATCTTCAGAAATAGCTCTTCTTTTCGTGATATTAACTACATTTAAAAATTTATCTACTCTCATAAAAGCAATTTTAGCAAAAAAAATCAATTTTTGGAACAAAATTTGCTTACGCCTTTGCTTTATTTTTTAAGAAAATAGCAAGTAAAAACTTTTCTTTAATGAAATTTGGATACAATTTTACAATTTTCAAATCTATTTTAGCAAAGGATATCTTATGAAAAATGAAGTAAAAAAAGTAGTTTTAGCGTATTCTGGGGGGCTTGATACGAGCATCATTTTAAAATGGCTTCAAGATGAGTATAATTGTGAAGTTGTAACTTTTACAGCAGATATTGGTCAAGGCGAAGAACTCGAACCTGCAAGAAAAAAAGCCCTTTCTTTAGGTATAAAAGAAGAAAATATTTTCATTAAAGATTTAAGAGATGAATTTGTTAAAGATTATGTATTTCCTATGTTTAGAGCCAATGCGATTTATGAAGGAGAATATCTTTTAGGAACAAGTATAGCAAGACCACTTATAGCAAAAACTCAAGCACAAATTGCCCTGCAAACAGGTGCTGATGCGGTAAGTCATGGTGCCACAGGCAAAGGAAATGATCAAGTGCGTTTTGAACTTAGTTATCTTGCTTTTAATCCCGATTTAAAAATCATCGCTCCATGGCGTGAGTGGGATTTAAACAGTCGCGAAAAACTCCTTGCTTATGCACAAAAACACGGTATTGATATTTCTAAGAAAAAAGGAAAATCTCCTTATTCTATGGACGCAAATTTACTTCATATTTCTTATGAAGGACTTGTTTTAGAAGATCCTGCACACGCACCCCAAGAAGATATGTGGAGATGGAGTAAAAGCCCAAAAGACGCTCCAAATGAAAGTGAAATTATAGAACTTGATTTCCAAAAAGGAGATTTAGTAGCGATAAATGGAGAAAAACTAAGTCCTGCAGGACTTTTAACCAAACTTAACGAACTAGGCTGCAAACATGGTATAGGACGCCTTGATATAGTAGAAAATCGCTATATAGGAATGAAAAGTCGTGGTTGTTACGAAACTCCAGGCGGTACTATACTTTTAAAAGCACACAGAGCTCTTGAAAGCATCACGCTTGATAAAGAAGCAGCACACTTAAAAGATGAACTCATGCCAAAATACGCAAGTTTAATTTATAATGGCTATTGGTTCTCGCCTGAAAGAATGATGCTTCAAGCCTTAATCGATGAGTCTCAAATTCATGCCAATGGTAGAGTAAAACTCGAGCTTTATAAAGGCAATGTGATGGTTATAGGACGCGAAAGTGCAAATGATAGCTTGTTTAACGCAGCTTATTGTACTTTTGAAGAAGATGAAGTGTATAATCAAAAAGACGCAGCAGGCTTTATTAAGCTTAATGCTTTGCGTTTTATCATTGCAGGAAAAAATGGAAGAAAATTTTAATAAAGGAATAAAATGAAAGTATTATTAATCAAAGATGTAAAAGCACTTGGAAAAGCAGGAGAAGTAAAAGAAGTAAAAGACGGCTACGGACAAAATTTCTTAATCGCTAAAGGCTTTGCTAAAGCAGCTACTAATGAAGTTTTAAGAAAATACGAAAGCGACAAGAAAAAAGAGGCTGAAAATTTACGCTTTGAAATCGCAAATTTAGAAAAACTCAAAGAAGAACTTGGCAAAATCACTCTTGAAATTTCAAAACCCGTAGGTGCAAATGGAAGTTTGTTTGGTGGCGTAACCAAAGATGAAATCGCTCACGCCCTAAAAGAACAAAGCCATATAGAAATCGATAAAAAAAGCTTAGAATGCGACACCTTAAAAAGCTTAGGAATCCACGAAGTAAGCGTAAAACTTGGACACGCAATCCATGCTAAATTTAACATAAATATAAAGGCAGAATAATGTTTCACGCAACAACGATTTTAGCTTACAAAGGTAAAAATAAATCCGTAATCGGCGGAGATGGACAAGTAAGCTTTGGAAATACGGTGCTAAAAGGCAATGCTGTAAAGATTAGAAAACTTAATAATGGAAAAGTTTTAGCAGGTTTTGCAGGATCAACAGCTGATGCTTTTAATCTTTTTGATATGTTTGAAAATCTCCTTCAAAGTTCTAAAGGCGATCTTTTAAAAGCAGCGATTGACTTTTCTAAAGAATGGAGAAAAGACAAATACCTAAGAAAACTTGAAGCCATGATGCTTGTACTTGATAGAAATCACATTTTTCTACTTTCTGGTACAGGCGATGTGGTCGAACCTGAAGATGGGCAAATCGCAGCTATAGGAAGTGGTGGAAACTATGCACTTTCAGCTGCTAGAGCCTTAGCAAAACATGCCAATTTAGATGAAGAAGAACTTGTAAAATCAAGCCTTCAAATCGCAGGTGAAATTTGCATTTATACTAATACCAATATCAAAACTTATGTAATCGAGGATGAGAAATGAATCTAACTCCAAAAGAAATTGTTAAATTTTTAGATGATTATGTTATAGGACAAAAAAAAGCTAAAAAAATCATAGCTATAGCTTTAAGAAATCGCTACCGCAGAATGCAACTTAGCCCTGAGTTGCAAGATGATATCGTGCCTAAAAATATCTTAATGATAGGTTCTACAGGTGTGGGAAAAACAGAAATCGCTAGGCGTTTAGCTAAAATGATGGGCTTTCCTTTCATCAAAATCGAAGCGAGTAAATATACTGAAGTAGGTTTTGTAGGTCGTGATGTGGAAAGCATGGTAAGAGATCTTGCCAATGCAGCTTTAAATTTGGTAAAAAATGAGCAAAGAGAAAAAAACAAAGATAAAATCGATGAATTTATAGAAAATAAAATTTTAGAAAAACTTTTACCACCTTTACCAAAGGGTATCAGCGATGAAAAACAAGAAGAATATAAAAACAGTCTTGAAAAAATGAGAACTAAACTAAGAAATGGCGATCTTGATGAAAGCACCATAGAGATAGAAATTTCACAAAATATGTTTGATACCAATCCTAACCTACCTCCTGAAATGGGTGCAATGCAAGATATAGTTAAGGTTATAGGCGTTGGCAGTAAAAAAGTCAAAAAAGAAATGAAAATCAAAGACGCTAAAAATGCTTTAAAAAACGAAGCAGGAGAAAAAATCCTAGATCAAGAAAGTATCAAAAGCGAAGCCTTAAAAAGAGCGGAAAATGAAGGTATTATTTTTATTGATGAAATCGATAAAATCGCTGTTTCAAGCGGGAATTCAAACCGCCAAGATCCAAGTAAAGAAGGGGTGCAAAGAGACTTACTTCCTATAGTCGAGGGATCAAATGTACAAACAAAAATAGGTACTTTAAAAACCGATCATATTCTTTTTATCGCTGCAGGGGCTTTTCATCTTAGCAAACCAAGTGATCTTATCCCTGAACTTCAGGGACGCTTTCCTTTAAGAGTGGAATTAGATAGTCTTGATGACAAAGCTCTTTATGAAATTTTAACACGCCCTAAAAATTCACTTTTAAAACAATACTCTCAGCTTTTAAAAACTGAAAATTTAGAACTTGAATTTGATGATGAAGCCATTAAAGAAATAGCAAAAATAGCTTCAAGAGCCAATGAAGAAATGCAAGATATAGGTGCTAGACGCTTGCATACTGTGATAGAAAAATTACTTGAAGATTTAAGCTTTGAAGCTGATGAGTATGCAGGTAAAAAATTCGTAGTGGATAAAAAAATGGTAGAAGAAAAACTCGGAGATATCATAGAAAATAAAGATCTTGCAAGGTATATTTTGTGAAAAGTGGCTTTGTTAGTATCATAGGGCGTACTAATGCAGGAAAAAGTACTTTAATCAATTCCTTATTAGAAGAAAAAATCGCCCTAGTTTCTCACAAACAAAACGCCACAAGACGTAAAATCAAAGCCATAGTGATGCATGAAAAAAATCAAATCATTTTCATCGATACCCCAGGACTTCACGAAAGCGGTGCTACGCTTAATCAACTGCTTGTCCAAAGTGCTATTAAATCTATAGGGGATTGTGATGTGATTTTATTTGTGGCGAGTGTTTTTGATAGTACAAAAGACTATGAAAATTTTCTTAGTCTAAACCCACAAGTACCACATATCATCGCTTTAAATAAAGTAGATTTAACCGACAATGCTACACTTTTAAAAAAACTTAGCGAATATGCAAAATTTAGCCAACATTTTAAAGCTATCATTCCTTATTCTTCTAAGAAAAAAAGCTATAAAAAAGGCTTGTTAGATGAGATAGTAAAATATCTTGACGAACATGAATATTTTTATGATCCTGAATTTTTAAGTGCGAGTAGCGAAAAAGAACTTTATAGAGATTTCATACTTGAAAGTATTTATAAAAATTTAAGCGATGAGCTTCCCTATAGTAGCGAAGTGCTTATCAATCGCACCAAAGACACGCCTAATCTTTTAATCCTAGAAGCCAATATCATCACAGATACAAACTCTCACAAGGGTATGCTTATAGGAAAAGAAGGGGCAACTTTAAAAAGAATAGGCAAAGATGCACGCTTTAAAATTTCAAAACTTGCACAAAAAAAAGTACTTTTAAAGCTTTTCGTAACAGTGAAAAAAAACTGGCAAAAAGATGAAGAATTTTTAAAAAAACTTTTAAATGATGAAAATTAATTCATTAAATAAAATAAATTTTATAAAATCTACAGATTTGCTTTATGCTCAAAGAACAGGAATATCCAAAGAAGATGAACTTTTTAACAATTTAACTGCAGATTTTAAGCTAAGCAAACCCTTTGACTACCAAATAGCTTTTTTTAAACATAATGAAATTTATCATTGTTTTTTAGCGCCTGTTTACAAATTGAAAAAAAGTCGTTTTTGCTTTCCTGAGCCTTTAATTTTTCAAGCTTTGTTTGATGAAAGATTTATTGAGGAAAGTGATTATTGTGTTTTAAATTTATATGATCAAACTTTATATTTATATTTTTACCAAGAGGGAAAATTTATCAATCTTAAAAAAATCGAAAATTTCAACCCAAGTAATATGGATTTATTTTTTAAACAAAATCGATTTATAGAACTTTTAAAACACTATGAAAGCAAATTGCTACTTTATCAGGATTTGGATACAATCAAACATTACTTCTCATCTCAAATAAAATGTTTAAATCTAAATGATATTCTTGATAAAAATAGTTTATTGAAATTAAGTTCATATAGTATAAAAAATCTAGATCAAAATTGTAATTTTATCAAGCATAATAAAATAAAAATATCTATTTCTTTTAAAATTATATTAATATTTATTTTTAGCTTTAGTCTTAGTATGATGATTTTATTATTTAAAGATTTTATAGAATACAAACAAAATAAGGAAATTCAAAATAAAAATTTTATCATACAAGAAGAAATTTCTAAACTAAAACAAGATAAGCAAAAATTATTAACAAACATACAAGATTTAAACTTTACTCTTTCTAATAAAATATCATCTACACAACAACAATTTCATATTTTATCCACCATAACAAAAGAAATCAATTTAGACAAAAATAAAGCAATCATTCTAAATCAAATCATATCATGGCTTAACTCCAATGAACTTAAAATCACAAATCTTGAATTTAAACAAACAAAAATCATTCTTTCTTTTATCGATGAAAACCACTTTAAAAGAGCATTAGAAAATCTAAATTCTGCTTTTAAAATTCTTGATAAAAATGAAGAAACATTGAATATCATATTAGAAGTCATACATGAATAAAATAGAAGTATTTTTGCAGAATTTAAATCCTAGGGAAAAATTTCTTTTTATTTCTTTTATCTGTCTTTGTGCTTTGTTTTTAGCTTTTAAAATTCACGATCACTTTTTGGAAGATATTTTTCAAAAAACATTAGTAGAACATAATTACCTTGCATTAAATGAAGCAAAAATAGAAAATTCACATCTTAAAGAAATAGAAACAAAGCTAACAAAACAGATAAAAACAGAGGAAGAAAAATTAAAATACTATAAAGAAAAATTGCATTTATTTTCTTATGATAAAGATTTTTTCAATAAAAAAATCAATAATTTATCCAAAAATTTAACCATTAATGAAATAAAATTTTCCCAAGAAAACAAAAATTTTATCCACTATAATTATGTTTCTCTAAGTTTAAATGGCAACTTTAAAGACTTGCTCAATTTTATACAAAATTTAGAAAATCTTCCTATAGCTTTAAAAATTGATAAAATAAAACTATACAATACACAGGGTTTAAAATTAAAGCTTGATTTAATGTTTAAATTTGTTAATTTATAATAATATTAAAATGTTATATTTTTAAATATTATTATAAAAAAAATATTTAAAAATATTGTAATTTAATTATTTTTCTATTACTATTAGTTAAAATATTTTAAGCATAAAAAAGAAAGGTATTGAGAAGTGACTAAACAAGAAATACAAAAACTCGATGCAAATTTCCTAGGTCATCCCAAGCCTTTATTCTCTCTATCAATGGTAGAACTTTGGGAAAGATTTGCTTTTTATGGCATACGATCTTTACTTGTGCTTTTCATGGCAACAACCATAAGCAAAGGTGGACTTGGAATAAGCACTGAATACGCCTCGGCAATTTATGGCATTTTTGCAGGATGCTTGTATTTAGCAGCACTTCCTGGAGGCTGGATTACTGATAATTATTTAGGGCAAAAAAAGGCTTTATTTCTAGGTTCTTTTATTATAGCTTTAGGACATATTAGCATAGCCTTATCTATTCTAAGCACACCTATATTTTTCCTAGGACTTACTTTTATCGTTATTGGTACTGGATTTTTTAAAACTAGTGCTTCTGTAACAGTTGGAATGTTATATAAACAAAATGATACAAGATGCGATACTGGCTATACGATTTTTTATATAGGAATTAACATTGGAGCATTCATTGCTCCTCTTATATGTGGTTTTGTTCAAGCAAAATAGAATTATCATTTAGGATTTGGCATAGGAGGTTTAGGTATGCTAATCTCTTTGCTTATTTTATATTTTAAAGCTATCCCTGAACTTGAAGAATTTCATAAAAATTGTACTTTAAGGCAAAACTGGGAACAACCATTTAAAAAAAGTAAAAATTTGACTCTTATACTAAGTATAAGCTTGTTAAGTATTATTGGATTTTTTCTAATTTTTATTAATCTTGCAGATATTAATCCCATAATACTATCAAAAAAACTTCTAATTGTAATTTTACTATGTTTGGTAATTTATTTCATATATCTTTTTGTTTTTAAAACCTTAAATAAAAGAGAAAAACAGCAATTAACAATTTTAATTGTTTTATTCTTTGTAGCCACTTTTTTTTGGAGCACTTTTGAACAAAAACCTACCGCTTATAATCTTTTTGCGCAAGATTTTACAAATAGAAATATTTTTGATTGGAAAATTCCAACAAACTGGTTTCAATCTTTTAATCCAATTTTTATCATCATACTTGCTCCTATAGCAAGTTATATTTGGATATTTTTAGAGAAAAAAAATATATATTTTTCTTCCATTGGAAAATTTACTTTAGGAATATTATTTGCCGGCATTGGTTTTATGATGATGACCTTTGCTTCACAAAATCTAATAAACAACAATGGTTTGCCAATATCCATGGCTTGGATTATCATAAGTATATTCTTTTTAACACTTGGGGAATTATGCGTGTCTCCTGTTGGACTCTCTATAATGGCTAAGGTTGCCCCTGATTTAATCAAAAATCAAGTCATGGGACTTTGGTTTGTAGCAAGTGCATTAGGCAATGCTTTAGCTGGATTCATAGGTGGTAAAGCAAGTGAAGAAAATATAGCTTATTTGCCAAATTTATTTTACCAATGTATGTGGATATTACTTGGTGCTGTTATAATTTTACTTATACTCAAAAAACCTATCAATAAAATACTAAAAAATTAATATTAAGGAGAAAATATGAGTATTTACAAACAAAGAGTATTAGAACTTAGAAGATTAATGAAAGAAAATAATATTGACGCCTATCTCATCTTAAGCGCGGATCCGCATTTGAGCGAATATTTACCAGAATATTACAAAAACAGAGTCTTTATCAGTGGCTTTAAGGGTTCTGTTGGAACAGTTCTTATCACACAAGAAGAGGGCTTTTTGTGGGTAGATGGAAGATATTGGCTTCAAGCACAAAAGGAATTAGAAGGTAGTGGCATACTTTTACAAAAGCAAGATGCTAAAAATACTTTTACCAAATGGTTGGAAAAAAATTTAAGCGAAGATCAAATTTTAGGCATCGATTTTGCACTTTTACCTTTATCTTTGCAAAAAGATTTAAAGATTAATTGCAAGGCAAATTTAAAACATATAGATTTGATAAGTCCACTTTGGAAAGATCGTCCCACTTTACCACAAGAAAAAATTTATGAACACGAATTAGAATACTGCTCTTACTCAAGAAAAGAAAAATTAGCATTAGTGCGTCAAAAAATGAAAAATTTAAATGCTACTTCTCATTTAATCTCCAGCCTTGATGATATAGCTTGGCTTACAAATTTAAGAGGGAATGATGTAAATTATAATCCTGTATTTTTAAGTCATTTGCTAATCTTGGAAGACAAAGCTTTGCTTTTTGTTGATCAGAAAAAAGTAAATTCAGAACTTGAAAAAAAATTAAATTTAGATGGGCTTTGGCTTAAAAATTATGATGAAATCATCATGGAGCTTGAAAAACTTGCAAATACAAATTTGCTTATTGAACCTTCAAAAATGACCGCTTTACTCATAAATTCTTTAGATAAAAGCGTAAAAATCATTCAAGAAATTAATCCAAGCACTCACTTAAAAGCAGTTAAAAATACAAAAGAAATAGCGCATATACAAGATGCTATGATAGAAGATGGAGTGGCTTTATGTAAATTTTTTGCATGGCTTGAAGAAGCGATAGAAAATAAAGAATTAATAAGCGAATTAGACATAGATGCTAAAGCAAGCGAATTTAGAGCACAAAGCAAGCACTACATAAGTGATAGTTTTGCCACTATAGCAGGCTTTAACGAAAACGCAGCATATCCACATTATAAAGCCACAAAAGAGAGTTTTGCTTATCTTAAAAAAGATGGGCTTTTACTTATTGATTCTGGTGGACAATATAAAAACGGCACAACAGATATTACACGCGTTGTACCAATAGGAAAGGCTAATGCAGAACAAATTCATGACTATACCTTGGTTTTAAAAGCACATATTGCCATTTCCAGTGCAATTTTTCCAAAAGATATAGCTATGCCCTTACTTGATGCAATTACACGCGCACCTTTATGGAAAGAACAAATTGACTATATACACGGCACAGGACATGGCGTGGGATATTTTTTAAATGTCCATGAAGGTCCACAAGTTTTATCTTATCTATCCCCTGTGCTTGAAAAAACAAAAGTCAAAGAAGGTATGCTAACCTCCATAGAGCCAGGTATTTATAAAGTAGGTAAATGGGGTATAAGACTTGAAAATTTAGTTATTCATACCAAAGTAGAAAATCCTAAAAATAAAGATTTTGGAGAGTTTTTATACTTTAAACCTGTTACTCTTTGTCCTTTTGAAATATCTTGTATTGATACAAAAATGTTAGATGAAAAAGAAAAAGAGTGGTTAAACAATTACCACAAAGAAGTATTTGAAAAACTTTCTCCTAAGCTAGGTGATTATCCAAAAGCTCTAGTTTGGCTTGAAAAAAGAACAAAAGCCATCTTTTAAGATACTTTTGTTAATATAGATAAATTTTCCTTGTATTAAACTTATAATTTATTTAATACAAGGTTTTTAAACCAATTGCTAAAAAAGTTTTTTTTGAAAAACTCAATTTACAACTAAAAATTATTTAAAATATCCAAGTTCAATCATTTTTTGATAAATTTTAGCTACAGTTGCCCCTGAAGTAATATTTCTCCCACCATGCTCCAAAAGAACGGTAACTACATATTTTGGCTTAGAATAAGGAGCATAAGAAGTAAGCCACGCATGAGATCTAGTATAATACTCAAATTGTTTTTCATCGACCCTATTTTTATCTGTTTGTGAAAATCCCACAACCTGAGCGGTTCCTGTTTTTGCTGCAACTTTCACATCAAGATTATGCAAATAACGATAAGAGGTTCCTCCTTGCTCATTGGCAACGGCATACATTGCATCTCTTATATAAGGCAATTGACTCTTTTCAAATAAAGTAAAAATTTCTTTTTTATTTTCATCCATTTGATTTTCTATAGTTGTATTATTATTTTCTATGCTTTTTAAAAAATGAGGTATAACCTCTCCACCTTTTGCGATTTGAGCCGTATATCTAGCAATTTGCATAGGTGTTGCAAGAAAATTACCTTGACCTATGGCTGTATTTAAAGTATCACCTTGAAACCAAGATTGTCTATATCTTTGCATCTTCCATTCTTTGCTTGGTAAAGTTCCTACAAATTCACTAGGTAAATCTACCCCTGTTTTCGCTCCAAAGCCAATGCGAGATAAAGTTTCACTTATTTGATCGATTCCAACTTGCAAACTGCCATTATAAAAATAAACATCACAACTATATTTTATCGCATGTTTTAAATCCACAGGTCCATGGCCCGATCGATTCCAACATCTAAAAAACCTGCCTCCAAGCTCAATGCTTCCATTGCAAACATATTGAGTCGACGGGCTAATATTTTTAGAATTTAAAAAAGAAAGCCCTACTCCCATTTTTACAACAGAACCTGGAGGATAATATCCATTTATAAGTTTATTTGTAAAAGGATGATCAAGACTATTTGAAAGCTCATCCCAATCCTTAAAAGAAATCCCTGTTACAAAAGGATTAAGATCATATTCAGGGAAACTCCCTGCAGCTAAAATAGATCCATCATTTACATTCATAATTATAGCAGCTCCAGCATTCCCTTCAAACAATGAAGTTAAATAAGACTGAAGCTCTATATCTATCGTAAGTTCTATATCATTAGACATAGCAGGAGTGTAAGAAAGCTGTTCTACTTCTTGATTTAAGGCATTAACCTTATAAACCCTAGTTCCTTTTTCTCCTTGTAAAATATCATTATAATAGCGTTCTATACCGCTTTTTCCCGTATAGTTAGAAAGTTTTGCTATTTCATTTTCTTGAACATCTTGCAAATTTGCCTTACCTACATACCCAATAATATGCGAAGCCAATTTTCCAAAAGGATATTTTCTTTTTACAACAGGATCTATTTTTATTGTTTTATTAAGATTTAACTCTGAATAATGCGGAATAATCTCATCGTAGGGTATAAAATCTACAACTTTAATAAAATCTTGATTATAGTAAGAATCATTTCTCTTATAAATTTCTGCTAATTTACTAGCATTTAAATCGGGAAATAAATTTGTAAGTTCAGATAATTCTTTATCTAAAATTCCTTTATTTGACTTTTTAATACTTAAATAAGGTTTAATAGAAATACTAAAACCCAAATCATTAATAGCCAATAAAGTTCCATTTCTATCTGTAATTTGACCCCTAACAGGTGGTAAAAATTCAGTTTTTATGGCATTTTGTTTGGCAAGTTCTTCATAATATACATTTGATTTTATACTCAAATAATACACACGACTTAATAAAAATATAAAAAACAATAGTATAAATCCAACAACTAAACGCATTCTCATTTAAATTTTACCTTTAAAAAACACATAAGCTAAACAACATTCTATAAAAACTGAAACAATATACGCCCATCCTAAAATTTTAATTTTTTCATCTCCAATATAAGACAATATCATATCCAAAAACAAAATAATGCCGTAAGCACAAAGCACAAAAACAACAGGGATAAATTTACCAATTTTTAAATTTGTCTTAATCCAATCTGCACAAAGATAATAAAAAATAAAAAATGCCAACCAAGATGAAAAAATAAAAAAATTATAAGTTATATCAGTAAAAAATAAAAAAAATAAAGAAAAATACCATCTAAAATCAAGCTTTGAAAAAGTTCTTTCTCTCTCTTCTAGTAAGCAAAACATATAACAGAAAAAAATCCCATAAAGTAACGGAGCATATATAAAAGTCGAACCAAGAATCTGATAGATTAGAAAAAAAAATCCTAAAAAGACATAAGCTCCATTAAATTTTGCTTTATAAGCACTTAAATTTCTTCTCATTTATCAAGACCTAAAGTTTGATTGATAATAATATCTTCTAAAGAATCAAGGCCAAATTTATTCAAATTTGAAACTAAAATAGAGTCATTAAATTCATTTTTTAACTTAGCTTTTTCACTTTGATTTAATTTATCGCATTTGGTAAAAACTTTTAAAATTTTTTGATCAGGTCGTAAAAATCTTTTCAAATAGTCATTTAAATTTACATCGATCTCTAAATGAGTATGTCTTGAATCGATTAAATGTATAAATAACTTTATCGAGGTTCTTAATTTTAAAAATTCATCTAAGTTTTGATTCCATATTTCTTTTAAATTTTTAGAAACCTTTGCATAACCAAACCCTGGCAAATCGATAAAATTGATATTAAATTTTTCTTCATTTCTTTTGCAAGTTACTTCGAAAAAATTTATAAGCTGAGTTTTTCCAGGAGTTGCCGAACTTTTGGCTAAATTTTTTTGTTTACACAAAGAATTGATTAAAGAACTTTTTCCGACATTAGAACGCCCCAAAAATGCTACTTCGCTAAAATTTGAGCTCAAATTCTCATCAAATTTCACTAAAGAAGTGATAAATTTAGCACCAATTATCATTTGTCTTTAAGATCAAATACAAAACGAGCAGGTTTTTGATCCTTGCTCTCTACTCGATAAATATTAGCTTTTCTATCGACTATTATTTTATCACCAAAAAGTTTTTGATTGCTTCCAAGCTCATTTATATAAGCATGACCATTAATCTCGTAAGTATCTTTAATAACATTATAAATAAATTTATCTCCACTACCTTTATAAGTTTTACCTTTTAAAACAATCTTAAACCTAGCGTTTTGCATTGCTTCATAACGAATAGGTTTGCGATTTTTATCCGTATAAATAATCAATTTTTCAGAATTTAAAATATCATCACCCCTAATTACTTCTACATTTCCACTAAGAATACTTTCACCCTTATTTTCATCTGAGTAAAAATTTAAAGCTTTTACTTCAATTTGAGTTGCCCAAGTTACACTTACACAAACTAACAATAAAATTATTTGTCTTGCAACCACGCGTTTACTCCTTGGATATTTAAAATTTTGTTTTTTGTATCATAGTTTAAAGTATTTCCATTAATAATACTTCCATTAATTAGAGCTTTAAAATTAGTATTTGTGTGTAAAATTTTATCCTTAGGTTGGTATTCTACCTCTTGAGAAATAATTTTGACATTATTAGAACCTATATAAGTAACATTTCCTTTAAACAAAACCTTGCCCATATCTTTATTGAAAAACTCTAAACGATTCGCACTAAGATTAAAATCTAAATTTAAAGTAATAAAATCATTAAATTCATCTCTATCTGCATATCTCACCCAAGAATTTGCCTTATAATATGCCTTAATTGTACTAGCATTACTCTCATAAGCTTTCAAATTTTTAGCCTCAATATTTTTAAAATTTAAAGCATTAGTTTGCAAATTCAAAGAATACGGATCTTGCAAACTTAAAATCGTAAAAGTAATTGTAAAAAGAGCAATTAAAATTCCAAAAATTTTTATAGCCAAAGCTTATTCCATTCTTCTTCTAGATGATTTTTTTCTACTAAAATTTCTATCATCTGTGCTACAGCAGCCTTACCACCTTTTTTGCTAAGCACTATGTCTACATTTAAATCTTTATGACCATCTTTTGGCTTAAAACTAAGTCCTACACTTTCAAGCAAAGCCTTATCGTTAAAATAATCCCCAATAGCCGCACACTGAGAAAAATCTAAATTAAGTTTTTGTAAAATTTCTTTTGCACAAGCTAACTTATCCTTGATGCCTTGATATAAAATTTCTATTTTTAAATCTTTAACTCTTTTTTCAACACAAGGACAATTTCTACCTGTAATAATAGCAATTTTTTTACCAAGCTTTAGCCAAGCCTCGATAGCCGCTCCATCTTTTACATCAAATTCTTTAATAAATTCTCCATTAGAAGTATAAATAATCTTCCCATCAGTTAAACAGCCATCTACATCCAAAAAAATCAATTCTGTCATAATTTCTACTCTCTTACAACAAATGCACCTGCAAATGCACCACTTGCAGCAAAATCCCTTGCTTCATCTTCACTTCTAAAGCCTGTTAAGAAAACGCGATTTAACCCATCCACTGAGCTTGTGCGTATAGTAGAGCTATAAGTTCTATAAGTTTTATATCTTGCTGCTATCGTTTGTGCTCCAGCTGGGTTTTTAAAGGCTCCAATTTGAACCATGAAATTTCCACCTTCATAAATTTGTCCATTATTTGCAATCTCTCCACTATTTCCATAGTTTACATTAGAATGTACAATATTATTACCCGAATTACTTGATCCAAACCCTATAACCTCAAGCCTTACTGGAGCTGTTCCTGAAGCAATCATATCAATTTGACTAGCAGCTCCTTTTGATAAATCTATAATACGATTATTCACAAAAGGACCTCTATCATTTACACGAACGGTAACTTGACGATTGTTATTTAGATTAGTTACTTTTAAGATAGTATTCATAGGTAAAGTTTTATGAGCCGCGGTTAAAGCATTTTGATTATAGGTTTCACCATTAGAGGTTTTCTTGCCGTGAAAGCCTGGCCCATACCAACTCGCAATACCATCAGCAGTTTCACCTACTGCTACAACAGTGGGATAATAAGTTTTACCATTGATAGTATAAGGCTTCATCGTTCCTTTAGTCCCTGAAGAACTAGGACTGCTTTTAAAATCATTTGAAGGATAATACACTTGAGCATTATCCAAGCTAGAAAAAAAACTAGTGCCTAAACAACCACTAAAAAATAAAGCCCCTAGACTAACGGCTGACAACTTTAGTGTAATTGTTTTTATTTGCATTTTTATTCTCCTTGATTGGTATAATTAATTTTTGATTAATGCTAAGATGATTTTTTGCTATTTTATTGAATTCTCGAATTTCATCAACACTTATATTATAATTTTTTGCTATTTTATATAAAGAGTCACCAGACTTAACGGTATAAGTTCTTGTCATAGGTATAGTTGTATCAACCTTCGCAAGTTTTTCTGCTTTAAAATTTTTATCAAAAAATGCTACTTTATTAAGTGGTATATACATATAATACCCTTTACCAGGAGGCGTAAAATTATGTTTAAATTGTGGATTATATTTCTTAAAAGTTGCAAGATCCATATTTAAATTTTTAGCTATTTCTTTTAAAGATGCAGAAGAAGGCACATCAACTTTTGCAAATTCATTGCTTAAAGCATAATTCATTAAAGACGCATCTTTATCTAGTAAAAAATCCCTATCATTAGCTAAAAAAGCAAGCGTTAAAATCTTTCTTATAAAATTTCTAGTTTCTAAAGAAAGATATTTCTTATCAGGGTTCAATAAAACACTTAAATCATCACTTCCTGCTTGCTTGATAGCTTGTCTTAGCTTGCCATTTCCGCAATTATAAGCTAAAAGTGCTAAATACCATTTGCCAAATTCTTCTTTTAACTCTTTTAAATAATTTGTAGCGGCATAAGTTGACTTGACCGGATCACGCCTTTCATCAACATAAGCATCGATTCTTAAACCCAAATTTCTAGCTGTTGGTTGCATAAATTGCCAAACCCCTACAGCCTTGGCATTAGAAACACTATGAGTTTTCAAGCCTGATTCAACCATAGCTAGATACAAAATCTCATCAGGAACTTCCTGCTGGGCTAAAATTTTTCTTATCATAGGAGTAACTTTTGAAAAATTTTGCATACTATCTATTAAAGTTTGAGCATGTTTTGATTTTATATCTTGTTGAGTTTGCACAAAAATCAAATCACTAATAAAACTTGGATTAATATCTAAATTTCTTAAAACATTCATTTGTCTTTCATAAAATTCAGGAGTATTAATTTGTGCAAAAAGAAAATTAAAACATATTAAAAAACACAATAAATTTTTTTTCATTAATAACCTTTAAAAAATAATTTTTCAGAATTGTTAAAACAAATTTCTAGAAGCTCTTTTCTTGATAAATTCAATACTTCACACATTTTGTTTGCTACAAATTGAGTTAACAAAGGTTCATTTCTTTTACCGCGATAAGGCTCTGGAGTAAGATATGGAGCATCAGTTTCAAGTAGTAGTCTATCTTTTGGAATTTTAGGCAAAATCTCAACTAATTTCTTAGCATTTTTAAAAGTTAAAACTCCCCCAATACCAAAATAAAATCCATCTTCAAAAAGAGTTAGCAAATGTTCGCTTGCATTAAAGCAGTGTAAAACTCCTCCTACAAGATCCTTAGAATACCCATGTAAAATCTCATAGGTATCATGATTTGCTTCTCTTGAGTGGATGATAACAGGTTTTTTAAATTCAATAGCAAGTTCAAGCTGTGCGATAAAAATCTTTTTTTGATTTTCTTTTTCTTTTTGAATTTCTTCAGCAAGATCACTTTTAAAACGGAAATAATCAAGCCCACATTCACCTACAGCTACACATTTTTCATCGCATAAATACTGCCTTAAAATTTTCTCATCATAATTATCAATTTCATAAGGATGCACTCCTACTGCAAAAAAAATATTTTTATATTTATGAGCAATTGTAGCTGCATAGGGCAAATCTTTTATATCAGCACCAGGTATGATGATTTTCTCTATACCATTTTTAAAAGCACGATTTAAAGTTTCATCTAAATCATCTTTAAATGCTTCACTGTCTAGATGGCAATGCGTATCAACAATCCTTAAACCATCTTGAAAATCAAGATTTAAGAACATACTTCAACTCTATCCTTGCCATTATCTTTTGCTTGAGACAATATTTTACTTGCTTTATCAACCAAAGAATCAATCTTATCTCCACTTTTTCCAAAAACCACGCCTATAGAAGCTGTAAAAAAGACTTCATCTAAATTAACTAAAACACCAGCTTTTTTTATATTTACTCGTATACGAGAAAAGATTTTAATCGCTCTTTCTTGGGATATATTTTTAAGTAAAATACAAATTTTTTCTGCACTATATCTACCTACAAGATCTCTTCCTTTAGTTTCATTAACTATTTCATTGGCGCAGGTTTTAATTACTTCATCACCAACTTCACGGCCGTATTCATCGTTAATCATTTGAAGATTATCTATATCTAAGAAAGCAAAAGCAAATTCCTCGTCTTTTGTTGCTATTTCGTTAAAATAATCATCTATTCCATCGATTAAAGCATTATAATTTTTAACCCTAGATACAGGATCTAAAACATTATAAGTGCTTAAAAATTTTTTATCATCCATGTAAGATAAACAACGATCTAAGCGACAATTAAAACTTTCTTTGCTTAAAGGCTTAAACAAATACTCATTAACTCCATTTTTAAAAGAATTCGCTTCAAATGAATCATTATGATCCCCCAAAAGAATCACACCTAATTCATCATCACTAAAACGTTCTCTTACTTGAGTCAAAAGCTCAAAACCGCTAATTACTGGCATATTGACATCTGCTATAATAAGCTTAACATCATTATTATCATTTAAATAACTCATTGCTTCTTCACCATGAGCTGCAGCTAAAACATTAAATTGTCTTTGAGTAAGTATTTTTTTAATTTCATTACGTTCAGGTAGCTTGCTCATAGCTAAAATCACTTTAGTTTTTGCATATTGATTAAGTTTTACAATAGAACTAATAATCTCATCAATGCAAGTTTCACTTTCTTTAAAAATATAATCTAATATATCTTTATCCATAAATTTTTCTTTAGTAGCCTTATCACCACTAGCCGTAAGAACAATAGCAGGAATTTTCTTTTCTATAACATAATCCACAACTTCACCATTTGGGGCATCTGGCAAACATAAATCCACAAAAGCTAAAAAATAATCATTATTCATTAATTCCTTAGCTTCGGCAAAACCAAAAGCAATATCTACCTCATAATCTAAAGTCATTTGAATTTTTTTAGCTAAAAGTTTGCCGAGCATTTTATTGTCATCAATAATTAAAATTTTCTTATTCATAGTGTGTAAAATACCTTTATATCTAAAATTTTTAATATATTTGTTTCAAAGAAAGGAAATTTTATAGTTATATATTCTAACATAGTAAAATAAAAAATCCGCTTAATCCTTAAACAAGGTCTTAGCAAATTCGATTGCTTCATCACTAACAAGCTCTCCACTTACCATCCTAGCAAGCTCTTTAATTCTTTCTTCTTGATCAAGCTTTTTTACCTTGCTTTCTTCGCCATTTTTTTCAACTAAAAAATGATTATGCGCCTTAGAGGAAAGTTGAGGCAAATGAGAAATAGCAAAAATTTGATAAAACTTAGAAAGCTCCTCTAAAACCTTGGCTATACTCATAGCCTCTTTTCCGCTTAAATTTGCATCGATTTCATCTAAAAATAATATCCCTTTGCCTGCATTTAAAATTTTACATTCTGTGGCTATAAAAGCAAGTCTTAAGCGATTTAATTCACCCGAACTTAAATTTTTTAAATGAGCTAAATTAATATCTAGCATCATCTCATCTTTGCCTAAAATTGAAATTTTTTCATTTTCTTTAAGTGTCAAACTTGCGTCTTTCATATAAAGATCTTTAAGATAATTATTTAAACATTTTTCTAATTTTTTAAGGTTTTTCTTTCTTGTTTGAGTTAAAATTTGTGCTTTTTCTTCTAATTTTTGTTTTAATTCTTGAAATTTTTTTTCAAGTTCTTTTTTTTCAAAACTTAAATTTTCATAATGTTCTAGTTCATGTTTCTTTTGCTTTAAAACTTCTAAAGCATTTTCTATGCTTTCATAACGCTTGATGAGATAGGATAAATTTTCAATGCGATCTAAAAGCGTCTCCACATCAAAATCCAAATCTTCCATTTTTTGATTTTCACAAATCACGCGTAATTCATTTAAACATTCACTAAAAAAACTTGCATCAACTTCGCTTAAATTTAAAGCTTCAATAACAACTTTTTCAAGCTCAAAAATACGCTCTGCCTTACTCCAAGCTTCTTCTAATTTATCTTTTTTAGAAAGCTTTTTTTTAAGTATTAAAAGCTCTTCATACTCACCTATTTTAGGATTAATGCTTGAAATTTTTTCAATTTGCACTCTAGCTAATTCTTTTAATTCTTCTACTTTTTTTTCTTCTTCTAAAATTGCATTAAGCTCATTAGAAATTTGACTATAAGCATTAAAATCTTTTTTAAAATCTTCTAAAAAGGAAATAAAATTTGTATTTTCTTGCATTTCTAAGGCATCTAAGAGATTTAAAAATTTTTCATTTCCAAATTCGTTATTTTCCTTTGCGCTTAAATACTTAATAAAAGTTTTACTTAAATTTTGCAAACTTTTTTTCGCTATGCTTTGATTGTTAATAAAATATTTTGTGTTTTTTTCTTTTAAAAGCTTAAAAACATTCTCCTCTTCGCTTTCTATGCCAAAACTTTCTAAATCTAACTTATCATCTAGTTCTATTTCGACAATTTTAGCCTCACTTTCACTCAAAGAAAATGCGGATAAAATTCCTTTAAACAAAACTGATTTTCCAGCTCCACTTAGGCCTGTAAAAACGGTAAGCCCTTTAGAAATTTCAAGCTCAGCCTTTTTAAAACCAAGATTTTCTTTCATAAAAATTCTATTTATCATCAATTTCCCCAGTGTAATTTTTCTTTTAAAATTTGAAAATAATCCCTATTTTTTGGGTGAATTAAAGCCACATTTTTATCACTTAAACCCACTTTTATACTTTTAAAATCATTCATTTTATAATTTTCTTGCCCATCAATACAAAGTATGCAATCCTTTGCCATAATCTCTATTTCAAAACCTTTTGGCAAAACAATAGGGCGTTGTGTTAAAGAATGAGAACAAACAGGAGTTAAGATAAAAGCTTGAGCTAAAGTATAAACTATGGGCCCATTTGCACTTAAATTATAAGCTGTTGAACCCGCAGGAGTTGCAACAATAAGCCCATCTCCAAAATATTCATTAAATTTCTTTTCTTTTCTAAAAACTTCTATATGAGCCATAGAAGCTTGATTGTTTTTACTGATGACCACATCGTTAAAAGCTAATTTTTCTAAAATTTTTCCTTGCTTATCTTCTAAAAAAACACTTAACAAATAAGGCTTTTCTATTCTAAATTCTCCTTGAAAAAAAGCTTGAAAAAAATTTTCAGCTTCATCAACTTTAAAATCTGTTAAAAAACCTAAATGTCCAGCATGAATTCCTAAAACTGCTTTATCATATTCACAAGCTTTACGACATAAAGAAATCAAAGTTCCATCTCCACCTAAAGAAATAACAAAATCAGATATTTTAAACAAATCATCCAATCCATACTTTGGCAAATCTAAAATTTCAGAACTTTCTTTAAACAATACAAGCTCAACTTTATATATAGATAAAATCGATTGAAGTTTTAAAATTTCCTTATCTAAACTCACATTGGGTCGTGTAACAAGTCCGATTGTTTTAATATTTTTATGATCTATTTTATTTTGCATAAAAAATTATATCAAATCTTAGCAAAGCAAAAGAATAAAAATACTATAATTTTGCTCATTATCTTAAAAAATCTTTTTCAAGGAATAAATTTGCGAAGTCATTATAATACAGACTTGGGAATTTCCCATGTTGGTCAAAGCGTTAAACTTTGCGGTTGGGTAAATAGCTACCGCGATCATGGTGGAGTTATTTTTATAGATTTAAGAGATAGAAGTGGTATTATCCAACTTGTTTGCGATCCAAATGATAGCAAAGAAGCTCATGAAATCGCTTCCAATGCAAGAAATGAATTTGTACTTATTGCAGAAGGTGCTATTCGTCCGCGTGGCGAAGGACTTGTAAATCCTAAATTAAAAACAGGAGAAATCGAAGTAGTTGTTTCTAAACTTACCATAGAAAATGAAAGTGCCGTACCTCCTTTTGCTATCGCTGATGAAAGTGTAAATGAAGAATTACGCTTAAAATATCGCTTTTTAGATTTAAGAAATCCTAAACTTTATAAAAATTTTGCCTTGCGTTCTAAAGCTTGTATAGCAGCTAGAAATTCTTTGGCAAATATGGGATTTTTAGAAGTTGAAACCCCTATTCTTACCAAAGCTACTCCCGAAGGTGCAAGAGATTATCTCGTGCCTTCTCGTGTGCATCAGGGTGAATTTTATGCTCTTCCACAAAGCCCTCAGCTTTTCAAACAACTTTTAATGTGTAGCGGTTTTGATCGTTATTTTCAAATCGCAAAATGTTTTAGAGATGAAGATTTAAGAGCTGATCGCCAACCTGAATTCACACAAATTGATGTTGAAATGAGTTTTTGCGAACAAAAAGATGTAATCAATGTAGCTGAAACTTTTTTAAAAGATATTTTCAAAGCTTGCGGCAAAGAAATTCAAACCCCTTTTAGACAAATGCAATACAAAGACGCTATGGAAAATTATGGCTCTGATAAGCCAGATTTAAGATTTGATCTTAAATTTATTGATGTGATTGATATTTTTGCTAAGTCAAATAATGAAATTTTTGCAAATATTGCCAAAGATACAAAGAAAAATCGCATCAAAGCCATACGCGTTCCAAAAGGCGATACTATTTTTTCAAAAAGACAAATGCAAAGATTTGAAGAATTTGTGCGTAAATTTGGTGCTCAAGGCTTAGCTTTTATACAAGTTAAAGAAGATGGGCTTAAAGGTCCACTTTGTAAATTCTTTAGCGAAGAAGATTTAAATGAGCTAAGCAAACGCTGTGAACTTGAAGTAGGAGATGTGGTATTTTTCGGTGCAGGAGCTAAAAAAACAGTGCTTGATTATATGGGAAGATTTAGAATTTTCTTAGCCAACGAGTTAAATCTTATAGATCCAAATGCCTTAGAATTCTTATGGGTTGTTGATTTTCCTATGTTTGAGCAAAATGATGATGGAAGTTATTCTGCGATGCACCATCCTTTTACCATGCCAAAAAATATCGATGAGACTGATTTAGAAGAAATTTCATCTATTGCTTATGATGTAGTGTTAAATGGCGTTGAGCTAGGTGGAGGTAGTATAAGAATCCATAAAAACGATATTCAACAAAAAGTATTTAAACTTTTAAATATCGATGAAGAACAACAAAAAGAAAAATTTGGTTTCTTGCTTGATGCTTTAAGTTTTGGTGCTCCACCACATGGAGGTATCGCTATAGGACTTGATAGACTCATCATGCTAGTTACAGGAGCAAACAGTATAAGAGAGGTTATAGCCTTTCCAAAAACCCAAAGAGCGCAATGCTTAATGACAGATGCACCATCGCCTGCTAGCAATGAAGCAATGAGAGAATTGGGAATCAAATTAAGGGAGAATATAAAATGAAAGAATTGTTTTTAATCATAGGTGCACCGGGTAGTGGAAAAACTACCGATGCTAGTTTAATCGCACAAGCAGATGCGACAAATATCACACACTATTCAACAGGAGATCTTTTAAGAGCTGAAGTAGCAAGTGGGAGTGAGCTTGGAAAAACTATAGATAGTTTTATATCCAAAGGCAATCTTGTTCCTTTAGATGTTGTTGTAAATACTATAGTTTGCGCACTAAAAGCTGCTCCAACTAAAACTATTATCATCGATGGCTATCCAAGAAGCGTAGAACAAATGATGGAATTTGACAAGGTTTTAAGTGAGCAAAATGAAATTTGTCTTAAAGGTGTTATAGAAGTAAGAGTAAGCGAAGAAGTTGCCAAAGAAAGAGTTTTAGGCAGAAATCGTGGTGCAGATGACAATGAAGAAGTGTTTTATAATAGAATGAAAGTTTATACAGAACCTTTAAATGAAATTTTAGATTTTTATCAAAAGAAAAAACTTCATTTTATTATCGATGGGGAACGCACTATCGAACCTATCGTTGCAGACATGAAAGAACTGATTAAAAAAATTCAAAGTATATAAGGAGAAAAAATGGATTTAAGCAAAATCAAAATCGGAGATATTCCAAATAAAATCAATGCCGTAATCGAAATTCCATACGGCTCAAGCATCAAATACGAAATCGATAAAGATAGTGGTGCTATCATGGTAGATCGCGTTATGGCTAGTGCGATGTTTTACCCAGCAAACTATGGTTTTATTGCCAATACTTTGGCTGATGATGGTGATCCTGTGGATATTTTAGTGCTTAATGAATATCCTATCCAAGCTGGAGCCGTGATTCCTTGTCGCTTAATTGGTGTTTTAATCATGGAAGATGAAAGCGGAATGGATGAAAAACTTCTTGCAGTTCCAAATTCAAAAATAGATGCAAGATATGACAATATAAAAACTTACACGGATTTACCACAAGCAACTTTAAATAAAATCAAAAATTTCTTTGAAACTTATAAAATTTTAGAGCCAAACAAATGGGTTAAAGTGCAAGATTTTAAAGATGAAAAAGCTGCAATTGAAATTTTAGAAAAAGCAATCAAAAACTACAAATAATCCTAGCCCTTCAAAGGGCTAAACTCAAGGAAAACTCGCAATGAAAAATATCGTTTTAGGTGGTGGTTGTTTTTGGTGTGTTGAAGCCGTATTTGAACGCCTAAAAGGTGTAATCGATACTGAAGTTGGATATAGCGGAGGAAATCCAAATCCTAGCTATGAAAGCGTGTGTAATGGTGATGGTAACATAGAAGTTGTCAAAATAAATTACGATGAAAAACAAATCTCTCTTCTTGAAATCTTAACGCTCTTTTTTAAAATTCATGATCCAACAAGTATAGATAAACAAGGTGGAGATATTGGTATACAATATCGCTCAATAATCTTTTACGAAAATGAAGAAGATAAAATTTTAGCTCAAAATTTCATCGAAGAACAGCAAAAAATATTTAGCAAAAAAATAGTTACTAAAATTTCAAGATTGCAAACTTACTACAAAGCTGAAAACTATCATCAACATTATTTTATAAATAATCCCAATCAAGGATATTGTCAAGCTGTAATAGCTCCAAAACTGCAAAAAATACAATCAGACTAATTTCATCTTTTTAATTTCAACTTTATTCACAGCCTTTTCACGCTGTGATTTTCTTTTCAAAGTACTTAAAAATAGAACTTTAAGCTTTAAAATAAAGAAAAAATTATTTATTGTTTTTTAAGTTTTTTTATGAATTTGTATTTAAATGTGAATAATTTTATTAATTAACATAATTTCCTAAGCTTAGCTATAAAAAATCCATCATAGTCTAAGCTTGGTAAAATCCGTCTACATTTTGAAATTTCAGCAAATTCTTCACTTTGCCCTGCTTTAGCCTCAACATTTTCCAAATCAATATCTAAAAGCTCTAATTTAAACTCGCTTTTTAAAGCATTCTCTATCACTTCTTCATTTTCTTCCTTGGTAAAGGTGCAAGTACTATATACAAGCTCTCCGCCTATTTTTAATGCCTTTAAAGCAGAATGTAGAAGTTTTTTTTGAGTTTTTGCAATATTTTTGATTTCTTTATAACTTTTTTCCAAATCAAAACCTATTTTAGCAAAAGTTGAACAAGGTGCATCAAGTAAAATTTTATCAAATTTTAAAGGACATAAATTGCCTATATTTTTACCATCTTTCATAAAAACTTTAGCATTCACGCCGTAATTTTTAAGATTTTTTTGCAAAATAAAAAATCTATCCCTACTCATCTCATTGCAAGCTAAATAACCTGTATTTTGCATAAAATTTGCAAGATTGATACTTTTGCCACCCGGAGCTGCACACATATCAAGAACACTTTGCCCTGCTTTGACCTCTAAATTTAAAGCACACAAATAAGAAGAATAATTTTGTATATAAAAGTACCCCTCATTAAAAACTTTCATAGAACTTAAGATGGCTTTATCTTTAGCGTCAAACAAATAACAATAAGCATTAATCTTTTTAAATTTTAAATTTTGTTTTAAAAATTCTTTTTCTAATTCTTCAATGCTAATTTTTAAAGTATTTGCAAATACACAAACATTTTTTTCTTGAGTAAAAGAAGATAAAATATTTTGCATTTCATCTTTGGTATAAAGTTTTTCTATTCTAGAGAGCAAAATAATCCTTTATCATGATAAAAGCAGATAAAGAGTCTAATTTACCATCTTTTTTGCGTGTATTGGCTACACCGTATTCTAAAGCTTCTTTACTTGTTCCACTTTCATCTACAAAGCAAATTTCTTTATCAAATTCAAGCAAAGAAACAAAATGCTTAATGCGTCTTGTCATTTCTTCTTCACTTGACCCACCCTTAGGAATACCTACAATGAGTAAAGAAATTTCATGTATTTTAAGTAAATTTTTAATTTCATTAGCGGCTTGATTGCGATTTTTTCTTAAAACTGCATCTAAAGGCAAAGCGATCTTTTTATCTACGCAAAGTGCTACACCTATGCGTTTTAAACCTACATCTAAAGCCAAAGCTCTCATACTAAAACCCTTATAAAAAGCCCTTCTATGGAAATTTTTCCCTCAAGTTCGTATTCATAAACTTTTTGTCCATAAATTTTTAAAGCCTCATCAACACTCACACCTTTTTTGCAAAACTCTAAAAATTCATCTTGATTTATATCTATATTTGCAAACTCACTTACAAATTCTTTAAAATCACAGATTAACTTTGCTTTATTTTCCTTTAAAAGCAAATTAGTCCCTGTGCTTTCTCCTAGTCTTTGCGGTAAAACATATAAAGGCTTATTAAGCTCTAAAGCAAGCCTTGCACTTTGCATAGAACCACTTTTTATATCTGCTTGTGCAACCACAACAGCCTTACTTAAAGCAATAACCAAACGGTTTCTTAGTAAAAAGTCATAATTTTTTGGCAAATAATCATCTTCGTATTCACTTAAAGCTAAAGCATTTTCATAAATTTGTTTAATGATTTTTTCATTAGTTCTTGGGTAAATTTGTTCCAAACCATTGGCAAAAATACCTATAGTATTTGGCATAGCCGCCATACTTGCGGTGATATCCACACCCAAAGCACCGCCACTTACCACGCAAAGATGAGCATTTTTAAGCATACTCGCTAAGGAAAAAACACAATTTTTTGTATAAACACTCATACGCCTTGAACCTATAATAGCGATTTTATCTTGTTTTAATAAAGATAAATTTCCTTTATAGTGTAATTTTTTAGGAGGCTTTTTTAAATCCTTAAAAAGTTCTAAAAATTCATCAGGCAAAATTTCACTTGCCATAAATTTCACTCAAATACACAAGATCAACGCCTTTTAACAAATCCTTACTTTGCTCTAAAGCTTTAAAAGTATTTTTCCTAGGATGTCCTATGGCTATAACAAAACCTTTTTTTTGTGCAAGTTTTACTGCGCTTTGAAGTTGTTTTTTAACATAATTAACATCATCTTCATTATCTAAAAACACATCTCTTTGTATATAAGGCATACTGAGTTCTTTAGCGATTTTATTTGCCTTAGAATTTCCTATAGTTTTAGAATCTACAAAAAATATATTTTGATTTTTTAAAGCCTCGTAAAGCTTTCTCATAGCTTCTTCATTGCTTGTAAATAAACTTCCTGTGTGATTATTGATATATCTTAAATCCTTAAAATCTTTTTTAATTTGCTTGATTTTTTTAAAAATTCTTTCTTTGCTATCATTTGGATTTAAAGTATCAAGCTCGGGTTTATTGTAATTAATCGCTGCTAAAGGTAAATGCACCATATAAAAATCAAATTTTAAAGCAAGTTTTGGCGTTTCGCTATGGTTTTTATCTGGCGGAAAAAAAGAAGGATTTAACTTTAAATTTAAAGCTTTTAAACCTCTAACCTGACTTGCATTTGCCATATCGTCGATAATAATAGCAAGTTTTGGTTTTTTAGAAATTTTATTTAAATGAATATCTTCATCAAAAGTTAAATTTTGATCTTGGGTTAAATTTGTATCTTTTGGAATAAAATTTTGTTCTAAACTCTGATTTTGCTCTAAACTTAAATTCTGCTCCACGCTGCTTAAATTTTGCTCATTTAAACTTGTATTTAAATCATCAATTTCTTGAATTTTTTGCTCTAAAATACTTACAGATTTATTATTATCAAACTCATTCTCTTGAAAAATACCAATTTCATAATGATCTTTGTTTAATGAAATTAAATCTTCTTGTTTATCAACAAAATAATCCGGCTTAACAGAAGAAACATCTTGGGAATTTTGATATTTTACTAAAATTCCCAAAGCTAAAGCTATACAAAGTAAAAAAAGTATAGCTATGATTAAATAACGCTGAATTTGAACTAATTTTTTCTTTGACAATGTTTAGTTCTTATCTTTATCTACTAATTTTTTAGCACTGATCCAAGGCATCATAGCACGCAAATTGCGTCCTGTTTTTTCTATCAAAGAATCATTCATATTTTTGCGTTCTGCATGCATTCTAGCAAAACCTGCACGGCGTTCTAAGATAAAATCTTTTGCAAAAACACCATTTTGTATATCTTTTAAAACACCTTTCATCGCTTTTTTAGTCTCTTCAGTAATAATCTTTGGCCCTGTGATGTAATCGCCGTATTCTGCAGTATTTGAGATAGAATAACGCATATCTGCAATACCACCTTGATAAATCAAATCCACAATGAGTTTCATTTCATGCAAACACTCAAAATAAGCCATTTCAGGTTCATAACCTGCTTCAACTAAAGTCTCAAAACCTGCTTGAATCAAAGCACTAAGTCCACCACAAAGCACGGCTTGTTCACCAAAAAGATCTGTTTCTGTTTCAGCTTTAAAGGTTGTTTCTATAATACCTGTGCGTCCGCCCCCAATCGCACTTGCATAACTTAAGGCTAAATTTTTAGCATTTTTACTTTCATCTTGATGGATGGCTATCAAGCAAGGGGTTCCACCTCCTAAAGTAAATTCATTTCTTACTGTATGTCCTGGTGCTTTAGGTGCTATCATGATAACATCTATACCTTTTGGAGCAACAATTTGACCATAGTGGATATTAAAACCGTGCGCAAAAGCTATAGCCTTGCCTTCACTTAAATTTGGTTTTATTTCGACATTAAAAATATCTGCTTGAATTTCATCAGGAGCTAAAATCATAACCACATCTGCTGCCTTAGAAGCTTCACTTACACTCATTACTTCAAAACCAGCATTTTTTGCTTTAACAGCACTTACACTACCTTCACGAAGTCCGATAATTACATTTACGCCATTATCTCTTAAATTCATCGCATGAGCGTGTCCTTGAGAGCCAAAGCCTATAATTGCTACTTTTTTTGATTTGATTAAATTTAAATCACAATCTTTATCATAATATACTGTAATAGCCATATTCACTCCTTAAAAATTCAAAAATTAAAGGTATTATTATAGCAATTAAAGTATAAATTTCATATTTTTTTTATAAACTTTATGTAAGAATTTTACAAAAAATCATAAAGTATCAAAAGTGAAAGAATTTTTAAACAGTCTTAGTTATGGTATTAGCTCTCACGAAGCAAGCAATGAATTTAAACAAATTTTAAGAGAGCTTTTAGCCAATCACATCATCAAAGAACACAAAAACAAATACTATCTTAACAATGGTTTTGCCTTTGGGGTGCTTGATATTTCAAGCAAAGGTACAGGTTTTTTACAATGCTTTGATGAAAGTTTCAAAAAAGATCTTTTGATAGAAAACAAAAACCTAAAAGGTGCAAACTATAAAGATATAGTTGCAGTAAAACTTCTACCTTTAAAGAAAAAACGCCCCAGTGCAAAGGTGATTTTAGTTCTAAAAAGAGCCAATGAAACCTCTTTAGTGATCACCAAAAGGTATGGCCAAGCCGTGCTTGGAATGAATATCAAAACAGGATTAAGCACTGCCTTAAAAGCTTCTCAAAAATCCTTAAAAGCACTACCTTTAGGGACAATTTTAAAAATAGAAAATGAAAATAACAATATCATAGAAGTTTTAGGGCATATTGATGATGAAAGTATAGATGAAAAAATCTCCTTAGCTCTTTTTAATAAAAATAACGAATTTAGCGACGCTTGTATCAAAGAAGCTCTAGCAAACGGTGATAGCGTTGATGCGAGTATGTATGAAAATCGCATGGATTTAAGAGCCTTGCCTTTTTGCACTATAGATCCTATACATGCAAAAGATTTTGATGATGCGATTTATTTTAACACTCAAAAACGAGAAATTTATGTAGCTATTGCTGATGTTAGCGAATATGTTTATGCTTATAGTGCTATAGATAAAGAAGCAAGAAATCGTGGATTTTCTATTTATTTTCCGCACATTGCTATACCTATGTTACCTCGTCCTTTAAGTGAAAATATCTGTTCTTTAAAACCTCATTTAGATCGCTTAGCGTATTGTTTTAAAATCACGCTCAATCATGAAAATAAAGTCATCAAAGAAGAACTTTTTGAAGGTATTATCAACTCAAAACGCCGTTTTAATTACGATGAAGTTGATGAAATTTTGGTACAAAAACCTGATTTAAAAGAACTTTCATGGCTTTATGAGCTTTTTGAAATCACAAAAAATTTACGCAAAATGCGTCTTAAAAATGCCTTTGAATTTCGCACCGAAGAATTAAGAATGAATTTAGATGAAAATTTAAGTCTAAAAAGCACAGTTTTTGAAAAAGACACGCCTTCGCATAATTTGATCGAAGATTGTATGCTTTTAGCCAATAAAGCCGCAGCAAAACTCATAGATATAGGTATTTTTAGAAATCACTTAAGTGCTGATGCAAGAAAAATCGATAAACTTTTAAATGAATTACGCGAACTTGGAATCGATGTAAATTTTAAGCCCAATCTTCCTGAACTCATACGCGACATACAAGCTTTAGCCGATGAATTAAATTTAAGAGCAGAAGTAGATAAACTCATCATCAAAGCACAAAAAAAAGCGGAATACTCTAGCGTAAATGCGGGACATTTTGGCTTAGGTTTTGATAAATACTCACATTTTACAAGCCCTATAAGAAGGTATTCTGATCTTATTTTACACAGACTTTTAAAAGCCAAACAAAAAAACGATGAAAAACTTTTTAATTATCTGCTTTTAAACATAGAAAGCACTTGCGAGAGTCTTAGTACGCTTGAAAGAGAGGCGGATAAGGTTGCTTTTGATTTTATGGATAGAAAATTTGCTAGATGGGCAGCTAAAAATATAGGCAAAAAATTTAAAGCTTTAGTTGTGCAAAATGATGGAGCTTGCATAGCCAAACTAGATGATGAAATCAAAGGAGCGGATATAATCCTTTATGATACGCGTGTAAATTTACTAGAAAGTGTTGAAGTGCAAATCATGGAAGCGGATATAGTTATGGCAAAAATTTATGCTAAAATCACCCAAAGACTTATAAAGGAAGAAAATGTATAGAAAAGAGCTTCAAACCCTGCTTTCTAAAGATTCAATACCTAATTTTTTCTTTCTTTATGGAGCAGATAATTTTCAAAGCGAACTTTATGCTGAATTTATAAAAGAAAAATATAAACCCGATGAAACTTTAAAACTTTTTTTTGAAGAATACAACTTCACTCATGCAAGTGATTTTTTAAGCGCAGGATCGCTTTTTAGCGAAAAAAAATTATTAGAAATTAAAACCTCTAAAAAAATTCCAATAAAAGATCTTAAAATTTTAGTCGAACTTTGCAAAAACAATGCGGACAATTTCTTTCTTTTAGAATTTTATGATGAAAGTTCAAAGCAAAGTGACATAGAAAAAATTTTCTCTCCTCATTTTGTAAGATTTTTTAAAGCTAACGGAGCTAAAGAAGGCGTGGAGCTTTTAAGCATAAAAGCAAAACAACTAAGGGTTGAAATCACTCAAAATGCTTTATTTACTCTTTTTACAAGTTTTGATGAAAACTTGTATCTTGCTGCAAGCGAACTTAATAAATTTAGCGGTTTAAGAGTAGATGAAAAAACCATAGAACAATACTGCTATAGTTTAAATACAGGAAGTTTTGAAAGCTTTTTTGATAAAATTTTAAAAAAACAAGACTTTAAAAGCGAACTTGAAAAAATTTTAGATAATTTTAATGAAATTGCTTTAATCAACTCTTTATATAATTCTTTTTATCGTTTATTTAAAATCGCACTTTATGCTAAAGTCAATGGCAAAATTGATTTTAAAGAGCTTTTAGGCTACACTCCACCCCCTCAAGTGGGACAAAATTTAAGCTCTCAAGCCTTTAGTTTAAAAATCGAACAATATAAAGAAATTTTCACTCTTTTACTTAAAAGCGAATACGAACTTAAAACCAATCCTAAACTCGTAAAAAAAGAATTTTTGATTTCGAATTTGCTTAAACTTGCAAGGATTTTAAAAAGTTAATTTTTAATCTTCAATCCTCTTCACTTCTTTTTAATCGTCTTAAAATAATTTAAAATGATTTATTGTTAATCTTAGCTGAGTTTTTAAAATACTTTAAAAGAATGATTGTAATCTAAAAAGAGTTTAACAACCTTAAAAACATCCATCCTAATAATTTTAAAATTATCAGGATGAAATTTTTAACAAGTAGGAGAGTAAACTAATTAAACTAAGGTATGATCTTTTATAAGATTACCAAAGGTAATTAAACTGAGCAAATCCTGTATGGGTATTGCCATCTTTATCAAACATTCCATTATAGTTT
>NZ_MJWS01000051.1:0-1173 GCF_001762365.1 Campylobacter sp. BCW_6873
AAGATAGATCAAAAATGGTATGAAGCTAAAGAACCTAATGAATTCAATGATGGTTTTTGGGGTATTTTGGGGAATTATTTTTTTTGTTTAGTTCTTTATATGCTTATTTTAGTGATATAGAATTTTTTGGTGATATGTTAAAGATTGCATTTTTTATATATTCTTATCCATTGTTACCTTACATATCATATTTAACACTACAAGAAACTATTAAATCCAAAAATATTTTTCTTTATTATTTTGTATTTTTTTATACATTTTTTTGTATCTTTTTATTTTTTAAAATTAACAATCTCGAAAATTATGCTAAACTTGTATAGATTGGTTTTTTTGATTTTTTAATAATAATTTAAATTTCAACAAAAAAGGAAGTAGTGTGATAATACTAAAAAATCTATATATTATTTGGATTATAATTTGGGGATTTGGGGCTATTTTAGGTTATTATATGGGATATGATGCAACTTTTACTAAAATGTTCTTTTTTCTTGTTATATTATATCTTTTTCCATTGTTGCCTTATTTTTATTATTTGATTTATAAAAAAGCAAGAAATACAAAAAATATATTTGTTGCTATTTGTTGCTATTTGTTGCTACTATTGATTAATAGAAATAATAGTAATTTTGAGCTGTACTTAATTATTATTGTGATACATATTATAATATTTGCAATAATTTATTTAATTAAAAGAAATAAAAATGAAAACTCAAATCAATAATTTAAAAGATTATGCAGAACTTGCATGGGCTAGTTATTTTTATTTTGATTTTTTAAATACTAGAAATATATTTGAGTTAGATTTTAATCAAGAAAAAATTCAAGAAGAAAATTCTCTTAGAGGCTATAGAGAAATAAAGGTAAATTTAGAACATGTTGTCAGTCAAAAACATAAAGATAAAGAAGTATTGATTGATTTAAGACAAGATGATGCTTGGCAATCAAAAATGTTAAATTTCTTTGATGAAAAGACAAATTTTGATAAACTAAATGGAGAATTTGGAGAATTACAGACTAAAAATTTCATTCAAAGATATGAGGTTCAATTTCATCAGCCTAACACTACAAGTGGCTTTAGTGCTACTTTGTTTTACGATAAAGAAAAAGATAAATTTATAGTAGGATTTAGGGGAACTGAAACTGATAATTTTATTAGCTCGATTCAAGATATAG
>NZ_MJWS01000052.1:0-725 GCF_001762365.1 Campylobacter sp. BCW_6873
ACGATAATACACAAAAAAAGTTCCTAAAGGAAAAACCAAATCATTTTTGATATAATACTTAATCACAAGTTTTTCTTTTGTGATATAAATTCTTTTAATATTTGCCGTTTTATAGATCTCTTGTGCAAGTGCATATACCGTTACAAGAAACATAATAAAAACCATAAACCATTTAAAATCCTTAGTATTGTCAAATGCCCTAGGAAGCAAATAAAGCATAAAACATAAAAGCACAATATATATTATCCAATAAAGCAAAAACGAAGGTATATCTTTTTTTCCTTCCCAAATGATTTCATCTTGAGTGTCTTGCTCTTTGATTTCTGTGTTATTGTTTGTTTGGCTCATTTTTATCTCCGAGTTATCATTCTGCCCTAAGCTCTCCACCTCTAACCACAAGTCCTTTAGAGTCTATAGTTACTTCAACTCCACCTACTTTAATGATAACACAATCTCCCTTAGTAACAATTTGAGTATCACCTACTTGGTGGAGGATTTGATTGCCTGCTTTTACTTCACAATCTGTTTGAAAGTCAAAAGTTGAATTATCAGATTCTAAAGAATATTGTTCTTCTACCTTTGTCTGCATGGAATTGGACTTTAAGGATGTATTATCTTGTATGTGGGCGGATAAATTTTGATGAACATTAAGGAAAAATTCTTTTTCTATTGTTTGGGTTAAAGACTTTTCTATTAATAATTTATTTTCTCCCTTCACATTCCTT
>NZ_MJWS01000053.1:0-1543 GCF_001762365.1 Campylobacter sp. BCW_6873
TGCTATCGCCATCCCTGAAGCATCATCTGCTGCGGAGTTAATCCTAAGACCTGAACTAAGTCTACTTAAAGACTTATCAAGCTCGTTAGCATTAACAACTGAATTTGCATGTGCATTTAATGCACCGATGTTGGTGTTTATCCTAAAACCCATTTTAAATCCTTTCAAAATATTGCATCGAAAAGATTAAAGCAAGAAGTGTTCCAAGTTTTAGTTTAATTAAAATCTTTAGAGTTTAAAATAAAAAGCCTAGTATTTAAACTAGGCTTGGATTTGTATATATCACAGTACTTTAAAAATATGTAGAGCTATTGAAGCAATCTTAAAACATTTTGCTGACTAGAATTTGCCTGAGCCATAGCATAAGATCCACTTTGAGCTAAGATATTTGCTTTAGAGTAGTTTGCACTCTCACTTGCAAAGTCTACATCTCTGATTTGAGATTCTGCTGATTTAACATTCACTTGAGTTACAGTGATGTTGTTTATAGTTGACGTAACTTGATTTTGTATAGAACCTATATCAGCTCTAATTTGATCAAGGTTAGTTATAGCAGTTTCAGCTATATCCATCACAGCCATAGCACCTTTAAGAGTGGTTACACCCGCAGTTTCATCAGTAGCACCTACAGTTGATGTTCTTAAGGCAGCAAATTGAGAATTTCCTGAACCTGATGAAAAACCTGAACCTGCTGAAACTATATAAGTACTGCTTATAGAAGCTGCATCTGAAACAATTTGCACTGATCCAGATAAAGCTGTAGAATATCCTTTTCCACTACCCACTGAAAAACCTGAACCTGCTGAAAAACCTGAACCTGCTTGAGACATAAACGCTGAAATACTAGAAGCTTGGATAATTTGCTTATCTCCGCCACCATTGTAAGAATTAAAACCCATAGCATCAGCATTAGCTGCTGAAATTTGACCTTTTGATTCTCTTAAAGATACTGAAGCTTGAGAAATCATATCTGCAGCACCCATACCTATAGCACTAAGATTAGTTCCACTTATATTGATATCTCTACCATCATTTTTAACCAAAGATAATCTTCCATAATTTTCAGTTTTTAAAACACCAGCACCAGCACCTATACTACCTGTAATTTTAATGCCTCTACCATCAGCTGAAGTAAGAACAAGTTTACCATTCTCATCTTTAGAAGCTTGAACTCCTGTTGTGTCTTTAACAGAATTTATAGCTGAGATTAATTGGCCATTATTATCTCCATCTTTATAATTAATCTGACCAATTATAACCCCATTGATAGCAAAGTCTTGAGAAGTACTTCCTTCTTTTATAGCATAAGCTCCTACAGTTTTTACATCATAAGTTGCTCTAACTCCTGTTTTATCAGAGCTTTTATTAATCTCTTCGGCTAAAGCTCCAAGTCCTGTTCCAACTGAAGTTGAAATCACAACATTATCAAATTTAAAATCTTCTATACCATTATAGTTTTTGATAGTAAGTCCTACTACACCTGAACTCACACTTTGTGAACCTGTTTCAAATCTTGTAACACCGATTTTTGAAGACTGGGTTG
>NZ_MJWS01000054.1:0-2771 GCF_001762365.1 Campylobacter sp. BCW_6873
AATGGTAGCATAGGTATAGCACAAGCACAGTTATTAGAGGATTTAAGTAAGCAAGCTAAGTTTGTGCGGAGTGAGGGGGAAAATATAATCTCACTCAAAGTGGCTTACCCTGAAAAAATAGATAATAAAATTATATTTGTAGGAAAAGTTTATGAATAAAACACTAATATTTCATGAAAATTCCCATATTGATTTAAATGCTTCTTTTGCACCAGGGACTTATATAAGCTTACAACTAGAAAAAGAAAGCGATGAAAAACTAAAATGGGCTTTTGTAGAATGTGAAAGCAAAGAAAAATTAAATTTATTATTACATGATTGTAATGGCTATATTGATGAAAAAAATCTTAAGGTATTATTTGAAAATGATGATTTGATTTATAATGAAAGCTATGAAGACAATATTTTATCCTTTTGCTTGCCTATAAATAGAAGCAACGAGCCTAAAGAAGACATACAAGATTATAAATACTACATAGTTTTATTTGCTTATAGTAGTGAAAAAACTATGCCTAATTTAGAAGATCATTACATCATCATAGATATGAGCTTTAGAGTGGGAGTTGGAGATGATGAGGATGTAGAAGAAAGTAAACTAAGGAATGATTTTAATAGTGATATAATTCAAACAAATTGTATTTTTAGTGTTTTTGAGGCTGTAGAGTTTTTAAAAGCTTGCCAAAGTTTTAAAGAAAAAGCAAAAGAAACAAATAATTATGAATTTTTTAAAAATTATCCCCAACTTGCAGGAAAAATTGCTTATATTTATTATAGATTTGATTTAGCTAATGAAAAATTTATTAAAAGTGTAAGTGATGGAGATAAGTATTTAAAAGAAAGAGAGAAATTTGTTAAAGTTGCTTCAGATATTTATATTAAAAACCCTATTTATAAAATGGGCTTTGAGAAAAAACTTCAAAATGAAGTTGTTGATATCAACATTATAGAAGATTTTTTAAAGGACTTTGCTAAAAGACTAGGGATAGATGAAAAAGTTTTACCTGTAATTAGCAGCAATGCTAGCGGATTGAATTTAGGGAGTTATAATAAATTTGCCCATATATTAAATTTAAATTTAAATATCAATTTTTTAAATTTTATTGATACTATTATTCATGAATTTAGACACTTTTATATTTACCGCATAAAAAATAATTCTGAAAATAGCATAGAAAAATTTATTTATTGTAATATGAAAGATTTTTATATAGAAATAAGTTATTATGCTATCTTTGACAATTATGATAAAAAATGCTTGATTTATGATAATGAAGATGAAACAAAGAAGTGTTTAAAAAATCGCACATATTATGGAAGTTGGAAATTTTTAAATCCCAAATTAGATCTCTTGCCAAGTCCTTTATACTATGTTCAGCCAAGTGAGTTAGATTCTAGGATTGTGGCATATTATTTCAGAAAGGAAATTAAATTATAATGACTCCACCACCTTTACCAGATGTAGAAAAACATAAAGATTTCTTACAAACCAGAAAAGAACCTTATGCTATTTATTTAGCCATAAATACAAACATAAAAAGTTATAATAATATTTGTCCTAGCGAGCAATATTTTTGGAAATTTAATGATATGAATGAGCTTGAATGCTATAATCCAAAATTTGGCATATATCTTGGTAAAATTGTTTTTGATAAAAAAGGCAACAAACTCATCCCAAAATACATAGCCACTAAATTTGAAAATTTAGAAGAAGAAGTTAAAAAGATAAAAAATCCCTTATGGCTTGCTAATAAAAATCCTAATTATATTAAACCTAAATTTTATGATGGTATGGATGGGGGTTATTATTTTGAAAGTCCAAATAATTTAGAGTATCAATGTAAAATAGAAAAAGACACTCAAATTTTAAGCCAAGAACAAATCATTTCCTATGTGAAAGAACTTTATAGTAAAAACACAATGATAATAAAAAATTATATTGATGCAATCAATAAAGACTATGGCATAAAACCTTTCGTATTTAGTGATGAAATTTATGATCAATTAGGAGAAGTTGGCATTCTTACAAAAGAACAAGCTAATAATTTTAAAGATAAAAGTTATATTAAAAAAAATCCAATATTGCTTGCTATGCTTGATTATTTAGCAAAACAAAATAAAAAAGATGAAGATTATTTAATCACTTTTGATGATGAGTATTTTTATGCTTATTTAGTTTGGAGTTTAAAAGATTTCTTATTAGAGCTTTCTTATGGTTTGTTTCAAGATGAAACCAAGCTTCTTTTTAATCCTGCAGCTTATATGGATGACACAAAAATAGATTATAAAAATTTAAACGAAGAAATAAATAAGCGTTATGAAAAAATATTGCTTGATATGGGATTTGAAGGAGAAAATGGTTATTTTAATGATTATTATGATTATGGCTTTGGCAATAATGGTATTTTTAAATTTAACATATATGATTATTTTGCTTATGATGAAATAGGAGTGCGCCCATATGTTTCTCCTAGAAGCCCTTTTTATAGCCCTAATTTTGTCTATTCTGATGGAAATTATCACGGAGATGCAAAGCTTATCCCTTCTGCTTTAGGAAAGTATTATTTTGAGCTTTCCTATCAGAAAGGAGTTTATATAGAACTTTTACGCCCTTATTATCCAAGCATAAAAGATTTACCAGAAGGTTGGGACAATAAAATGCTAGAAAAAGCTAATTTAAATAAATATGAGCATCCATGAAAAAACCTTTTTACAAACTTAAAAGATTTTATATACCTTGTGGTGTGCTTATAGCTTTGATTATTTTTATAAGC
>NZ_MJWS01000055.1:0-1062 GCF_001762365.1 Campylobacter sp. BCW_6873
AAAGAAAACTATAATCAAGAAAAAGTTACACAAATGATTATTAAAAATCTTAAGATGATACAAGCTAGTATTGAAGATATAAGAACTTTAACTATTTATTCATTCCTAGATGAAGATGAGGAACTTTCAAGAAAAGCTAGTCGAATTGTTTTAAATTTAAATAACGATATTATATCCTATCTTTTATACAATGAAAGAAATATCACAAATCATAAAACTTATTTTTTATTTGACAAGGAAAGATTTGATGCACTTGAAGATTTTTTATTTTTTCTAAATACTCGTTTAGAAGAGGATTTTTTGCAAAATAAAATCAAAAGTCATGATTTTTCACATATTGTTTATTATACATCTTCTTTAATTGGAAACAACTGGGGATTTTCCCATATTTATATTGGAGATCTTTCTAAAAAATTCACATGTAAATTTGATAATTCTAAAACTGCAATAATTTTAAATACAATGAGAAAACTAAATAAAATTACAGATAATGTTACAAGAAGAATTCGTAAAGATTTTTTTTTAGATAATCAAGCTAAAGAGAAGCTAAAAGAAAATATTAATAAAATTTTAGAAAACTTCAACAAGAAGACATTGACAAATCTTAACACTCTACAATCTAAATTAAAAGAATGCACAAATGAATGAGATAGAACTTAACACTCAAAATAAAACCTTAAACGAAACAGAAAAAGACACAAAAACTATTTTTAAAATATCAAGGAATATAAATGAAAAAACCTTTTTATAAACTTAAAAGATTTTATATACCTTGTGGTTTACTTATAGCTTTTGTTATCTTTATAAGCTTAGCTTATCGCCCTTTAGAGCTTATCTTTTGGGATAAGTATTATTATGAAAAAGAAAATCAAATTAGAAAAGAGACATCTAAATTATTCTGGAGCAACGAAGAAGAATTTAAAAAAGTTTTTGTAGAACAAAACTTAAATCAAGAATTAAAACTTAATCAAAAAGAATTATTAAATTATATGCATAATTTTAAAAAAGATTTTAAATTTATGCAAATTTTAGGTTTAGACAATGCTTATTTGGTAGCTCTTA
>NZ_MJWS01000056.1:0-363 GCF_001762365.1 Campylobacter sp. BCW_6873
TCTTTAAATTCAAGTAAAGTAGATTTCTCCCCTGTGTGAAATTCAGGATCTAGATACCTAGGTTGATAATTAATATAAGGAGAAGTTCTTAATATACGATCAGCTTCAAACAAAGCTTTGGAATATTCTTGGGTGTATTTGCCTACCTTAGCTCCCCCATCATAGAGTAAAATTTTATTCGTTTCTTTTTCCACATCTAATATACCACCATTAGGTGTATAAATTTCATAAGTTTCACTCATCTTTTATCCTTTCTTAATTTATCCCATATATAAACCATCTTCCATGATTATAGTTGTAGCTAGTCTAGTTATGAAATTCATTATTTTCACTCTTTTATATTATGCTCTTTAGCATAAGCTA